>NZ_JBJGYR010000029.1:0-51701 GCF_054050095.1 Geodermatophilus sp. SYSU D01105
CCCCCCCCCCCCCCCCCCCCCCCCCCCCCCCCCCCCCCCCCCCCCCCCCCCCCCCCCCCCCCCCCCCCCCCCCCCCCCCCCCCCCCCCCCCCCCCGCCGGTCAGGTCGCCAGGGCGCAGGCGAGGTCCTCGGCCGGGTCCGGGGCGTCCACGACGCCCTGGAGCCCGACCAGGTTGCCGAAGGGGTCGGCGACGACGGCGGTGACGAACGGTCCGTGCACCGTGGCCGGGTGGTGCACCGTCGCGTCCATCGACCGCAGCCGCGCCAGCGTGGCCGACAGGTCGTCGACCCGCCAGTGCATGACACCGCCCCCCGACGCGGCCGCCGTGCCGGGCGGGTCCTCGGTGCGGCCGGTGATCGTCAGCTCGTCGTAGTGCTCACCGACGCCGAACACGGCGTGGACCAGGCGCCCGTCGGGCCCCGCCCGGGTGTGGAAGGGCCCCACCCCGAGCAGCCGGGTGTACCAGGCCACGGCCGCGGCCACGTCGTCGGCGCGGTAGATGAGCGTGGAGAAGCCCTGCAGGCTCACGCCGGCCTCCCGTCGTCAGTCCTCGGGCTTCCAGTCGTCGGCCTGCCAGCGGTAGAAGACGTGCGCGACCGAGTCCCGCGGGCTCTGCCAGGTGTCCGGGCGGTACGGGCTCACGTACGGGCTGAGCTCGTGCATGATCCGCGCGAACGCCGGCCGGTGCGACTCGTGGTTGGCCCGCACCGCGGCCGCCTTCTCCACGTCCTGCTCCAGCAGGTGCACGAAGACGTCCTCCATCGAGAACAGCCAGCGGCCGGTCACACCGGTCACGGTCGGCAGGTCGCCGGCGTCGGAGTCGCCGAAGACGCGGGCGATGTCGGGCTCGGCGCCGGGCTTCATCCGCTGGACGATCACGGTCAGCTCCCGGTCCGCCGGCACGTCGCCCTCCGGCACCCAGGCGTAGAACGGCTTGGCCACGGAGTGCGACGGGTTCTCCCAGTAGCTCGGGTACGGCGTCACGTAGGGCGCGATCTTCTCCGCGATCGCCTGGAAGGCGGGCAGGCCGCGGCGCTGGCCCGAGACGGCCGGGTCCTCCTTGCGCTCGATGACGTGGATGTAGAGGTCGTCGTGCGAGAGCAGGTACCGCCCGATGACGCCGAGGTCCTGCGGCCGGGTGGTCCGGTCGTAGTAGGCGAAGACGGGGCCGACCTCCTCCTCGCTCCCCGGCACCATGCGGCAGACGATCACGTTGCGGAACGGTCGGAAGGTCACGGGTTCCTCCTGGGTGGGTCGGGCGGTGCGGGGTGTGCCGGCCGGGGCCTGTCCTCCCGGCCGGGTCCGGGGATGGGGTCGCGGAGCGAGGGCGCCGCCCTCACCACGCGCGGAGGTCGTCGGGGAGGTCCGGGTCCGGTGCGGGCCGGGCGGTGGGGTCCCACCAGCCGTCCCACCCGCCCGCCCAGCACTCGTCCCACGGGACGGTGCCGCACCACGAGCCGGGGACGGCCGACGAGCCGGCGAGCACCAGCCCGGCCATCAGCCGGTGGCCGACGATCGCGCCGACGGCGGCCCACCGACGGCGCGGCAGGGGCGGCAGCGCGGGCTGCTGGTCGCAGAACGGGTCGAGCACGTCCATCACGGGCCTCCTGCCTGCCCGGTCCAGGCCGGCGGCGGGCCGTGCGGGGCGGCGGCGGGCGGCGGGGCCATGCCGGCGATGCGGTCGAGCTCCGCGGTGTCCAGCGGGTCGAGCGCCAGAGCGGCCGCCGCGACGTTCTCCTCCAGCTGGGCGACCGTCGTCGCCCCGGGGATGACCAGCAGGTTGGGCGAGCGCGCCAGCAGCCACGCCAGGGCCACCTGCGTCCGGGTGCCGCCCACGCGCCGCGCCACCGTGTCGAGGACCGCGGCCTGCTCGGGTACGAGGTCGCGGACCGGGAAGAACGACGTGTACGAGAGGCCCTCCATCGACAGGAAGGCGGTGCCCTCGGCGGCGAGGGCGTCGACGAGGTCGTCGTCGGCACGGTGGACGAGGTTGTAGTGGTCCTGCACGCAGGCCAGCGGCGCGATCGCGCGGGCCTCGGCCACCTGCTCGGCGGTCACGTGGCTCACCCCGATGGAGCGGACCAGGCCCTCCTGCTGCAGCTGCGCCAGGGCCTCGAACGGCTCGACGATCGCGCTGGCCACCGGCTCGCCCACCCCCGGCATCCGCAGCAGGGCCACGTCGAGCACGTCCTGGCCGAGCGTGTCGAGGTCCTCCTGCACGGCCCGGCGGAGCTCCTCGGCCTGCAGGGCGGGGATCCAGCCGCCGTCCGGCGTCCGGCGGGCACCGACCTTGGTGACGACGACGAGCTGCTCGGGGTACGGGTGCAGCGCCTCGCGGACCAGCTCGTTGACGATGCGGGGGCCGTAGTGGTCGCTGGTCTCGAGGTGCTCGACGCCCAGCTCGACGGCGCGGCGGAGCACGGCGAGTGCGGCCGCACGGTCGGCCGGCGGTCCCATCAGCCGGTGCCCGGTGAACTTCATGCAGCCCAGGCCCAGGCGCGCCACCGGCCGGTCACCGAGGAGGAACCGTCCCGACCGTTCCGCGGAGACCGGACCGGCGGCGGTCGGGGCCGCGGGAACTGGGCTCGCCGTGGCCGGGGCCGGCTGCCCGCCGCGCGCCGGGGTGGGCGTGAAGCGCAGCGGGAGCTCCAGCAGCCCCCGGAACGCCGACGCGGCCGGCAGCCACTGCAGCTCCTCGACGGGGACGTCGAGCCGCAGGTCGGGCAGCCGGACGAGGATCCGCCGCAGCGCCGTCGTCGCCTCGAGGCGGGCGAGGGCGGTGCCCAGGCAGTAGTGGACGCCGTGGCCGAACGACATGTGCTGGGTGGGGCCCCGGCGCAGGTCGAGCGCGTCGGGGTCGGGGACCAGGTCCGGGTCGTGGTTGGCCGCGCTGAGGACGATCGTGACGATCGAGCCCGCCGGGATGGGCACGCCGCCGATCTCGAGGTCCTCGGTGGCGAAGCGGAAGCTCGACACCGGCACCGAGCCGTCGAAGCGCAGCAGCTCCTCCACCGCGGCCGGGACGAGGTCCGGGTCCTCGAGCAGCCGCGCCATCTCCTCGGGGTGCGTCAGCAGGGCCACGACGGCGTTGCCGAGGAAGTCCGAGGTGGTCTGGTAGCCGGCGAACAGCAGCAGGAACGCCGTGGACACCAGCTCGGCCTCCGACAGCCGGCCGTCCCCGTCGCGAGCGGCGATCAGCGCGCTCACCAGGTCATCGCCGGGCTCGCGGCGCTTGGCGGCGACCAGGCCGGTGAAGTAGGCGTGCAGCCGCTCCTGGGCCTGCCCGATCGCGGCCCGGTCCTCCTGGGGGCTGCGCCCGCCGGTGCCCACCGTCCGGATGACCTGGGTCCCCGCCAGGATCTCCTCGTGGTCCTCCGCGGGGATCCCGAGCAGGTCACCGATCACCGCCAGCGGCAGCCGCAGGGCGAACTCGTCGACGAAGTCGGCCCGGCCGCGCGGCGCCATCCGGTCCAGCAGGCCCTCGACGATCTCCTCGACCCGGGGACGCATGGCCTCGATGCGCCGGGGGGTGAACGCCTGCGTCACCAGGCGGCGCAGCCGGCTGTGCTCCGGCGGGTCGGAGTTGAGCATGTTGGTGTTGATCTGGCGCGCCTTCTCGCCGAACACCGCCAGGTAGGTGTCCCCCGCGCGGTACAGGTCCTTGGACAGCCGCGGGTCCGAGAGCGCCTGCCGGGCGTCCTCGTAGCGGGTGACCAGGAACGAGTCGAAGCGCGGCGTGCGCACCTTGACCACCGGCCGCTCGGCGCGCAGCCGGGCGTAGACGGGATAGGGGTCGGCGCGGAACTCGGGCGTGTAGATCTCCGCGCCGGGCACGACGTCGTCGGTCGCCGCCGGTGCCGGCCGCACGGTCTGGGTCATGTCGTCTCCTCGGGGTCGGCGTCGTCTCGGTGGCGGTGCGGTTGCGGTGGCGGGGTCACTGCGCGAAGACCCCGGCCAGGTGGTCGGCGATCGCGGCCTCGTCCACCGGGCGGGTCCGGAAGCCGACGTGGCCGTCGGGCCGGACGAGGTAGGCCGCCGTCGCCGCACCCTCCACGCCGTAGGCGGCCGCGAAGGCCCGGTCGGCGTCGCGCACCACCGGGAGGTCGACCAGCAGCGGCACGGAGGCGTCCGGAGCGGCCATGAGGTAGGCGTCGACCTGGCCGTGGCCCTGCTGCCGCACGGCGCCCGCCAGCTTCTCCAGGGCCAGCAGCTGCTCCTCCGACGCACCGGCGCCGGCGTGGAGCAGCAGCGTCGACCGCGTGCCCCGGGTCAGGTCGAACAGGCGCAGCGGGTGGGCCACGCCGAAGCGCCGGAGACCCTGCACGTCCGGTGCCCGGTGCCCGGGCTCGGGACCGGCCGGGAAGCCCTCCCCGCCGGAGAACTGGCCGACCAGCGGGCTGCCGGCGTAGTTCATCGTCATCTGCATCTCGAGGAGGAACTGGGCCTTCTCGTCGGCCATGTCCATCTCGTCGGTGAACGCGATCGCCACGGCGCGGTCGACGATGGCCTTGCCGGCCGGCCGGCGCTCGGCCTCGTAGCTGTCGAGCAGGCCCGGCGCGGCCTGCCCCCGGACGGCGAGGGCGAGCTTCCAGCCGAGGTTCCAGGCGTCCTGGATGCCGGTGTTCATGCCCTGGCCGCCCGCCGGGGGGTGCAGGTGCGCCGCGTCGCCGGCGACGAACACCCGGCCGCGCCGGTAGGCGTCGACGATGCCGTGCTTGATCCGGAAGATCGACGACCAGCGCAGGTTGCTCGCCGTCGTGCCGGCCGGGCCCAGGTCGTCGATCGCGGCCTGGATGTCGGCCAGCGTCGGCGGGGTGTACTCCTGCCAGAAGCCCGGCGGCACGACGCCCGAGCCCACCGTCCTCTGCAGCTCCTGTGGGGCGAGGGTGGCGATCCGATACCGGCTGCGGCCCTTGAGCGGGACGCAGACCAGCATCCCGGTGAAGTCGCCGTCGTCCTCGATGCGCACGAACCGCACCAGGTGGCCGGCCGGCAGGTCCCAGTCGACGTCGACGTCGCCGAGCATGAACAGCTGCGGGAACATCGACAGGCCGCCCTCGAAGACGAGCCCCAGCTGGGACCGGACGGCGCTGTGGGCGCCGTCGCAGCCGACCAGGTACTGCGCGCGGGTGGTCTCGACCTCGCCCGAGGCGTGCCGCAGCGTGGCGGTGACGCCCTCGCCGTCCTGGGTGAGGGCGGCCAGCTCCACCCCCCGCTCCACGGCCACGCCCAGCGAGGTCAGCCGGTCGGCCAGCAGCCGCTCGGTCTCGTACTGCGGCAGCCCGAGGTGGGCGTAGGGCAGCTCGTCGAGGCCGGCCCAGTCGACCTGGTGGGTCTGCTCCCCGTTGACGAAGACCGTCTGGCCGTACAGCCAGATCCCGGCGTCCATCGCCTCGGTGACGATGCCCTGGTCCTCCCAGATCTCCATCGTCCGGCAGTGGATGCCGATGGCCTTGTCGGCCTGGGTCGCCGCCTGCGCCCGCTTGTCCACGATGCGGACGGCGACACCGCGCCGCGCGAGCTCGATGGCGTGCGTCATCCCGGCAGGCCCGGCGCCGACCACCAGCACCTCGGTCGGCCGGCCGGGAGCGGGGGCGCTCACCGGCGGCACCGGGGGGACCGCGGCGGCGACGTGCGCGTCGTCCGGTCGCTCCACGAACTCCTGCACGCTCGCGCTGGGCACCGGCTCGGGCGCCGCCAGGGGCTCGGCCGGGGGAACCGGCGACGGGACCTCGGGCACGGCCGCGGGCTCCGGCGCCTCGGGCTCCGGCACCGCTGTCGCAGGCACCGGGGTGGGAGGCGCCGCGGTCGCCGGTGCCCGGAACGCCGGGTCGGGCTGCGCGGTCGAGGTGACCCCGTGCGTGGTGGCCTCCGGCCGGCCGCTCGCCGACGGTGCGCTCCAGCCGCTCCCCCCGGGCTCCTCCGGCCGGAACCGGATCTCGTAGAGCCGCCGGTCGAAGTCGACCGACAGCCACCGGATCAGCGGGCCGGTCTGGTCGGCGTGCGAGGGGTCGTCGACCCAGTTGGTGAAGTCCTGCTCGGACTCCCACTCGGCGAAGATGTGGTAGGTCCGCGAGCCGGGCTCCCGGAGCAGCTCCTCCCGGACCAGGCCGGGGGTGCCGCGCAGCCGCTCGGTGACCTTCGCGTAGCCGCGCTCGAAGGCCTCCTCCTCGCCCGGGCCCACCGTCGTGGTGATGTCGACCCGCACGTGCAGGCCCTTGTCGCCGGGGACGGTGGCCAGCACCTCGTAGGTGGCGCGCGCGGCGTCCTCGCGGAGGTCCCGCAGCGCCGCGGTGAGGGTCTCCCGTGCGCTGCTGCGCCCGAAGGCGTCGACCGCGGCGCGGTCGGTCCAGTCGCTGGTGATCAGGAACGTGCGCGGGTCGTCGGCGTCGCGGACCAGTTCCTGCCGCAGGTTCCCGGGCACCCGGGCGATCTCCGCCGCCGCCCGGCGCCAGGCCGCCTCGAACGCGCCCTCGCAGCCCTCCCGCGCCCGCATCCGGAGCATCGTCCGGACGCCGGGGAGGTCGCCGTCCGCCGAGCCCGCCGTCATGCCGCGTCCTCCGCGGACCCCTGGTGCCGGCGCAGCACCAGGCTGCTGTTGAAGCCGCCGGAGCCGCGGGCCAGGACGACCACGGTCGACAGCTCCCGCACCCGGCTGCCCTGCACCAGGTCGACGCCGGGTGCGTCGACCGGCTGGGCGAGGAAGGCGGTCCCCGGGACGATCCCGTCCCGCATCGCCAGCAGGGCGGTGGCGACGGCGAGCGCCGAGCCGCCGGCCATCAGCCGCCCGGTCCACGACGACGGCGCGGTCACCGGCACCGGCGTCGACCGCTCCCCGAAGACGGCGGCGAGCGCGGCGAGCTCCAGCGCGTCCAGCTCCGGCGTCCCGGCGCCGTCGGCGACCACGAGGTCCACCTCGTCGGGCGTCACGCCGGCGTCGGCGAGGGAGAGCCGGATCGCCCGCGCGTACTGCGTGGCGTCGGGGGCGGGGGACTCGTGGTGGTGCGCGTCGTGCGTGGCGCCGTAGCCGGCGACCTCGCCCCACACCCGGGTCGCCCCGCGGGCCCGCGCGGCCGCGGGCTCCTCGACCAGCAGGATCGCGCCGCCCTCGCCGACGACGTGGCCGTTGGCCCGCCGGTCGAAGGGCAGGTAGGCCTCCTCGGGGCGGGTGGCCGTCGACAGCCGGCCGCTGGTCGCCTGGCAGAGCAGGGCGTACGGGCACATCCCGGCCTCGGTGCCGCCCACCAGCACCGCGGGGGTGCCCCGGCGGGCGACGCGACGGGCCCACCCGATGCTGTCCAGGCCGCCGGCGCCCTCGCTGACGACGACGCCGGAGGGACCCTTGTAGCCGTCGCGGATGGAGATCTGGCCGGTGCTGGCGGCGTAGAACCAGGCGATCGACTGGTAGGCGCCGACCGACTTGGGCCCCTTGGCCCACAGGCCCTGGATCTCGTGCTGGCTGAACTCGTTGCCGCCCGACCCGGAGGCGAGGAACACCGAGGTCGCGTAGACGTCCTCGGGGGCCTCGTACCCGGCGTCCTGGGCCGCCATCGTGGCCGCGGCCAGCGACATCCACGTCCACCGGTCGGTCTGCACCTTCAGCTGCGGGGCGACGTGCTCCTCGGGCACGAAGTCCCGCACCTGGCCGGCCAGCGAGATGCCGTACCGCGTGGGGTCGAAGCCCTCGATCGGCCGGATCGCCGGCTCGCCGCGGACCAGCGAGGCCCAGTGCGCCTCGGCGCCCACCCCGGTCGGGGCCACGACCCCGATGCCGGTGACCAGCAGGTTGCTCATGCCGTCCTCCGCGTGGGGCTGGCCAGCACGATGGCCGACTGGAAGCCGCCGAACCCGCTGCCGACCGACACCGCGACGTCGACCTTCTGCTCGCGGGCGACGTTGGGGACGTAGTCGAGGTCGCACTCGGGGTCGGGCACCTCGTAGTTGGCCGTGGGGGGCAGGACGCCGCGGTGGACGGCGAGGGCGGTCGCGGCGATCTCGATCGAGCCGATGGCGCCGAGCGAGTGCCCGACCATCGACTTGATCGAGCTCATCGCCACCCGGTCGGCGGCCGGGCCGAGGCTCCGGTGCACCGCCGCGGTCTCGTGCCGGTCGTTCTGCTTGGTCCCGGAGCCGTGGGCGTTGACGTAGCCGACCTCGTCGGGGTCGATGCGGCCCTGGTCGAGCGCCTGGCGGATCGCCTCGGCCATCTCGGTGCCGTCGGGCTTGAGCCCGGTCATGTGGAAGGCGTTGCAGCGGTTGGCGTAGCCGCTGACCTCGCAGTACACCGTCGCGTCGCGCCGCCGGGCGTGCTCGAGCTCCTCGAGGACCAGGACCGCGGCGCCCTCCCCCATGACGAAGCCGTCCCGGCGGGCGTCGAAGGGCCGGGCGGCGTGCTCGGGGTCGGCGTTGTTGCCGGTCGTCGCCCGGATCGTGTCGAAGCAGGCCATCGAGATCGGGGAGATCGGGGCGTCGCTGGCACCGGCGAGGACGACGTCGGCGTCGCCGTCCTCGATGAGCTGGCTGCCGTAGCCGACGGCGTCGATGCCCGAGGTGCAACCCGTCGAGACCACCGTGGCCGGCCCGTGGGCGCCGAAGCGCACCGCCAGCTCGGTCGCGCCGCAGCTCGGGACCAGGGCGTGGGAGAGGAAGTGCGAGGCGTAGCGGGGGTCGACCAGCCAGTGCGTGCCGGCGTCGCTGACCGCCACGTACTCCTGCTCCAGCCGCATGGTCGCGCCCACGGCGCTGCCCAGCGTGATCCCGACCCGCTCGGGGTCCGGGGCGTCGTCGGCGCCGCCGGTGCCGAAGGTCAACCCGCTGTCGGCGACCGCCTCGTCCGCGGCCACGAGGGCCATCTGCACGAACCGGTCGTTGCGGTGCACCTCGTGGGCGGTCAGCCCGAGCTGCCGCCCGTCGAAGTCGACCTCCGCGGCCACCTGCGACCGGAACCGGCTGGGGTCGAAGAAGGTGATCCGCCGGGTCGCCGTCCGCCCCGCGGTGATCATGTCCCAGAAGCCCTCCCGGCCCATCGACCCGGGAGCGACCACGCCGATCCCGGTGACGACGACCCGGCGCCGCTGGTTCACTGCTCGGCTCCGCAGTCGTTCCGCGCCTCGGTCGCTGGCGCTCCCTGCGATGCTCGCTCCCGCGTCGTCATCGCGGCGCTCACCGGAGGCCGGCCGAGCCGGGCGACGGCTCGGTGTCGACGTGGCCGAGCTCCGGTCGCGGCGCCAGCGGGCCGCAGAGGAAGACGAAGAACGCGGTCGCCGACGAGTCGTTGACGATGCGGTGCCGCACGCCGATCGGGATGTGGACGGCGGACTCGGCGGTCAGCCGCCGCTCCTCCCCGTCGAGGGTGACCAGGACGTCCCCGCTCTGGCAGTAGAGGAACTCCTCCGAGTAGGGGTGCCAGTGCTCGGTCACGACCTCCCCGGGCTCGAGGGTCAGGGTGCCCATGAACCCGGCGGTGGAGCCGACGCTCGCCGGCGAGAGCAGGACGCGGATGTCGCCGCCCCGCCGGCGGTTGGGGGCCGTGTCCGACCGGTGCACCGTCGGGCCGCAGCGCACGGCCGTCGGCGCGTGCTGGATGGTGGTCATGTCTCTCCTCCGGTCGGGGCCAGGCCCGCGAGCGCGGGCTCGGGCTGGTCGGTCGGGAACGGCGTCCCCGGTGCCGAGGCGAGGCGCACCGGGAGGTCGGGGTGGACCTGGCGGACCAGCGGGCCCAGCAGGGGGGTGGCGCCGACCTCGACGACCGCGGTGGCGCCGGCCTCGACCAGCGCGGAGGACGTCGCCTCCCACAGCACCGGCGAGGTCAGGTGGGCCCGCAGGCAGGCAGCGAGGCGCTCGGGGTCCCGGGTCGGCCGGCCGTCGGCGTTGGGGACCACGGGGATCCCGGGCTCCGACCAGTCCAGGTCGGCCAGGGCCGGGGCGAGGTGCGCGGCCACCGGCGCCATCAGCGGGCCGTGACACGGCGCGCGGCCGGGCAGCCGCACCAGGTCGAGGCCGGCCGCGTGCACGACCGTGCCCGCCGCGGCCAGGTCCTCGCAGCTGCCGGAGAGCACCACCTGGGCGGGGGCGTCGCAGGAGGCGACGGCCAGCGTGCCCCCGACCCGCTCGACCGCGGTCCGGGCCACCTCGCCCGCGCCCCTCCCGACCAGCGCGGCCATGCCGGCGCAGGAGGGGCGCGGTGCCAGTGCCAGCAGCTCCGCGCGCCAGTGCACGAGCTCCACCACCTGTGCGAGCCCGAGCGCACCGGCGGCCACGAGGGCGGCGTACTCACCGACCCCGTGCCCGGCGACGGCCACGGGGGCCAGGCCCGCCGCGGTCAGGCTCCGGCAGCCGGCGATCCCCGTGACGACGACCTCGAGGTGCGTCGCGACCGGGTCGGGCGCGTTGGCCGGCTCGCGCCACCACTCGGCGACGTCGCGGCCCACCACGTCGCTGACCTCGGCGACTACGTCCCGGGCCGGCGCGTCGGCGAGCCAGGCGTCGACCATGCCCGGCCGGGCGCCGCCCTCGCCCGGGAGGACGACGGCGACCCCCCGGGACGTGCCGATCATGCCGTCGGCTCCGGCGTCCCGGCGTCCCGGGCGGCGGCTGCCTCCACCTTGTCCCGGATCACCGCCATCTGGGTCTTGGTGTTGGTGTCGATCCGCCGGGTCATGCCCTCGGTGTCGATCGGGGCCTCCGGGCGCATCCGGAAGTCCTGCACCCAGCGCATCCGGGTGCCGCTGCCCTCCGGGGCGTAGGTCCAGCGGATGTCCATGAACTCGAACGGCCCCGGCTCGACCCGCCGGGCGCGCACCTCGTGGGCCGCCGGGTCCAGCGTGCGCTCGGACACCCAGCTCCACACCCGTCCGGACTCGTCCGGGTGCATCTTGAGCCGGAAGCGGACGTAGGTCTCGCTCTGCTCGAGGATCTCCACCGAGGCGTACTCGGTGAACAGGTCGGGCCAGGTCTGCACGTCGTTGGTGGCGCGCCAGACGTGGTCGATGTCCGCGTCGATGTAGATCGAGTTGTCCGTGTGCCCGGCGGTGCGGGTCTGCGGCTCCAGGATGCTCACGGGGGTCACTCCTCGGGATGTCGGCAGGTGGTGGGGCGGACGGCCTCGCTGCAGGGCGGCCCTTCTTCAGGCCATGCCGGCGGGCCGCTGCACGGCGCCGTTGACCGTCTCGACGATCTCGCCGAGCGTGTAGCGGCCGGGGCTGTCGTCGGGCATCTCGGTGCCGTAGCGGTCCTGCAGCTCGGTCTGCATCGACAGGAAGGCCAGCGAGTCCAGGCCGAGGTCCTCGAAGTGCGCGTCCGGGTCGGTCGTGTGCGCGCTGGCGGGCAGGCCTGCCTTCTCCGTGAGCAGGGCCATGAGGTCGTCGAGGGTGAAGGTCGTGCCGGACATGGCGTCGGTCCTCTCAGTGGGTGGACGGGGCCGGCCGGGCGTCGCCGGCCGGGGTCTGGACGAGCTGCAGGGACGGGCGGGAGGGGGACGGGATGCCGAGGGCGGGGTCCTCGGCGAGGGACGCCGCGCGGGCGACCAGCTCGGGCAGCCGCCGGTCGACGAACTGGACGTCGTGGCGGTCGGCGCACACGTCGGGGTCGCGCAGCAGTGCCCGGTGGAGGGCGATCGTCGTGCGCACGCCGGGTCCCTCGACCCGCGTCTCGGCCAGCGCCCGGTCCATCCGGCGGATGGCCTGCTCCCGGTCGGGTGCCCAGACGACGAGCTTGCCCAGCAGCGAGTCGTAGTCCGGGCTGATCACGTCGCCCTGCCGGTAGCCGGTGTCGAACCGGGTCCACGGCCCGTCCGGGACCCGCAGCACGTCGAGCCGGCCGGGCGCGGGGGCGAAGCCCCGGGTGGGGTCCTCCGCGTTGATCCGGCACTCGATCGCGGTGCCGCGCGGGACGACGTCCTCCTGCCGGAGCTGCAGCCGACGGCCGGAGGCGACGAGGATCTGCTCGCGGACGAGGTCCACCCCGGTGAGCAGCTCGGTGACCGGGTGCTCGACCTGGATCCGGGCGTTCATCTCCATGAAGTAGGCGGCCCCGGAGCCGTCGACCAGGAACTCCATCGTGCCCGCGCCGGTGTAGCCGACCGACAGGGCGCCGTGGACCGCCAGCCGGCCGATCTCGGCCCGCTGCGCGGGGCTCAGGTGCCCGGCCGGGCCCTCCTCCAGCAGCTTCTGGTGCCGCCGCTGCAGCGAGCAGTCCCGCTCGCCGAGGTGCACCCCGTTGCCGTGCGCGTCGCAGAGGACCTGCACCTCGACGTGCCGGGCGCGGGGGAGGTAGCGCTCGACGTAGACCGTCGGGTCGCCGAACACCGCGCGGGCGGTCGCCCGGGTGGCGGTGAACGCCGCCGCGAAGTCGGCCGGGTCGTGCACGACGGTCATGCCGCGCCCGCCGCCACCCGCCGCGGCCTTGATGATCACCGGGTAGCCGATCCCCGCGGCGATCTCCCGGCCCTCGTCCACGGTGCGGACCGGCTCCACGACGCCGGGCAGCAGCGGCAGGCCGGCGTCGGCCATGAGCCGGCGCGCCGTCGCCTTGTTGCCCATCTGCTGCATGACCTCGGGCGGGGGGCCGACGAAGGTCAGTCCCTCGGCGGCGCAGATCTCGGCGAAGTCCGGGTCCTCGGAGAGGAACCCGTAGCCGGGGTGGACGGCGTCCGCGCCGGTGCGCAGCGCCGCCTCGACGATGTTGGGGACGTACAGGTAACTGCGCCGGGGGGCCGGCGGCCCGATGTGCACGGCCTCGTCGGCGAGGTCCACGACGGCGGAGTGCCGGTCGGCGGTCGAGTACACGGCCACGACCTCGATGCCCAGCTCGCGGCACGCCCGGGCGACCCGGACGGCGATCTCGCCCCGGTTGGCGATGAGCAGGCGGCTGATCACGACGCGCTCCCGGAGCGCGCGGCCGGCCCGGTCACCGGGTCCGTCCCGCGGGCCGCAGGACCATGAGGACCTGGTCGTACTCGACCGACTCGGCGTCGCTGACGAGGACCTCGGCCACCACCCCCGGCTCGTCGACGACGATCGGGTTCATCAGCTTCATCGCCTCGACGATCCCGACGGTCTGCCCAGGCTCGACCTCGTCACCGACCCTGACGAAGGGGTCGGCGTCCGGGGACGGTGCCGCGTAGAAGGTGCCGACGAGGGGTGCGCGGACGGCGGTGCTCCCCTCCGGGACCCCCGCCGCGCCGGGAGGCGCGGCCGGGGCCGGCGGCCCGGCGACGACCGCGGGTGCGCCGTCGGCGGGGACGGCGGGAGCCGTGCCCCGGGCGGTCTCGGAGGCCCACTCGACCTCGATGACGCGGTCGCCGCTGCGCACGGTCAGCCGGCGCAGCTCCCCGGGGAGTGCCGCGGCCAGGGCCACGACCTCCTCGCGCAGGTCCCGGGTCCCGTCGTCGGGCACCGGCACGGGGCCGGACGGCCTCGGGGTGCGCTCGCTGGTGGTCATGGTCGGTCCTCCGCCGGGAGGACGGGTTGCAGCGCGCGGCCGTCGTCCCCGCCGATGCGCGAGAGCCGCCGGGACCGGGCGTCCAGGAGGGCGGCGGGGTCCAGCCGGGACACGTCGGCGAGCTCGCGGAGCAGGGCCTGCCGGAGGAGCTGGGCCGCCGCCACCGGGTCGGTGTGGGCGCCGCCCGGGGGCTCCGGGACGACGGAGGTGGCGATGCCGGACCTCAGCAGGTGCGCCGCGCCCAGCCGCATGGCGCGGGCGGCGGTGGGTGCGGCGACCGCGGTCCGCCAGAGGATGGCGGCGCAGCCCTCGGGGCTGATCACCGACAGGTAGGCGTTCTCCAGGACGAGCAGCCGGTCGGAGGTGCACAGCGCGAGGGCGCCGCCGCTGCCGCCCTCCCCGGTGACCACGGCGACGACCGGGACCCGCAGTCGGCTGCTGCGCATGATCGTCTCGGCGATCGCGTGGGACTGGCCGCGCTCCTCGGCCTCGGGCCCCGGGTGGGCGCCGGGCGTGTCGACGAGCGTGACGACCGGGAGGCCGAAGGTCTCGGCGTGGTCGAGCAGCCGCAGCGCCTTGCGGTACCCCTCCGGGTGCGGCATCCCGAAGTTGCGGGCCACGCGCTCCCGGACCGTGTGGCCCTTCTCCTGGCCGATGACGACGACCGTCCGGCCCCCGATCGAGGCGACCCCGCCCACCACGGCGGGGTCGTCGGCGAAGGCGCGGTCGCCGTGCAGCTCGACGAAGTCGTCGAACGCCGTGTGCAGGTAGTCCAGGGTCGTGGGCCGCTCGACCACCCGTGCCCGCTGGACGACGTCCCACGGGTCGGCGTCGCCCGCGAACCCGGCGTCCCCGGCGTCGTCGGGCACCGGGGCGTCGGTGGCCGCTGCGTCCGGGACCGCCTGCTCTCCGGGACGGGTGTGCAGGGCCAGGAGGCGGGTCAGCAGCGGTCGCAGCTCCGCGCGGCCCTCGACCCGGTCGACCAGGCCGTGGCTGAGGAGGAACTCGGCCGTCTGGAAGTCGCTGGGCAGCTCGGCGCGGATGGTCTCCTGGACCACGCGGGGGCCGGCGAACCCCACGTGGGCGCCCCGCTCCCCGACGAGGACCGAGGCCAGGGTGGCGAAGGAGGCCGAGACGCCGCCGTAGGTGGGGTCGGTGAGGACGCACACCGAGAGCAGCCCGGCCTCCCGGTGCCGGCCGAGGGCCTGGCTGACGCGGGCCATCTGGAACAGCGAGAACACGCCCTCCTGCATGCGGGCCCCGCCGCTGGCACAGACGGTCACCAGGGGCAGGCCCCGCTCGAGGGCGAGTCCGGCCGCCCGGCTCACCCGGCGCCCGACCTCCACCCCCATGCTCCCGCCGAGGAAGGCGAAGTCCATGACGGCGACCACGACCTCGGCGCCACCGATCCGCGCCTCCCCGACGACGACCGCCTCGGACTCGCCGGACCGGCGCTCGGCCTCCACCAGCCGGTCGGGGTAGCCCCGCAGGTCGGTGAACTCCAGGGGGTCCGGCGTGGCGCGCGGGAAGCCGGTGGCGGTGAAGCTCCCCGGGTCGACGAGCAGGTCGATGCGGGCCCGTGCGCCCAGCCGGAGGTGGTGGTCGCACTCAGGGCAGACGTGCAGGTTGCGGTCGAGCCGCTTCCGGTAGAGCAGCCACCCGCAGTCGGGGCAGCAGATCCACCCCGCCTGGCCGGGGAACGGCGCGGCAGGAGCCGGAGTGGGTGCCGAGCGTGTCATGACTGCCTCTCAGCCGCGGGGGTCCGGGCTCACTCGGGCGACGACGTCCAGTGGTAGAAGCGGCGGGCCATCGCGTCCTGCGGTGAGCGCCAGTTCGGGTCGTAGGCCTCGATGTAGGGCTTGAGGTCCTCGCTGACCGCGCGGAAGTCCGGCAGCGACTGGGCGATCCGCATCGCCTCCGGCGCCGGCCGGTCGAAGTCGATGAGGTGCACGTAGAGGCCGTGGAACTGGTACAGCGACCGGCGCCGCACGCCGATCTCGTGCGGCATGGCGGTCGCGTCGTAGCGACCGAAGACGGCGGCGACGTCGTCCGCGTCGGTCGGCGCCATCTTCGCGATGATCATCGTCTGGTGCACAGGGACCTCCAGCGTCGCCACGGCCCCGGAGAGGGGACGGGAGGGATGCGGCGACGCTAGGGGCGAAGGGCCCTGCGCCGACATCGGCCGGACGTCGAGTTCTGGACCACACCCGCAGGGGGACGGCGGACCCCTCCGACTCCCCGCCCGGGGGATGGGGGGAGTCGTCCTCCTGGTCCGGTGCTGCCCTCTTGGGGGAGGCTGCATCTCCCATCAGGGAGGGGGCAAGCCCCCCCTTCGGGATGACGCGACCGCCCTACCTGGGTCTGAACACGCCGACGGGTGCGGGCTGTCCGTGCCGGGGCAGTGGCGGCTCGCCGGGCGGACGCCCTACGTTCCGGTACTCACCTGGCGGCGTCGCCCTCGGGCGCCGGACCGGAGCGGAGCTGACGCGTATGGGCGGTGGCGTCCTCGGGCCAGCGGCGAGCAGCCGCGGCGGGCCGCTCTCGGTGCTGATCTGCGACGACCACGAGGTGCTGCGCCACGGCCTGCGCGCCGTGTTCCGCCAGGCTCCCGACGTCACCGTCGTGGCCGAGGCCGCCGACGCCGACGAGGCGTTGTCGATGGCCGCCACCGTGCGGCCGGACGTGACCCTCGTCGGCCTCGGGGCGCAGGGAGCGGTCGTCCAGGAGCTCGTGCGGGCGCTGACCGGCATGGGGATCGCCGTCGTCCTGCTCGGTGAGACCGGAGCCGGCAGCGACCTCGTCGAGGCGCTCCAGGCGGGGACGCGCGGGTACGTGCACACCACCGTGAGCCCGGAGCGTCTGGTCGAGGGAGTGCGGGCGGTGGCCCGCGGGGAGACCGTCCTCGACGCCTCCGTCACCGGCGAGCTCCTGCACTGTCTCGACGGCGTCCGCCAGGCGGCCGACGGCGCCGGCCGGTCGGCCTCGGGCCAGCTGACCGCGCGGCAGTGGGTCGTCGCGGAGCTGGTCTCCGAGGGGCTGACCAACGCGGAGATCGCCGCCCGGCTGCGGGTGAGCCGCGCCACGGTGAAGGGGCACATCACGGTGGCGCTGCGCCGCCTGGGCCTGCGGGACCGCACCCAGCTGGCCATCCACGTCCACCGGGCCGGCCGGCCCGACGACCGGGGGGAGGCGCGGCGCTCGGGCGGGTGACCCGTTCTGCCGGCGCATCTCCCGGGGGGTGTCGTGACGCTGACCCTGTGAGAACGCTGGGCATCCGGTGGACACTGTCTGAGCGGAACCTGTGAGCACTGCATCCATGGAGTCACTCCAGTCGGAAGACAGACCGGACACGTCTCGCCGGTGGGCCCGTCTCGGGCCGGACACAGGGGGAAGGCATGACGCAGGCCGAGGTCGGTGCCAGGCCCGGACCGACGACCACCCGTCCACGCTCCCCGGGGCAGCCGACCGGCGGCACGCCGGCGGCGGAGGCGGAGGAGCCGCCGGGACCCCGGCCGGCGGCGCCGGCCCGGCCGTGTGCCGTCCGGACGCCGATGGCCCTGGTGCGGGTCCTGCTGTGCGAGGACCAGGAGGTCTTCCGCCTGGGCCTGCGGGTCGTCCTCGAGGCGCAGCCGGACATGGCCGTCGTCGCGGAGACCAGTCACCTGCCCGAGGCGCTCGCGGTCGCCGAGGGTGTGGCGACGCAGGTCGTCGTCGTCCGGCAGGGCCTGGTGGCCGGCGCCACCCTGCCCGTGCTGCGCACCCTCTGCCAGCGGGACACGGCGGTGCTCGTGCTCGCCGAGCCGGACGCGGACGTCGACGGTCGGCTGGTGGAGATCCTGCAGGCCGGGGTCCGCGGCTACCTGCCCCGTCGCGCGGCCGCGCAACGGCTCGTCGACGGCGTCCGGGCACTCGCCCGGCACGAGGCGGCACTCGACCCCACCGCCACCCGGCACCTGGTGCGGTACCTGAGTGACCCCGAGGCCCTGCTCGGCTCCGAGGAGCATCCCCTCGACCGGCTCACCGAGCGGCAGCGCGACGTCGCCGAGCTGGTGGCGCAGGGGCTGAGCAACGAGGAGATCGCCTGCCGGCTGTTCGTGAGCCTGTCGACCGTGAAGAGCCACCTCACGGCCTCGATGCGCCGCCTCGACGTCCGGACCCGCACGCAGCTGGCGATCCTCGTCAACCGGGACCGCTCGCCGGCGGCCTGAGGGCGGACCCCCTCGGGCCGAGACCGTCCTCCGGGGGGCACCAGGGGCGGGGAGGCGCCGCCGTCAGCCGATGCGGGCGTCGGCCGGGGGACGGGCACGACGGCCGACGCCGGGGACGAACCGGCCGGTGCGTGCGGCACAGGCGGCGTAGGCGTTCCCGTGCAGGAGGCTCAGGTGGGGCTCCTCGACGACGCGGACCTGCACCTCCACGGCGGCGATCAGCGCGACCAGCGCCGCGACGCTGATCCAGGTGGGCACCACCAGGACCATGCCGACCTGGGCGAGCGCCATGGCGGTGGAGACCGGGTTGCGGACGCAGGCGAACACCCCGGTCGTGACCAGGTCGGTCCGCTCGCCGGGATCGACGCCGATCCGCCAGGACGCGCCCATGCCCGCCTGGCCGGCCAGGGTGGCGGCGGACCCGCGAGCGCGAGGAGCAGCCCGACCGCGGCCAGGACGGGGTGGGGATCGGCGGGCACGGTGCCGGTCACGGCCAGCAGCGGCCCGGCCAGGCCGAGCACCACCGCGGCGACGAACAGCACTCCGCCCCACCAGGCGGCCTCGGCCGGGGTGCCGGAGATGCCCCGGAAGCCGGTGCTGCCGGTGCGGCGGTGCTGCACCCACGACCGGACGCCGAACAGCACGACCAGGGCGACGACGTACAGGGCCAGGGCGACCGCGCTCATCGGTCCTGCTGGCGGCGCGTGATCTGGAGGGTCTGCGGTGAGGTGGCGGGCGCGCAGCAGGCGTCCGTGCAGCCGTCAGCACAGCCGCACCCGTCGCCGGCGCCGTCGGGGGCCTCGCCCGGACGGTCGGGCGCGCAGCAGCCCTCGCCCCTCCACGCCTCGACCCCTTCGCGGGCCGCCACGGCGGCGATGACCAGCCCGGCGATCGGGTCGGCCCACCCCCAGCCGAGTGTCGCGTTGAGGACGAGCCCGGCGAGCAGGACGGCCGAGAGGTAGGTGCACAGCAGCGTCTGCGTGGAGTCGGCGACGACCGCGTGGGAGCCGAGCGCGCGGCCGGTGCGGCGCTGCGCCCAGGACAGGAACGGCATGACGACCAGCGAGGCGATCGCCAGGCCGATGCCGACCGGTGAGGCCTCGGGATCCCCGCCGGAGGACAGTGCGCGCACCGACTCGACGGTCACGTACGCGGCCAGGGCGAAGAACGAGAACGCCATCAGCCGC
Organism: Geodermatophilus sp. SYSU D01105; assembly: GCF_054050095.1. Lineage (NCBI taxonomy): Bacteria > Bacillati > Actinomycetota > Actinomycetes > Geodermatophilales > Geodermatophilaceae > Geodermatophilus > Geodermatophilus sp. SYSU D01105. The sequence goes on from NZ_JBJGYR010000029.1 coordinate 18,837, forward strand.
AGCGCCTGCCGCTCGCGTGACTCGGGCAGTCGATGGCGGAACTGCCACAGGATGACGAGCCCGCTGGAGACCTCGACGACCGAGTCCAGACCGAAGCCGACGAGCGCGACCGATCCGGCGGCGAGGCCCGCGACCACCGCGATGACCGCCTCGATGACGTTGTAGGTGACCGATGCCCCGGCCAGCAGCTGTGCCCGGCGGCCCAGCCGGCTCCGCTCCATCGGGGTCAGCGCCGGGTGCGCGGAGGTGGCGGTCACCGGCCGGCCGCCTCGCCGTAGACGGGGCACAGCGCCACGGCGTCGCCGGTGGCGGCGAGCAGCTGTTCGGCCGCCGACAGCACGTCGAGCAGGGGCGCGGTGTGGGCCAGCGACCACATCGACGCCCGGCCCTTCGGCCGGGAGGTCACCAGCCCGCAGTCACGCAGACAGGCCAGGTGCGCCGACACGGTCGACTGCGCCAGCCCGAGGTGCGCGGTGAGGTCGACGACCCTGTGCTCGCCGAGCGCCAGGTGACGCAGGATCGCCAGCCGGGCCGGGTCGCCGAGGCTGCGGAACACGCACGCGGCGGCGGAGAGCGCGGTGGTCTCGTCGACCGACGGCTCTGGAGCGCTCGCACTCGATGTCATCGGCATTCGGCGATGACAGCGGGGATGGGCGGCCGTGTGGGACGCGGTGTGCCCGCTCCTCGAGGCGACGGGAGGCCACCCGGGTCGGGGTGGCCCCCCGTCGCGGATCAGGTCAGCCGGTCAGCCGGTGACACGGGTGACGTCGAAGGGAGCTCGTCCTCAGTACCAGCCGGTGGACCGTGAGTGGTCCCATGCCCCGCAGGGGCTGCCGTACCGCTCCCCGATGTAGATCAGGCCGGCCTTGATCTGGCGGTACGGGTCCGACGTCTTGCGGATGCCGGTGCTGGCCCAGGTCGAGTCGAGGAACTGGGGGATGCCGTACGCGCTGCTCGTCGGGTTCTGGGCATGCGGGTTCCAGCCGCTCTCCCGCTCCCACAGCCGGTCCAGGCAGCCGAACTGGGTCCGGTTGCCACCGACCTGGCCCAGGGCGTGGTCCTTGTAGGCCTGCTTCTCGCTCGCCCCGACCGCGGCCGGGCTGCCCTGGACCTCCGCCTGGGCCAGCGACCCGCCGACGGGGGCGAGAGCCAGCGAGAGGCCCAGGGCGCCGACGACGGCGAGCCGGTGCAGGGCGCGGGGTGAGTGGGTGTGCTCGTTGTGCATGGTGGTCCTCGTGCTGTGCGGGTGCCCGGCACCGTCGGCGCCGGGACGTGCGGGACCGGCCGCGCCGGTCGGCGTGTCGTCAGCTGGGCGCGCGGCACCGGCCGGACACGGGTGCCCGGCTGGGCGCCGTCGGCCGACAGTGCGTGCCGGGCGGCTGGTACCTGGGACGTGGACAGGCGGGAGCGCGACGGTCCCGGACCCTGTGGGCGCGCGGGGGCGAGAGCCCCGGGCGCGGTGGTTCTCCTTGTCTCCCCGGGCCGCCTACCGGGTCAGCTGACGGGTTCGGGCTGGGAGTGCCCTACCCGCTCCCGGATGGTTCCCGGGAGCGGGACTCACCCCGGGTGGTGCGGGTGGGTCCCCGGCTCGCACCCACCTGGTGAGTGCGACTCGGCGGCGTCCGGCGCGGGCTCCCGGGGCTCGGGAGGCGACGATCGGCCGGACGCAGTCACCGTAAGAACGCGATGTGCACCGCGCCACTCGACGGCCGACGAATCGGTGTGACGCCGTAGTGGTGCCGACGGGACGCGCGTCACTGTGAGCGTCGTGACGGTCGCGTCCCGGAATGGCGGCCCCACGGTCGAGCGTCGAACTCCCCGTGGACCTGTTCTCCCCCGTGACCCTGGGCGACATCGAGCTCGCCAACCGCGTCGTGATGGCCCCGCTGACCCGCATGCGCTCCGGTGCCTCCGGCGTCCCCGGTGACCTCGTCGTCGAGCACTACCGCCAGCGCGCCGGCGTCGGCCTGATCATCACCGAGGGCACCTACCCCAACCACGAGTCGCAGGCGTTCGTCGGCCAGCCCGGCATCGTCACCGACGAGCAGGTCGAGGGCTGGCGCCGCGTCGCCGAGGCGGTGCACGCCCGCGGCGGCACGATCGTCATGCAGGTGATGCACGGCGGCCGGGTCACCCACCCCGACGTCAACGGCGGCCGCCGCGTCGTCGCCCCCAGCGCCATCGCCATCAACGGCGAGGGGCACACCGAGAAGGGCAAGCAGCCCTACCCGGTGCCGCACGCACTGACCGTGGCCGAGGCCCGCGACGTCGTGTCGGACTTCGTCTCCGCCGCCCGCCGCGCCGTCGAGGCCGGGCTGGACGGCGTGGAGATCCACGGCGCCAACGGCTACCTGCTGCACGAGTTCCTCTCCCCGGCGTCCAACCAGCGCACCGACGAGTACGGCGGGTCGCCGGCGAACCGGGCGCGCTTCGTCGGCCAGGTGGTGACGGCGGTGGCCGCGGCGATCGGCGCCGGCAAGGTCGGCCTGCGGATCTCGCCCGAGCACGACATCCAGGACGCCCTCGAGACCGACCGGGACGACGTCCTCGCCACCTACGGCACGCTCGTCGACCAGTTGGCCCCGCTGGGCCTGGCGTGCCTGTCGGTGTTGCACCGCGAGCCCGCCGGGGACCTGGTGCAGGAGTTGCGCCGGCGCTTCGGCGGCCCGCTGATCGCCAACAGCGGCTTCGGCACGGTCACCACCCGCGACGAGGCCGTGGCACTGATCGAGGCCGCGCACGCCGACGCCGTCGCCGTGGGCCGCGCCGTTCTCGCCAACCCCGACCTGGTCGAGCGGTGGGCCGGCGAGCACCCGGAGAACGAGCCCCGGGCGCACCTGTTCTACGCGGCCGGCCCCGAGGGCTACACCGACTACCCGACGCTGACCGACCGCCGGGCGAGCTGACGCCCCGGTTCGTGCACCCAGTGCGCCCCGGTGCCGTCCGGGATCGCGCTGGGTGCACACGGCGCTCGCCTGCCGGGTACGGGAGTTCCGTGGACCTCGACGACGTGCTGGCGGGAGCCGACCACGTCACCCGCCAGGCGCGGTGGGTCGACGCCCCGCCGGCCGTGGTCTGGGAGGAGCTGCACCGCGTGCGGCTGTCCCGGCTGCCGGTGACGGTCGCGCTCGGCGCCGCGCGGTTCCTCCCGGTCGTCCTCGCCGGCCGCGGGGTCGGACACCTCCGCGACCGGCCGTTCCTCGAGGCGCTCCCGGTGCCGCTGCTGTCCTCGGTCCCGCCGGTCTCCGTGGTGTTCGGCGGCGTGCTGCAGGCGTGGCGGCTGGGCGGCGGGGAGCGACCTCCGCCGCTCGACGCCGACGGCCTGCGGGCCTGGTCGGAGCCCGGCTGGGTCAAGGCGGCCCTGGACTTCCGGCTGACGCCGTCCTGCGGGGGCACGGAGCTCAGCTCGGAGACCCGCGTGGTGGCGACCGACCCGGCCACGCAGCGGCGCTTCGCCCGTTACTGGCGGGTGGTCCGGCCGGGCAGCTCCGCGATCCGCTGGGAGCTGCTGGCCGCGGTCGCGCTGCGCGCGGAGGCCCGCGCCGCCTGACCCGGTGCGGGTCAGCCCCTGCGGCGGCCCAGGAGCCAGCCGACGACGACGCCGAGCAGGGTCAGCCCGGCACCGCCGAGCGCGCCGGTCACCAGCGTCCGGACGTCGGAGGGCGCGGCCGGCGCGGCGGCGGCCCGGCCGGCGAAGACCGTGGGGGCAGCGGCAGCCGGGGCGGCCTCGCCGGCAGCGGCGGGAACGGCCTCAGCGGCCGGAGCCTCGACCGCAGGAGCGGCCACCCCGGTCAGCTCGTCGTCGATCGCCGTGAAGAACTGCCCGGCCATCCGCTTGGCGACGCCGGTGATCATCCGCTGGCCCACGCCCGCGACCGGGCCGCCGATGACCGCGTCGGCCGAGTAGGTCAGCGTCGTCGCGCCACCGTCCGACGGCTCCAGGTTGATCGTCACCTGCGCCCGCGCGTTGCCCGGCGCACCGGCACCGGACGCGTGCATCACGTAGGACTTCGGCCGGTTCTGGTCGGTCAGCCGCACCTCGCCGGCGTAGGTGCCCTTGATCGCCCCGACCCCGACCGAGACCCTCATCTCGTACTCGTCGTCCCCGACCTTCCGGAGCGACTCGCACCCGGGGATCGTGCGGGCCAGGACCGCCGGGTCGGTGATCACCGACCACACCTTCTCCGGGTCGGCGTGCAGCACCGCAGAGCCGTCGAGGTTCACGCACTCACTCCTGTCCTGCGGGCGGACGCCGCCGTCCGCTCCGAATCGGGGGACCGCATCAGGTCGTACAGCTGGGTGGGGGAGAGCGGCATCGCCGCGATCCGCCGTCCCGTCGCGTCCTCGACGGCCGAGGCGATCGCCGCCGTCCCGGGGATGACCCCGGCCTCGCCGGCGCCCTTGATGCCCAGCGGGTTCAGCGGCGACGGGGTCTCCTGGTGGTCGATCACCACGTCGGGGACCTCCGACGCGTACGGCATGAGGAAGTCCATGAACGACGCGTTCTGCAGCTGCCCGTCGGCGTCGTAGGCCATCCGCTCGTACAGCGCGCCGCCGATGCCCTGGGCGACGCCGCCGTGCACCTGGCCCTCGACGATCATCGGGTTCACGACGTTGCCGCAGTCGTGCACGACCGCGTACTTCACCACGTCGATCTCCCACGTCGCCGGGTCGATCTCGACCACCGCCGCGTGCGCCCCGGACGCGAACGTCGACCGGATCGGCGAGTAGTAGTCGCGGTGCTCCAGGCCCGGCGCGTCGCCCTCGGCCACCGGCGGCTTGCTGTCGTCGGCCGGCCCGGCGAACTGGGTGGCCTGCCTCGCCGCCTCGTCGAAGGCGTAGCGCAGCGGGTTGGACAGGACGGCGACCGTCCGCAGCGGGATCGACGCCCCCGGGGTGCCCTTGACCTGGACGACGCCGTCGTCGATCTCCAGGTCGCCGGCGTCGACCTCGAGGACGTCGGCGGCGATCCGCAGCGCCTTCTCACGCACCCCGCGGGCGGCCAGCGCGATCGCGTTGCCGCTCATCACCGCCGCGCGGGAGGCGAACGTGCCGACGGCGTACCCGAACCGGCGGGTGTCGCCGGTGGTGACCTCGATGTCCTCGATCGGCACCCCGAGCTCGGAGGCGACGATCTGCGCGAACGCCGTCTCGTGCCCCTGGCCCTGCGAGGTCAGCCCGGTCGAGACGAGCACCTTGCCGCTGCCGAGCACCTGCACGTGCCCGCCCTCGTACGGGCCGGGGCCGGTGCCCTCGACGTACATCGCCATGCCGACGCCGAGCAGCTTGCCCCGCGCCTCGGCGTCCGCCCGGAGCTGCTCGGCCTGCTCCCAGCCGACGAGGTCGCGCAGCTTGTCGAGCAGCCCCGCGTAGTCGCCCGAGTCGTAGATGACCGGCCGGCCGTCCTGGAACGTCAGCCGGTGGTCGTAGGGGAACTGGTCGCGCTGGATGAGGTTGCGCTCCCGGACGACGGCCCGGTCCAGCCCGAGGTCGTCGGCGATGCGGTCCATCGTCCGCTCCATCGCGTAACAGCCCTGCGGCCGCCCGGCGCCGCGGTAGGGCGTCACGATGACGGTGTTGGTGAAGACGCTCTCCACGACCACCCGGTACACCGGGATGACGTAGGGCCCGACCAGCTGGGTGGCGGTCACGATCGGCACGATGATCCCGTAGGGCGTGTACGCGCCGTTGTCGTGCCAGATGTGGACGTCGAGCGCGGTGATCCGGCCGTCGTCGTCGTAGCCGACGGTGATCTCCTGCCGCTGCTGGCGCTCGTGGGCGCTGGAGATGAAGTGCTCACGGCGGTCCTCGGTCCACTTCACCTCGGCCTGCAGCGCGATCGCCGCCATCGGCACCAGCAGCTCCTCCGGCCACGGGTGCACGATCTTCACGCCGAAGCCGCCGCCGACGTCGGGTGCGATCACCTCGACCTCGTCCAGCGACAGCTCCAGCTTGGCCGCGATCGCGGCGCGCACCGACGTCGAGGCCTGGGTGCTGGTGTAGACCCGCAGGCTGTGGTCCGCGGCGTCCCACCGCGCGTGCACGCCCTTGCCCTCCATCGGCATGCAGGCGCTGCGCTCGATGTACTGGGTGAACGACAGCGTGCGCGGGCTGCTCGCCAGGGCCGGCTCGACGTCGCCGGTCTCCTGGTGGTGCCGCGCGGCGACGTTGTCCGGGACCTCCTCGTGGACGGCGTGCGCGGCCTCGCGGGCGGCGTCCACCCCGACGACGGGCGGCAGCTCCTCGTAGGTGACGACGATCCGCTCGGCGGCGTCCTCGGCGAGGTACCGGTCGGTGGCCACCACCATGACGATCGGCTCGCCGACGTGGTTGACCTCGCCGTTGGCCAGCGGGTAGCCGGTGCGCGGCGCGTGCAGCTGCGGGTGCGGGATGAGCACCGGCAGCGGCTCGGCGAGCGGGCCGGTGAGGTCCTCGTAGGTGTAGATCGCGACCAGGCCCTCGACGTCCAGGGCGCCCTCGACGTCGATGTCGACGATGCGGGCGTGCGCGTGCGGGCTGCGCACGAAGGCCGCGGCCAGCGCGGTGGAGCCGATGTCGTCGAGGTAGCGGCCCTTGCCGGTGATGAGGCGGGCGTCCTCGCGCCGGCGGACCGGCTCCCCGAACAGCTTGGTGGTCACTGCCGCGCCTCCCCGGCCGCCGTCGGTATCGGAAGCGATGCCCGCGTGTCGGGGGCCCGGACGGCGGTGTCGCTTCCGACACCGCCGGAGGAGCCGGTCACTGCGCGTCCCGCATCGCCGCGGCCGCGTGGTGCACGGCCTTCTTGATGTTCGCGTACCCGGTGCACCGGCAGAGGTTGCCGCCGACCAGGTCGTCGACCTCCTCCTCGGTGAGCTCGGCCGACGCGTCGCGGTTCTCCAGCCCCGCCTTGATCGTCATGAGGAAGCCCGGCGTGCAGAAGCCGCACTGCAGGGCGTGACACTCGCGGAAGGCCTCCTGGACCGGGTGCAGCACCTGGCCGCCTCGGCCGTCGTCACGGGCCAGGCCCTCGACGGTCTGCACCGACGCCCCGTCCACCTGGACGGCGAGCACCAGGCAGGAGCGCACCGGGGCGCCGTCCACGATCACGGTGCAGGCGCCGCAGACGCCGTGCTCGCAGCCGACGTGGGTGCCCGTGAGGCCGAGGTCGTGGCGCAGCGCGTCCGACAGCAGCCGGCGCACCGGCACGGTGGCTTCACGTGGAACACCGTTCACGGTGACGGTGATGGTCCGCTCGGAGTCGACGGAGACGCTCATGCGGCGGTCCTCTCGGTGCTCATGGCTCGGTTCCGGACCCGCTCCGCTCCTCCGTCGCTGTCCCCCGCGCGCGGGGGGTGCCCCCAGCCTCCGGCGGTGCTCACTCGCCCGGCACCTTCGCGGCGGCTTCAGCAGCGGCCTGAGCCAGGGTGCGCTCGGTCAGGACGCCGACCAGCAGGCGGCGGTAGTCGGCGCTGGCGTGCAGGTCGCCGTCCGGGTCGACCAGGGTCCGGGCCAGGGCGCCGGCGGCGGCCCAGTCGGCCTTCTCGACCGGCTGCCCGGCGACGGCGTCGGTCAGGTCGTGCACCTCGGGCACCAGACCGACGGAGATGTAGGCGGCGCGCGCGGCGGCCACGCGGCGGGACTCGTCGAGCGTGACGACGACGCCGGCGCCGCACACCGCGTAGTCGCCCTTGCGGCGGGCGACCTCGGCGAAGGCGGTGCCCGAGCGGTCGGGCAGGGCGCCGAAGGACGCGGAGGTGACGATCGCCGGGCCGGCCAGCGAGGTCTCCAATGGGCCGACGAACAGGTCGCGCCAGGCCACGTCCCGGGTGCCCGACGGCGTGGCGACGGTGACCGAGCCGTCGGTCAGCGCGAGGACCGAGGTCATCTCGCCGGAGGGGTCGGCGTGCGCGATGGAGCCGACCGTGGTCCCGCGGTTGCGGATCGCGGGGTGGGCGACGTTCGCCGTCGCCCGGGTGAGCAGCGGCTGCACCCGTGCGGCCCCGGCGTCGGAGAGCAGCGACGCGTGCCGGACCAGCGCGCCCACCCGCACGCCGTCCGCGGTCGCCTCCACGGTGTCGAGGCCGGGGATCCGGTTGATGTCCACCAGCGTGGCCGGCGCCGCGAGCCGCATGGACAGCAGCGGCAGCAGCGACTGGCCGCCGGCGAGCACCTTGGCGCCCTCCTCGTCGGCGAGGACCGCGAGGGCCTCCTCGAGGGAGCGCGGGTCGGCGTAGCGGAAGGGTGCCGGCTTCACCGCGCGCCGACTCCCCGGCTGGTGCGCCCAGCCCTCGACCGGCGAGGGACCGGCGCGGTGTCCCCGCCCCTGTCCTCCGACTGGCGCAACGCCACGAATGCCTCCCTGTCGCACGGGTCCGACTCGAGGGTGCCGCTCGACGGGCGACACCCGGGCCGGCCAGTCGAATGTTCCACGCGGCCTGCCGGGACGGAAGTACCTCAGCGCTAAATGTTCGAACCGGGTCGAACGGTGTCCGCCGCCACTCCGGCACGGCCGGCGGAACCGGCCTCCCAACAGGGCAGGGACCCCGCCACGGGGTGGCGGGGTCCCTGCCGAGGAGCGTTGCGCCGGGCCCTTCGAGGAGGGCGCCGGCGCAGCCCCGTCACTTGCTGAGCGTGTCCCCGCCCGGCGCGCGGGTGCCGGGGATCCCCGGACGGCCCACCTGGTCGACCGAGGAGGGGTCGGCGCTGACCTCGTGCCGGCCGGCGTGGCCCAGCGCGGGCCCGGTGCCCTCGCCGAAGCCGCCCTCGCGTAGCAGTGCCTCCTTCATCTCGGCCGGCGCCACCGCACGGGCGAGGTGCCAGCCCAGGACGGCGACGATCGAGCCGAGCGCGATGCCGCCGAGGGAGAAGTTGTCGGAGAAGACCAGCTGCACGTCGCCGATCGCGATGATGATGCCCGCGGCGAGCGGGACCAGGTTGATCGGGTTGGCGAAGTCGACCCGGTTCTCCTTCCAGATCTTCGCGCCGAGCAGGCCGATCATCCCGTAGAGGACGACGGTGATCCCGCCGAGGACCCCGCCCGGGACGATGTTGATCAGCGCGCCGAACTTCGGGCACAGGCCGAGCAGGATCGCCACGACCGCGGCCACGTAGTAGGCCGCCGTCGAGTAGACGCGGGTGGCCGCCATGACGCCGATGTTCTCGGCGTAGGTGGTCGTGGGGGAGCCGCCGACCGACGTCGCCACGACGGTCGCGACACCGTCGGCCGCGATCGCCCGGCCCATGTAGGGGTCCAGGTCGCGCTTGGTCATCTCGGCGACCGCCTTGACGTGCCCGGTGTTCTCCGCGATCAGCGCGATGATCGCCGGCAGCACCAGCAGGGAGAAGTTCACCGAGAAGCTCGGGGCGATGAAGTCGGGCAGCCCGAACCAGTCGGCCTGGGCCACCGAGTCGAAGTTGATCCGGTCGCGGGTGGTGACCGTGCCGGTGCCGTCGGGCGAGGTGATTTGGCCGGCGGTGGCGTCGAGCAGCACCGACAGCAGGTAGCCGAAGACCAGGCCGAGCAGGATCGAGATGCGCGCCCAGAAGCCCCGCAGCAGCAGCGAGGCGACGATGACGAACGCCATCGTGGCCAGCGCGACCCACTGGTCCTGCGGCCAGTAGATGCCGGCGACGACCGGGGCCAGGTTGAACCCGATCAGCAGCACCACCGCACCGGTGACCGCCGGCGGCAGGATCGCGTGCAGGAAGCGGACGCCGGCGACGTGGATGAGCAGACCCACCAGGGCCAGCACCACGCCGGAGACGAGGATCGCCCCGACGACGTCCGAGGAGTCACCGCCCGCCCCCCGGACGGCGACCACGCCGCCGACGAACGAGGCGCTCGTCCCCAGGTAGCTGGGCACCTTCCCGTTCACGATGAGCAGGAAGATGATCGTCGCGATCCCGCTCATCATGATGGCGAGGTTCGGGTCGAGCCCCATGACGATCGGGAAGACGAACGTCGCCCCGAACATGGCGACCACGTGCTGGGCGCCGATGCCGATCGTGCGCGGCCACGACAAGCGCTCATCGGGCGCGACGGCCTCGCCCAACGGCGGGGTCTTGCCGTCCCCGTAGAGCTTCCAACCGAACGCCATGAGTGCCTCCTCGACGTGCACTACGACCTGGCCCGGCCCGGCCGACGGGTGTCGCCCGGCGCCAGGGACGCGTCAATGTGGCACGGGCCGGGAGGCGCGCGGAAGTACCTCAGTGCTAAATCGTTATTGCCAAGATGTCTCAGCGCTGAGATAAATTGGCGGGGTGAGCGCCCCTCCCTCCGTGACCGGAGCCCGGCACGTCTCCCTGCGCAGCGGCGTCTACGCCGACTCCGTGAAGTTGATGCAGGTCAGCCGCGACATCGGCGCCCGCGAGGGGGTCGCCGCCGTCCTGGTCGCGATGGCCACGCCGCTGAACCTGGAACTGGCCGCCGGCATGGGCCTGGCGCCCGACGGCGAGGCCTCTCCCGACCAACTGCTCATCGCCATCACGGCGTCCGACGACGAGGTCCTGGCCGACGCGGTCGCCGCCGTCGACGCCGCGCTCGCGGCCCGCGAGCGCTCCGGTGGCACCGCCGAGGTCATCCCGGCCCGGACCATCGGCGCGGGGCTCGACGCCCTGCCTCCCGACGGCTCGGCGCTGGCCATCGTCAGCGTGCCCGGGCAGTACGCGGTCGCCGAGGCCGCCGACGCGATCGCCGCCGGCCGCAGCGTGCTGGTCTTCTCCGACGGGGTGCCCGTCGAGGACGAGGTCGCCCTCAAGCGCGCCGCGCACGATGCCGGCGTCCTGGTCATGGGGCCGGACTGCGGGACGGCGATCGTCTCCGGCGTGGCCCTCGGGTTCGCCAACGTGGTGCGCAGCGGCCCGGTCGGCCTGGTCGCCGCCTCCGGCACCGGCGCGCAGCAGGTCTCCTGCCTGCTCGACATGGCCGGGGTCGGCGTCAGCCACGTCCTCGGCGTCGGCGGCCGGGACCTGTCCGAGGCCGTCGGCGGCCTGGCCACCCTCGACGCGCTCGCCGCCCTGGACGCCGACCCCGCCACCGAGCGGGTGCTGCTGGTCTCCAAGCCGCCGGCGCCGTCGGTCGCGGCCGCGGTGGAGGAGGCCGCCGGGCGGCTGTCGGTCCCGGTGCGGTCGGCCGCCCTGTCGCCCGACACCCCCGACCTCACCGCCGCCGTCGAGGCGCTGCTCACCGACATGGGTGCCGAGGTGCCGCAGTGGCCGTCGCGGCCGGGCGACGGCACGCCCGCCGCACCGGGCGCCGTCCTCAAGGGCCTGTACTCCGGCGGCACGCTGGCCGACGAGGCGATGCTGCTGGCCGCCCCGGTGCTCGGCGACATCCGGTCCAACACCCCGCTGCGTCCCGAGCTCGACCTCGGGACGGACCTGTCCGCCCGCGGGCACGTGGTCGTCGACTTCGGCGACGACGCGCTCACCGTGGGCCGGGCGCACCCGATGATCGACCCGACGCTGCGGCTCGAGGCGATCAGCAACCTGGCTGCGCGCGGGGAGCCCGCGGTGCTGCTCCTCGACGTCGTCCTCGGGTACGGCGCCGACCCGGACCCCGCGCGCTCGCTCGTGCCGGCCCTGACCGCCGCCCGTCGCCACGTGTCCCTGCCGGTCGTCGTCGCCCTCGTCGGCACCGAGGCGGACCCGCAGGGCTGGAGCCGCCAGGCCGACGCCCTCGCGGCCGCCGGCGCCGCCGTCTTCGCCTCCAACGCCGCGGCCACGCGGTACGCCCTCGACCTGCTGGGAGCAGCGCGATGACCCTGGGGAACCTCCTCTCCGCCCCGCCGGAGATCGTCGCCGCCGGTGTGGACGTCTTCTCCGACGCGCTGCGCGCCCAGGGCGCCGAGGTGCACGACGTCGACTGGCGCCCGCCGGGCTTCGGCGACCCCGCAGACCTGGCCGCACTGGCCCTCGACCCCCGGCGCGCGGCGGCCAACCGCACCGCGGTGGAGCGGGTGATGGCCGCCGGGTCGCAGCTGGTCGACGTCCGGCCGGCCCGCGAGGTGCTGGACCTGCCCGACCGCACGCTGCTGCACGCCGGGCCGCCGATCGCGTGGGCCGACGCCAGCGGTCCGCTGCGCGGCGCCCTGATCGGCGCCTGCCTGTTCGAGGGCTGGGCCGACTCGGTGGAGGACGCCGAGCGGGTGCTCGCCGCCGGCGAGATCACCCTCGACCCCTGTCACCACCACCGGGCGGTCGGCCCGATGGCCGGCGTCACCAGCCCGTCCATGTGGATGTGGTGCCTCTCGGACCCGGTGCACGGCGGGCAGGCCTTCTGCAACCTCAACGAGGGCCTGGGCAAGGTGCTGCGGATGGGCGCCTACAACGACGAGGTGCTCACCCGGCTGCGCTGGATGCGCGACGTGCTCGGGCCGGTCCTGCAGGCGGCGGTCCGCTCGATGGCCGAGCCGCTGGACGCCAAGGCCGTGCTCGCGCAGATGCTGCAGATGGGCGACGAGGGGCACAACCGCAACCGCGCCGGCTCGCTGATGACCCTGCGCGAGCTCTCACCGGCGATCGTGGAGGTCGACGCCCCGGCGTCCGACATCGCCGCGGTGCTGCGCTTCATCGGCGGCAACGAGCACTTCTACCTGAACCTCGGCATGCCGACGGCGAAGCTCGCGATGGACGCCGCCCGCGGCATCCCCGGGTCGACGATGGTCACGGTGATGGCGCGCAACGGCACCGAGTTCGGCATCCAGACCGCCGGCACCGGCGACCGCTGGTTCACCGGCCCGGCGAACACCCCGGTCGGCCTCTTCCTCGGCGACTACGGGCCCGAGGACGCCAATCCCGACATCGGCGACTCCGCGATCATGGAGACCTACGGCGTCGGCGGGTTCACCATGGCGGCGGCCCCGGCGATCGTCCGGTTCGTCGGGGGCACCGTGCCCGACGCGCTGGCCACCACCGAGCGGATGTACCAGCTCACCCTGGCGGAGAACCCGGCCATGCAGGTGCCGATCCTCGGCTTCCGCGGCTCGCCGACGGGGATCGACGTCCTCAAGGTGGCGCGGACCGGCTGGCTGCCGCAGATCAACACCGGCATGGCCGGGCGCGTGGCCGGCACCGGCCAGGTCGGCGCGGGGCTGGTGCAGCCGCCGCAGCAGTGCTTCGAGCAGGCGCTGGCCGCCCTCGCGGGGGAGCTCCGCGCCGCGGCCTGACCGCCGCCTCCCCAGCTCCCCCGCCGAGACCCGCACGACTCGCGGGCCTCAGGGCCTGGGTCGCCGCGGAGCCCACGACGACAGGCTCCCGACGGGGATCGGATCAGCCGCGGGGGCGGGTGGGGTGCGGCGTCCGCCGGTAGAGGTGCACCGACACGGCCGCGATCCACCCCCAGCCGACGACGACGCCGACCCACAGGCCGAGGACCGCCCAGGAGGACGTCGACCCACTGGCGACCCCCAGGAAGCCGGCCAGCACGACGGCGGCCGCGGCCACGGACGCGCGGGCCCAGCCGCGCCGTCCCTCGGTGGCGAACCGTCGTGCCATCACGGCGGCCGCGGTCACCAGGCAGCCGAACCCGATGCCGCCGGCGGCCAGGTGCAGCACCCCGGAGAGGCTGACCTCGACCGGGGCGCCGGTGGGCGTCCCGACGGGGAACCCGTCCATCGGGTCGGCGACGAACGCCCCGGCGGCCACCAGGGACAGGCCGTAGCCGGCGAGCAGGCCGGCGACCCCGGAGCCGAGCCGCCCGCCGGCCAGCGCGCGGCGCAGGCCCACGGCGGCGGCGACGGTCATCAGCCCGGTGACGACGAGCGTGGTGACGTGGATCCAGCCGAGGGGGCCGTTGGCCAGGAGGCTCAGCGAGTGGCGGGTGAGGTCGAAGCCGTCCCGGGTCAGGGCCTGCACCAGGCCGGAGGCCAGGTAGACGGCGCCGGCCAGTGGCCCGTAGCCGAGGAGGGAGCGGGTGACCGCCGAGGCCCGGTCGCATCGGGGTGCGGACGAGGGGGCGGCGGAGAGCGGGGCTGCGCTGGCGGTCATCGGTCTGCCTCTCGGGAGTTCTTAGACTCGTCAGTGCAAGAGACGGTGTGGGCGGGTGGAACTCATCGGAGGTCCCGGCGATGGGCGGACCAGGCGCGGGCGATGCCCCGCCGACCGCACCCCGCGAGCCCGGTGGAGGCCAGCGCCCCGCGCTCGACCCGCGCGCGGTGCGCAGCCGGTCCGCCGTCCTGGCGGCGGCCACCGCGCTGTTCCTCGAGCGGGGCTACGTCGAGACGAGCATCGACGACGTGGCTGTCCGCGCGGGGGTGGCGAAGAAGACCGTCTACAACCACTTCGTCGACAAGGAACGGCTCTTCACCGAGGTCGTGCTGGGCACCACCGCCACGGCCGAGACGTTCGCCGACGAGCTCGTGCGGGCGCTCGACGAGGTCGCAGACGTGGAGGGAGCGCTGCACGAGCTGGCCCGCCGGCACCTCGCGTCGGTGACCCGCCCGCAGGTCGTCCGGCTGCGCCGGCTGGCCAGCGCCGAGTCCCGGCGCTTCCCCGAGCTGGCCCGCGAGTACCACCAACGCGCGCCCGACCGGGTGATCAGCGCGCTGGCCGCGGCGTTCGCCGACCTGGGCCGTCGAGGTCGGCTGCGCGTCGCCGATCCCCGGCTCGCGGCCGAGCACTTCGCCTTCCTCGTGGTGGGGCCGACCCTCGATCGGGTCATGTTCGAGGGGGAGGGCGCGGTGCCGGACGGGGCCGAGCTCGACCGTCGGGCCCGTGCCGGCGTCGAGGTGTTCCTCGCCGCCCACGGTGCCTGACCCCGAGGTCGACAGCGCCGGGACCGGCGGCTGCCGGCACTCGCGGTGGCGGGGCGGGATCGCGGCCCCGACGGTCACTCGCGGTCGCGGGGCAGGAGCGTGGCCCGGACGGTCAGTCGCGGGCGCAGGCCAGCAGGGTGGCGACGGCCCCCGGGAACTCCCCGGGGCCGCTCAGCGGCGCGCGGAACGGCGTCCGCAGGTCGTAGCACCCGCGGCGGTGCTCGACGCGGAAGAGGATGCCGAACCGGTCGACGCCGAGCAGGTGGACGTCGTCGTCGCCGGTCCACGCCCGGACCCGGGCGCACAGCTCGGCCAGCGGGCCCGCGGAGTCGGCCAGCAGCTCGTCCTCGGCAGCGCCCAGCGGATCGGGCCGGGCGGCCGCGTACTCCTCGGGCGTGACCTCGGTGCACCCGCCCCCCTCGTGCAGCAGGACCTCCGCGAGGTCGAGCCGCAGCAGCACGGCCGACAGCCCCACGTCGAGCAGGACGTCGGCCGGGCTGACCTCGGCGAAGGCGAGCACCAGGTCGGGCTCCTCGCGGGCCGGGACCGGGGTGAGCCACCCGGCCAGCTCCAGCCGAGCCCGGAGCGGGTTGCGCAGCGGCAGGGCCGCGCGGGCGGTCACCGTCACGCGGGCGGGCAGGTCGCCCTCGGGTGCGCGGTGCACCGCCTCGGCCAGGCCGCCCGCGCGGGGCACCACCACGAGCACCTCGCCGTCGGCGGTGGTGGTCGCGGCCAGCAGTCGGCTGGTGCCCAGCCCGAGGGCGGTGATCGAGGCGGCGGGCCGGGTGACGACCGTGCGGGCCCGCTCGGCGGCGGTGGCCGTGCCGGCGGCGGAGTCGCGGGCGGCGGAGGGCGGGGTCGGGTGGCCGGAGGTCATGGCATCCCTCGGGGTCGACGGCGGGGTGCTCCAGAGGAGTAAGGTGAGCCTAACCAAACCAGGAGGTCCCGTGAACACCCCGCGCCCCAAGGTCCGGCTCAGCCGCGCGCTGGGCATCCCGCTGACGCCGAAGTCGGTCGCCTACTTCGAGCGCCGCCCGTACCCGCCGGGTGAGCACGGCCGCAAGCGGAAGACCACCAGCGACTACAAGACCCGGTTGCTCGAGAAGCAGCGGCTGCGCGCCCAGTACGACATCAGCGAGACCCAGCTGCGGGCGGCGTTCGACCGGGCCAAGCGCGCCGGCGGCAAGACCGGCGAGGCGCTGATCCAGGACCTCGAGTCGCGCCTGGACGCCACCGTCCTCCGCGCCGGCTTCGCGCGGACCATCTACCAGGCCCGCCAGTTCGTCACCCACCAGCACGTGCTGGTCAACGGCAGGCGCGTCGACCGCCCCTCGTACCGGCTCGAGCCCGGCGACCTCATCCAGGTCGCCGAGAAGTCGAAGACGAAGGAGCCCTTCCTCGTCGCCGCCTCCGGAGCCCATGCCCAGGCTCCGGAGTACCTCGAGGTCCGGCTGGCCGACCTGGTCGCCCGCGTGGAGCGGACGCCGGCCCGCGACGAGGTCCCGGTGCTCTGCGAGGAGCAGCTCGTCGTGGAGTACTACTCCCGCTGACCGACGCGCGAGATCTGCACAGTGGTGCTCATCAGCCGCCCGATGGCGACCACTGTGCAGATCTCGCCGACAACTCAGGTCAGGTGGCGGGCCAGCGCGGCGTTCACCGTCTCCGGGTCGGTGGCGTTGGGCAGGTGCGCCGCCCCGGGGACGACGACGAACTCCGCGCCGATGCCGTCGGCGATGACCCGCACCATCTCCGGCGGGGTGGCCGGGTCCTCAGCGCCGGCCAGCACGATCGTCGGCGTTGCGATCTCGCCCAGCCGGTCGCGGACGTCGAACGCGCCGATCGCCTCGCAGCAGGCGGCGTAGCCCTCGCGCGGGGTGTCGCGCAGCATCTTCAGCAGCCGCAGGGCCTCGTCGGGGTGCTGTTCGGCCCAGGCGGCCGTGAACCACGTGCCGGTCCGGGACCCGACCAGCGCCTCCGTGCCCTGCTCGCGCACCTGCTGGGCTCGGGCCGTCCACGAGGGCGGGTCGGCGAACTGCGCGGCCGAGGCGATGACCGCCAGCTTCTCCAGCCGCTCGGGCACGGTGAGGGCCAGCTGTTGGCCGATCGCCCCGCCGATCGAGACCCCGGCGTAAGAGAAGCGCTCGATCCCGAGCCGGTCGAGCAGGGCGAGCACGTCGGCGGCGAGGTCGGCCATCGTGCACGGCCCGGGGACCACCTCCGAGCCGCCGTGCCCGCGCAGGTCGTAGCGCACCACGCGGAAGCGGTCGGCGAACGCCTCGGCCTGGGCGTCGAACAGCCCGGTGTCGGTCCCGAGGGAGGGGCCGAGCACGAGGACCGGCGCCCCCTCCTGGCCTTCGTCGATGCAGTGCAGGCGTGCGGTCATCTACAGAGCTCTCCCGGGGACGGCGGCGCTGCGGGCCGCCTCGAGGGTGAAACGGTGCTGGTCCCATCCAACCGCCAGCGGTGCCCAGTAGGAGAACCGGACCTGCTTGACCCGGTAGCGCCACCCCTCCCCGGTGCGGACCAGATCGTCGGCGTACCGACCGGCCGCGACGTGCGGCACGCCGTCGACGACGCACGGCTGCCACAGCAGCGAGCGCACCGCGGCGGTGTCGCCGTCCACCGCGACCTCGAGGTTGGACACGTGGTGCCAGAAGGCGGTCAGCCCGCCGCCGGCCAGCCCCGAGAAGAAGGCGAGCAGGTCGTCGCGGCCCTGCACCCGGGACAACCCGTCGAACACGCCGTCCGGGGTGAACAGCCCGACCAGCGCCGGCCAGTCGCCGTCGTCGAGCAGCCGGCAGTAGGCGGCGTCGAGGCCCCGGATCGACTCGGCGTCCTCGAGTCGCCGCAGCCGCTCCTCGACCGACGTCACGGGTTGGCCGACAGTGCCGAGGGGTGCTGGGTCAGCGGCGTCACCGCGATGGTCATGAACGGGAACAGCGGCAGGTTCCAGAGGATCTCGTGCAGCTCGTCGGAGCTGTCGACGTCGAAGACACTGATGTTGCTGTACTGGCCGACCACCCGCCACAGGTGCACCCAGGTGCCCGTGCGCTGCAGCTCCAGGGCGCGGGCCTTCTCCCGGGCCAGCAGGTCGGTGCGCTCGGCGGGGTCGAGGTCGCGTGGGACGGCGACGTCCATGCGGACGTGGAACAGCATGCTCAGCTCCTCCTGAAGCGGGCGACGGCGGCCGGGTCGAGCTCCACGCCCAGCCCCGGGCCCTCGGGCAGGTGCAGGTGACCGTCGGCGTAGCGCAGCGGCTCGGTCAGCAGCTCCTCGCGCATGAGCAGCGGGCCGAACAGCTCGCTGCCGTACGTGACGCCCGGCATCGCGCAGGCCAGGTGCAGCGAGGCCGCGGTGCCGATCGGGCCCTCGATCGACGTCCCGCCGTGGCAGGGGACGCCGGCCGCGGCCGCGACGTCGGCGATCTGGCGGGTGTACCGCAGCCCGCCGGACTTGGTGGTCTTGAGGGAGAAGACGTCGGCGGCCCGCAGCCGCACCAACCGCAGCGCGTCCGACGGAGTCCGCAGGCTCTCGTCGGCCATCACCGGGATCGGCAGCGCCGCGTTGATCTCGGCCAGCCACTCCACCTCGGCGCCGGGCACCGGCTGCTCGACGAGGTCCACACCGGCCTCGGCCAGCCGCAGCAGCCAGCGCAGCGAGGTCATCAGGTCCCACCGGGCGTTCACGTCGACCCGCACGCTGGCCTCGCCGGCCAGCTTCGAGGCGATCTCGGTGACGCGGGCGACGTCGTCCTCGGGCTCCTGGGCGCCCATCTTGAGCTTGAAGCTGGTGTGCAGCCCGGCGGCGAGCTTGGCCTGGGCCTCCTCGACCACCTCGGCGGCGGACTCGGTGCCCAGCGCCCAGGTGACCGGGATCGACGTCCGGGCAAGGCCGCCCAACAGGGTGTGCACGGGGACGCCGAGGCTGCGGGCCCACGCGTCGTGCAGCGCCACCTCCACGGCGGCCTTGGCGTAGAGGTTGGCGTTGACGACGTCGTTGACCGCCTGCTGGATGCCGGCGATGTCGTCGACCCGGCGGCCGAGCAGCAGCGGGGTCACGTACCGCTCGATGACCAGCTGCATGGTCTCCACCGACTCGCCGCCCCACCACGGCCCGCCGGGGACGACGCCCTCGCCCACGCCGCGCGCGCCGCCGCGGGTGGTCACGGTGACCAGCAGGACCGGCTGCGCGTCCATGCCGGTCCGCGCGAAGCGGTGGGCACGGCGCAGGGGGACGTCGAGGACCACCGTCTCGACGCGCTCGATGGTCAGGTCGCTCATGGTCTTTCCCTCCGCGGAGCGGCCGTCCTCCCCGCCCGGGCGTGCCGGGGCGGGGAGGACGGGATCGGGTCTCAGGCCGGCTCGAGGACGAAGTCGTAGGTGACCGCCCGGGTGCCGTCGCCCTGGTCCTGCGGGTCGAGGATCAGCTCGGGCTTGGTCGCCTCGGCCACGTCGCTGTCGACCCACTCGCCGCCGGCGAAGTACAGCTGGGTGGTGATCGTGCGGTGGCCGGGCGCCCGCACCAGCAGGTGCAGGTGGGCCGGGCGCCACGGGTGCCAGCCGGCGGCGGTGATCAGCTTGCCGGTGGGGCCGTCGGTGGGGATCTGGTAGGGCGCGGGCTGGATGGTCCGGATCTCGAAGCGCCCCTCGTCGTCGGTGACGACGACCCCGCGCAGGTTGCCCTCGGGCAGGTGCGGGGCGAAGCCGGAGTAGTAGCCCTGGTCGTCGGCCTGCCAGATGTCGACCTCGGCGCCGGGCAGCGGGGTGCCGTCGACGTCGCGGACCTGCCCGCTGAACACCAGCGGCGTGCCCACCTCGTCGTCCCGCATGGGCAGGGTGGCCTGCGCCGGCAGCCGCTTCTGGCCGGGCAGGTAGTAGGGGCCGAGGATGCTGCCCTTGGTGCCGGTCTGCGTGCGGGCGGCGACCTCCTCCACGACGTGCTCGACGAAGACGTCGAGGAACAACGGCCACTCGCCGCCCTCGCCCACCTCGATCAGCCAGGCCTTGGCGGCCTGGAACTCCGGATAGGTCACGTCGTGCTCGCGGATGGCCTGGTGCACGCCCTGCAGGACGGCCTTGGCCACGGTGCTGACCCGCTCCGGGGAGACGGTGGCGGCGTCCCCGCCGCGGTACTGCTCGGTGCTCCGGAACGACGCCGTGGCGTTGGCGCCGGAGCCGGCCGCGGTCGGGCTGCTCTGCTCGACGGTGGTCATGGGATCTCTCCTGTCGGTGGTGTGGTGGAGCGGATCCGTCCGCGGAACGCAGCCGGATCCACTCCGGCTAGCGGCGGTTGGCGAAGAAGGAGACGTCGTCGTTGCCGACGAGGTCGGGCACGGTCCAGCCGTCGAGGTCGTACTCGGCGAGGCAGGCCTCGGCGAGGCCCTTCATCGAGCCCGTGGTGCCCTGGGCCTCGGCGGCGAAGAGCAGCTCGGCCTTCACGTTCTCGTGGTTGCCGGAGTAGTTGCGCTCGTAGAGCTCGTGGCGGCCGCCGAACTCGGTGCCGACGGCGTCCCAGAGGGCCTTCATGACCTTGACCCGGTCGACGGCCTCGATGCCGTTGGACCCGCGCACGTACTTGTCCAGGTAGGGGCGGACCTCGGGGGTCTGGAAGTCGATCGCGTGCGAGTTGAGGTAGATCAGCCCGCTGGCGACGTCGGACTCGATGATCTCCTTGACCCGGGGATAGCCCTGGATCATGAACATCCGGTAGGTCAGCCCGTAGTCGAGCTTGGGCAGCGTGGTGCCGCCGACCCACTCGTCGGGGTTGGCGCACATCGCGTCGGTGAGCGCCCAGAAGACGTTGCGCCAGCCGATGACCTCACCCACCCGGGTCTGCACGCCCCGGAAGTCCTTGCTGCCGGTCGCCTCGAGCGCCTTGAGCAGCAGGCCGGCGATGAAGTCCAGCTTGACCGCCAGGCGGGTGCAGCCGTGCAGGGTGAACCGGGGGATGAAGCCGGACACCGGGAAGAAGCCGTTGATCTTCTCGATGTCGCCGTAGAGGAAGACGTTCTCCCACGGCACGAGCACCTTGTCGAAGACGAAGATCGTGTCGTTCTCGTCCATCCGGCTCGACAGCGGGTAGTCGAACGGGCTGCCCATGACCGCGGCCTGCTGGGTGTAGGACGTCCGGCAGATCAGCTTCACGCCCGGCGCGTCCATCGGCACCGTGCAGATGAGCGCGAACTCCTTCTTCTTGATCGGGAGTCCGTAGTGGGCGATGAAGTTGTAGTTGGTGATCGCCGAGCCGGTGGCGACGACCTTGGCGCCGGAGACGATGAGCCCGGCGTCGGTCTCCTTCTCCACCTTCATGAAGACGTCGCCGACCTCGTCCGGTGGGAGGTTGCGGTCGACCGGCGGGTTGATGATCGCGTGGTTCCAGTACAGGACCTTCTCCTGCGACTCCCGGTACCAGCGCTTCGCGTTGTCCTCGAACGGCGCGTAGAACTCGCTGTTGGCGCCCAGGGTGCCGAGGAAGCTGGCCTTGTAGTCCGGTGAGCGGCCCATCCAGCCGTAGGACATCCGGGCCCAGTGGGCGATCGCGTCGCGGTCGCGGACCATGTCCTCGCTCGAGTGCGGCGCACGGAAGAACGGGTGGGTGAAGCCGCCGCTGCCGGTGTCGGTCGGCACGGTCAGGACCTTCTGCTGCTCTGGGTCGTGCAGCGAGTCGTAGAGCCGGGCGGTCATCCGGACCGGGTTGCGGAAGGCCGGGTGCGTGGTGACGTCGGGCACCCGCTCGCCGTAGAGCCAGATCTCCCGTCCGTCGCGGATGCTCTCGATGTACTCGTCGCCGGTCATCGGCCGGGTGGCCGTGGCCTTGCCGGGCTCGGTGGGCGTGCGGGGGCTGACCGTCTCGCGTTCTTGCTCGAGCGTCACAGGGACCCTCCTTCGTCGGTGGAGTCGGGACTGCGGCCGTGCGGTGGAACGGGTGGTGCGGCTGGCCCCGTCCCGAGGAGGGACGGGGCCTTTCTCAGGACGCGGCCCGGGAGGAGTGCGGGTGCAGCGCCGGGAAGGCCGTCGTCGCGTCGAACCAGCCCAACTCGGGGCAGTCGAGGGACCCGCCCCAGTGGACGCCGGTGGCCGGCGCGGCCAGCTCGCGGAACCGGCCGCCGAAGAACAGCAGCGGGTCCGCGTCGGTGACGTCGAGGTCGACCACCTCACCGATCACGATGACGTGGTCGCCGCCGTCGTAGGTCCGCCACGGCCGGCAGGAGATGGTCGCGGCGTTGCCGACGAGCACCGGCGCCGTCGGCCCGTCGGCCCACGCGGGCTCCGGGTCCTGCGGGCGGCCGGCGAAGTGCCACGCGGTGTCCCGCTGGTCGGCGGCGAGGACGTTGACCGCGAACGGCGCGCTCTCGAGGTACCCGCAGGCCTTCGACTGCCGGGTGAGCGTCACCTGGCACAGCGCCGGCTCCAGGGAGACCGCGGTGAACGCGTTGACCGTGGCGCCGTGCGGCACGCCGTCGTCCTTGGCGCAGGTGACGACGGTGACGCCGGTGGCGAACCGCCCGAAGGCGTTGCGGGTGCTGCGCGGGTCGGGCACGGTGCTCCTCCTCGCCGGTTGTACGCTTTGCGTACTCACTGACCGCATGGCGTGCAGGGACTGCGGGTCACGCGGGTCCGTCAACCCCCGCCGTGCACGAAGATGGGTGGCGATGTCCGAGGGCGAGCGCGAGAGCACCAACGGCGACCGCGACCACGTGCAGAGCCTCGAGCGCGGGATCGCGGTGCTGCTGGCCTTCGACGCGGAGCACCCGGAGCCGACGCTGGCCGAGCTGGCGCAGATCACCGGCTTCTCGCGGCCGGCGGTCCGGCGGTTCCTCCTCACCCTCGAGCGGATGGGCTACGTCCGGGGCCGCGGCGGGCGCTGGTCGCTGACCCCGCGGGTGCTCTCCATCGGGCAGCACTACACCGCGTCGCACGCGCTCATCGAGCTGGCCCAGCCGCACCTGCTCCGGCTGGCGGAGGAGACCCACGAGTCGGCCTCGCTGGCCACGCTGGACGGCGACGAGGTCGTCTACGTCGCCCGGGTGCCGGTGCGCCGGATCATGAGCATCAACGTCTCCGTCGGCACGCGGGTCCCCGCCTACGCCACCTCGATGGGCCGCGTGCTGCTGGCCTGGGCGCCGACCGAGGTCGTCGACGCCGCGCTCAACCGCAGGCCGCTGCGGGCCATCACGCCCAACACCGTCACCGACCCCTCGGCGCTGCGTGCCGAGCTCGCGCGGGTGCGCGAGCAGGGCTGGTCGGTCGTGGCCGAGGAGCTGGAGGCCGGGCTGCTGTCGGCCTCGGCGCCGGTCCGCGACCGGTCCGGGCAGGTGGTGGCCGCGCTGGCGTCGTCCACCTCGGTGGGCCGGTCCAGCAAGGGCGAACTGCAACGCACCGTCGTCCCCCTGCTGGTCGAGACCGCCCGCCGGATCACCGCCGACCTGGGTGGGCGGCCGTAGCGGCATGGACCGTCGGGACGTCGTCCGGCTGGGCAAGCGGCTGTCCTACCTCCTGCGGCACGCGCCGGAGAGCGCCGGTCTGGCCCTGGACGCGGCCGGCTGGGCCGACGTCGACCGGCTGCTCGCCGCGCTGGGCGTCGACCACGCGACGCTGGAGCAGGTCGTCGCGACCGACGACAAGCGCCGGTTCGCGTTCGACGACACCGGCACGCGGATCCGCGCCAGCCAGGGTCACAGCGTCGCGGTCGACCTCGGGTACGCGCCGCAGGCCCCGCCGCCGGTGCTGTTCCACGGGACCGTCGCCCGGTTCCTCCCGGCGATCCTGGCCGAGGGGCTGCGACCCGGTCGGCGGCACGCGGTCCACCTGAGTGCGGACGTCGCCACCGCCCGCCGGGTGGGCGGCCGGCGCGGGACGCCGGTCGTCCTGCGGGTGGACGCGGCGGGGCTCGCGGCGGCGGGCGCGCGGTTCACCCGCTCGGCCAACGGCGTCTGGCTGGTCGTCGCCGTCCCGCCCGCCTACCTGGCGTGCGAGGACTCCTGACCGGGCAGCCGGACGGCCAGCAGGGCGACGTCGTCCTCCCGGCTGCCGAGCTCGCCCAGCACGCCGTCGCAGAGCTGCTCCAGCGGCTCGTGGCCGACCCTTTCCAGGGTCGCGACCAGCTCGGTCACCCCGTCGTCCAGGGTCGCCTGCCGGCGCTCCACGAGGCCGTCGGTGTAGAGGACGACGGTGTCCCCGGGACCCATCGGGATCTCGTGGTCGGCGCGCCGGGCCGTGTGGGTGACGCCGAGGAGCGGGTCGGCCGGGCGCTCGAGCAGCTGCACCCGGCCGTCCGCGCGGACGAGGACCGGCGACGGGTGCCCGGCGTTGGACCAGCGCAGCACGGTCGCGCCGTCGGCGCCCGGGTCCAGCGTCGCCACGGCCACGGTGACCAGCGTCCCGACGCGCAGGTCCGCGAACACGGCGTCCAGGGCGGTGAGGACGGCGGCCGGCGAGCCGGGCACGGTCGGGCCGAGGGCGCGCAGCATCCCGCGGGTCTGCGCCATCACCGCCGCGGCCGGTGCGTCGTGGCCCGCGACGTCGCCGATGACCAGCATGGTCCGCCCGTCCCCGAGCCGGAAGGCGTCGTACCAGTCGCCGCCCACCCGGGCGTGCCGGCTGGCCGCCAGGTAACGCACGGCGGTCTGCACGGGTGCCACGTCGGGCGGATCGCCGAGCAGGTGGCGCTGCAGGGTCTCCGCCGTCTCCACGACCGCCTGCGCCGCCGCGGCCTCGGCGCTGAGCCGCGCCAGCTCGGCCTCGCGCCGCAGGCGCAGCGTGCAGGCGCCGACCGCCAGCAGGCTGCCGAGGGCGATCAGCACCAGCCGCACCAGCTGAGCGGGCAGCGCCTCGGCCGTGTACTGCCGGTCGTAGACGCCCAGCGCGGCGGCCAGGCCGAGGGCCAGGACGCCGTAGGCCACGGTGGCCCGCCGGCCGAGCACCGTGGCCGCGACGAGGGGGGCCAGGCCCACGAGCCCCAGGACGACCTGCTCGGGTCCGGCGGCGACGTCGAGCACGGCGACCAGGACCAGGAAGACCGCGGGCAGGGCGCGCTGCACGCGGGCGGACCCGTTCACCTGGCTGCGCTCCCGTCCGGCCCGGCCCCTCCGCCGACTGCCGGCGGCCACCGTAGATCAGGGCACCCACCGCTCCTGGGTGCCGTGCCGCTCGGACGCGGTGGAACACCCGGCTGTCCCGCTGCCTTGCTCCTCGCGTGCAGATCGACCTGAGCGGCCGCAGGACCGTCGTCACCGGTTCCTCGCAGGGCATCGGCCTGGCCATCGCCACCGGACTGGCGCGGGCCGGCGCCGCCGTCGTCCTCACCGGGCGGGACGACGGCAAGCTCGCCGGCGCGGCCGACCGGCTACGGTCCGAGGTCCAGGGGGCCGAGGTCGCCACCGTCGCCGGCGACGTCACGACCCACGAGGGCACGGCCGCGCTGCTGGCCGCGGTCCCGGACGCCGACGTCCTGGTCAACAACCTCGGCGTCTTCGGCGCGCAGCCGGTGCTGGAGATCCCCGACGACGAGTGGCGCCGCTACTTCGAGACCAACGTGCTCACCGCCGTCCGGCTGACCCGCGCGTACCTGCCCGGCATGCGGCAGCGGGGCTGGGGCCGGGTGCAGTACATCGCCAGCGACTCGGCGGTCGTGATCCCGGCGGAGATGGTGCACTACGGCGTCACCAAGACCGCCCTGCTCGCCGTGGCCCGCGGCTTCGCCAAGGAGGCCGCCGGGTCGGGCGTCACGGTCAACTCGGTGATCGCCGGGCCGACCCACACCGGCGGCGTCGAGGACTTCGTGCGCTCCCTCGTCGGCGACCTGCCCTGGGACGAGGCGCAGCGGGAGTTCATGCGCCTGCACCGGCCCAACTCGCTGCTCCAGCGGCTGATCGAGCCCGAGGAGATCGCGAACATGTGCGTCTACCTGGCCTCGCCGCTGGCCTCGGCGACCACCGGGGGCGCCCTGCGGGTCGACGGCGGCTACGTGGACGCGATCCTGCCCTGACCGCGGGCCCGGTCGCCGCCGGGCACGCGGCTGATCTCGCTCAGACTGGAGCGGTGATCCGCAACGTCGTGGTCGGCCGGGTGCGCCCGGGCGTCGACCCCTCGCTCCTCCGGACGGCGCTCGACGCGATCGCCGCCCTGCCCGTCGAGGGCCTGCTCGACGTCCGGCTGGGGGTGGACGCGGGGCTGCGCCGGGGCGCGTGGAGCTCCGCCGTCACCAGCGACCTCGTCGATGCCGAGGCCTACCGCGCCTGCGACGCCGATGCCGAGCACAACCGCGTGCGTCGGGAGCCGTTCGACCCGATCTGCGAGGAGGCCGCGCGGGTGCAGTTCGCGGCGTGAACGCGGCGAGGCGCCGGTCCCGGAGCCCGGGACCGGCGCCTCGTCAGCGGTGGGTCAGGCCTCGTCCACGGCGCGACTCCGCGCCCCGGTCCGCTCCTCGCTCGCAGAGCTCGCTGCGGTGCTCCCGGGGCTGTCGTCACGCACGGACGATGGCGGCGACCGGGCCGCCTCCCGACGGGCCCTGGTGCACGGCGGCGACCGAGACGAACACCGCCGGGTCGCCGGTGACCGAGGCCGTCACGCCGCCGACGGTGGCCTTGATCTGCCGGTGCCAGTGCACGTCGGAGTCGTCGAGCATGGCGTTGCGCCGGCCACGCACCTTGCCGGTCGGGTCGGCCTCGCACTTGAGGAAGACGTTGACCAGCCGGTCGCCGAGGTCGGTGTGGTGCGGACGCTCGGGCAGGTCGAGGCCGGCGTCCCGGATGGCGTTCCAGATGCCGTCCTGGTCCAGGGCGTCCTCCATCACCGAGTGCCCGATGCGGTAGTTGCCGCCGTGCCCGCGGGCGTTGCCGACGACGACGATCTGTGCCTGGTCCAGTTCCACGCCCGACGAGCACGACGCCACCGAGGAGAACAGCGACAGGTCGCGCATGACCTGCTCCTGCGTCGGCATCTCGATCTCGCCGAGCGCGACGGCGATGCCCAGGGCCGTGGTGCCGTTGGACAGGTCCATCGACCCGTGCGGCTCGTCGTAGTAGGTGGTCTGCCCGCGCTCGTGGGCGTCGCGGATCGTCTCGATGGTCAACAGCGGCGTCTTGGTCTGCACGTAGTGGACGTCGGCCGGGTCCTCGATGCCGGCCTCCTTCATCGCCCGGCGCACGCCGTCGGCGACCTTCTCCACCATCGAGATGCGGCCGATGTCCTCGGGCAGCAGCTTCTCGCTCATCGCGAAGCCGACGGTCAGCCGCGGCTCGTCGGTCTTCTCCACGGCGTCCTCGGGCAGGGTCGCGAAGATCGTGGCGTGCGGGCTGATCACGCCGTCGGTGCCGCCGGACCACACGATCGGGATCTGCTTGACCTCCTCGGCCGAGCGGGTCCCCTTCTCCTGCAGCACCTCGCGGAACGCGCGGTCGGCGATGATCCGGGTGTAGTCGTTGACGCCGCCGTTGCCCTCGGTCTTGCCGATCACGGCGACGACCCGGTCGGCCTCGATGACGCCCTCGTCGATGAGCCGAGCCAGCTCGGAGGCGTCACTGACGTTGTGCAGCGGGACCTTGCGGACCTCGATCGGTGCGGGCACGGGATCACTTCTCCTTCGTCGGGGCGAGAGGGTCGTTCTGCAGGACGGTGCCGGCGTCGTCCCCGTGGACGGCGTCGGAGATGTGCTCGAGGCTGGTGATGACGGCGCGCCCGCCGGTCCCCTCGACGAACCGCAGGGCGGCATCGACCTTGGGGCCCATGCTGCCGCGGGCGAACTGCCCGGCCGTGGCGTGCGCGCGCAGCTCCGCGGCGGTCACCCGGCCCAGCGGCCGGGCGTGCGGGGTGCCGAAGTCGACCATCACGTTCGGGACGTCGGTGGCGATGACCAGCGTGTCCGCGCCCAGCTCGGCGGCCAGCAGGGCGGCGGTGAGGTCCTTGTCGATGACCGCCTCGACCCCGCGGAGGGCACCGCCGTCGTCCACCACCGGGATGCCGCCCCCGCCGGCGCAGGCGACGACGAAGCCGGCCCTCGCCAGGGCGGAGATCGCGGGGACGTCGACGACCGACCGCGGCTCCGGGGAGGCGACCACCCGGCGCCAGCCGCGCTCGCCGCGGTCCTCCCAGATCTGCCCGTGCGCGATGAAGGTCTCGGCCTTCTCCCGCGGGAGGAACCGGCCCACCGGCTTCGACGGGTCGCGGAAGTGCGGGTCCTCGGGGTCGACCAGCGTGCGGGTGACCAGGCTCGCGGTCCGCTGGGCGAGGCCACGCGCGGCCAGGGCGGCGTCGAGCTCGTCGGCCAGGGTGAAGCCGATGGTCGCCTGGGTCTGCGCCACGCACCAGTCCAGCGGCACCGGCGGGACCTCGTGCGCCGCGAGCTCGTTCTTGACCAGCAGGTTGCCCACCTGGGGGCCGTTGCCGTGGGTCAGCACGACCTCGACCCCCGTCGCCACGACCTCGGCGACGTGCACCGAGGCGGCCGCCAGCGCCGCCTGCTGGGCGCCGGGCGTGGCCGAGCCGTCCGGGCCGGTCATCGCGTTGCCGCCGAGGGCGATCACGACGCGGCGGGGAGAGGTCACCCGCCGACCCTAGCGGCAGATGCCTTAGCGGTGAAGTACTTGCCGGGACCGGATGGGGTCAGCGGCGCCAGAAGTCGAAGGCGTCCCGGCCGGGGCGGAAGCCGGCGGACTCGACGACGTCCACCGCCAGGTCGAAGTGCTGGCCGACGACGGCCGGCTGGTGGGCGTCGCCGCCGAAGCTGATCGCCTCACCGCCCTCCTCGTGGAACCAGCGCACCTGGTCGACCGAGGCCAGCGGGCTGGTGGTGTTGACCTCCAGTGCCCGGCCGGTCCGCGCCAGCGCGCGGAAGACCGCCCGGTACTCCTCCTCGTAGTCCTTCTCCGAGTAGCGGTCGCTGCCGCCCGGCCAGTACCGGCGGGGGAAGTCGACGTGCGCGAGCACCTGGAAGACGTCGCTGTTCTCCACCATGTCGACGACCTCGGCCAGGTAGCGGCGCATCGTGGTGTCGGGGTCGGGGTAGAGCAGCCGGCCCACGCCGTAGAGCCGGCCGTCCTGGCTGAGCGAGTGCAGCGACCCCAGCACGCGGTCGACCGGGGCGTCGCGCAGGTGGCCGGCGACG
Source organism: Geodermatophilus sp. SYSU D01105 (assembly GCF_054050095.1). NCBI lineage: Bacteria > Bacillati > Actinomycetota > Actinomycetes > Geodermatophilales > Geodermatophilaceae > Geodermatophilus > Geodermatophilus sp. SYSU D01105. The sequence goes on from NZ_JBJGYR010000029.1 coordinate 47,672, forward strand.
CTGGCGGCGAACAGGTGCGGCTCACCGGTCTCCACCCCGGACCAGATGCGCAGCTCGGGGAAGCGTTCCCGGCACTCCTCCAGCTCGGCGAAGTACCCCTCGACGTCGATCGGCAGGTGGCGCGAGGCGTGCCGGTCGACCAGGCCCTCGGCGGTGGCGCGGTCCTCGGGCGACCAGGTGGTGAAGTCCAGGTGCTCGGTGAAGGCGATGGCCGGCAGGCCGCGGGCCACCGCGCGCTCGCAGGCGCGCACCATCGTCGCGGAGTCGGGGGTGTCCCAGGACCAGTGGGTGTGCACGTGGTTGTCCGGCGGTCGCATCGCCTGTGGATCCTCCTCCATCATCCCCAGGATCCGCGCGGCGGCCGGTCCTGTCGCTCCGGGTGCCTAGTGTCGGCGGGCATGAGCACCGCCGCGCCGACGTCCGACCTCGCCGTCGAGGCCCTCGAGGTCCTCCGCGAGCTGACCGGCCGCGCCGACGCCGCGTTCCGCGAGGGGCAGGACGCCGCCGTCGCGGCGCTGGTGGAGCGCTCGGAACGCGCCCTGGTCGTGCAGCGCACCGGCTGGGGCAAGTCGGCGGTCTACTTCGTCTCCACCGCGCTGCTGCGCCGCCGGGGAGCCGGGCCCACGCTGCTGGTCAGCCCGCTGCTGGCGCTCATGCGCGACCAGGTCGCGGCCGCCGCGCGGGCCGGCATCCGCGCGGTGGAGATCTCCAGCGCCAACGCCACGGAGTGGGACGACGTCGCCGCGCGGCTGGCCGCCGACGACGTCGACGTCCTGCTCGTGTCCCCGGAGCGGCTGACCAACCCGCGGTTCCGGGAGGAGCAGCTGCCCGGCCTGGTGGCCCGCTGCGGGCTGCTGGTCGTCGACGAGGCGCACTGCGTGTCCGACTGGGGGCACGACTTCCGGCCGGACTACCGCCGCATCCGCGACCTGCTGGGCACCCTGCCCCCGGGCACGCCGGTGCTGGCCACCACGGCGACCGCCAACGAGCGGGTGGTGGCCGACGTCGCCGAGCAGCTGGGCGCCGGCGGGGTCTCGGTCACCACCGTGCGCGGCCCGCTGGCGCGGGACTCGCTGCGCCTGGGCGTGCTCCGGCTGCCCACCGACCGCGCACGCCTGGCGTGGCTGGCCGCCCACCTCTCCGACCTGCCGGGCAGCGGCATCGTCTACACGCTCACCGTCGCCGCGGCGGAGGAGACCGCCGCCCTGCTCCGCGACGCCGGCCACGAGGTGCGCGCCTACACCGGGCGGCTGGACGACGCCGACCGGCGCGACGCCGAGGAGGCGCTCCGGTCGAACTCCGTCAAGGCGCTGGTCGCCACCTCCGCACTGGGCATGGGCTTCGACAAGCCCGACCTCGGCTTCGTCGTCCACCTGGGCGCCCCGTCCTCCCCGGTCAGCTACTACCAGCAGGTCGGCCGCGCCGGGCGCGCCGTCGAGCACGCCGACGTCCTGCTGCTGCCCGGCCCGGAGGACCTCGCCATCTGGCAGTGGTTCGCCACCTCCTCCATGCCCCGGCAGGACCACGCGGCGGCGGTGCTGTCGGCCATGGCCGACGGGAAGGCGTGGTCGGTGGCCCGGCTGGAGACGGTGGCCGACGTCCGCCGCTCGCGGCTGGAGCTGCTGCTCAAGGTGCTCGCCGTCGACGGCGCCGTGGAGCGGGTGCAGGGCGGCTGGCGGGCCACCGGGCAGCCCTGGGTCTACGACGCCGACCGCTACGCTCGCGTCACCCGCACCCGGGAGGCCGAGCAGCGGGCGATGATCACCTACGCCCGCCCGGTGACCGAGGCCCGGTGCCGGATGGCCTTCCTCCAGGAGGCGCTGGACGACCCGACCGCCGCGCCGTGCGGGCGCTGCGACGTCTGCGCCGGGCCCTGGTACGCCACCGACGTGCCCGAAGCGGCGGCCGAGGCCGCCTCGGCGGCGCTCGACCGCCCCGGTGTCGAGCTCGCGCCGCGGGCGCAGTGGCCGACCGGCGCCGACCGGCTGGGCGTCCCCGTGAAGGGCAAGATCGCCCCGGCCGAGCAGGTCGACCCGGGCCGGGCCGTCGCTCGGCTCACCGACCTCGGCTGGGGGCAGCGGCTGCGCACCCTGCTGGGGGACGACGGCGTGGGTGGCGTCGTCGACCTGGAGGCACCGGGGATCGAGGAGGACCCGGACGCCGCCTTCGACGTCCCGGTGCGGCACTCGGTCGCCGACACCCTCCCGGACGACGAGCTGATCCGCGCCTGCGCCCGCGTGCTCGGCGCCTGGGACTGGGCCGAGCGTCCGGCCGCGGTCGTCGCCGTCCCGTCGCGCCGGCGCCCGCGCCTGGTGACCGGTCTCGCTCAGGGCCTGGCGGGTCTCGGGCGGTTGCCGTACCTCGGTGAGCTCTCCCTCGCGCACGGCGGCCCGACCGGACAGCCCGGCGGGAACAGCGCCTTCCGCCTGGCCGGGGTGTGGCAGCGGATCGTCGTCGGCCCGCAGCTGCGCGAGCAGCTCTCGGCGATGGGACCGGTGCCGGTGCTGCTCGTGGACGATCTGGCCGACTCCCGATGGACCATGACGGTCGCCGGCCGGGAGCTGCGGCTGGCCGGCGCTTCCCGCGTGCTGCCCTTCGCGCTCGCCCTGACCGCCTGAGGGAGGCAGCGCCCCCAGCCGGTCGCCCGGGATCGAGCCGCCCGCGGCATACTCGTACACACGTTCGATCCGGCGTAGCCTGCGCGCATGTCGCTCGCGCACCAACCGTCGATGTGGGACCTCGCCGAGGAGCCGACGCTCGGGCCGCTCGCCGTGACCCGGCACCGGTTGAGCCGCGGCGCGTGGGTCGACCACCTGCCCGGGTGGGTGTCCGGCTCCGACGCGGTCCTCGAGGTGCTGCTCGGGGACATCGGCTGGCGCGCCGACCGTCGGCAGATGTACGAGCGGGAGGTCGCCGTCCCGCGCCTGCTCCGGTGGTACGGCGGCGACGAGGTCCTCCCGCACCCGCTGCTGACCGCGGCCCGGAGCGCACTGGACGCCCACTACGCCGAGGAGCTCGGTGAGCCGTTCGTCACCGCCGGCATGTGCCTGTACCGCGACGGGCGGGACAGCGTGGCCTGGCACGGGGACCGCATCGGCCGCGGTCGCAGCACCGACACGATGGTGGCGATCGTCTCCTTCGGCTCCCCGCGGCCGCTGCTGCTGCGCCCGGTGGGTGGCGGCGAGAGCCTGCGCTTCCCGCTGGGGCACGGCGACCTCGTCGTCATGGGCGGGTCCTGCCAACGGACGTGGGAGCACTGCATCCCGAAGACCGCCAAAGCCGTCGGCCCACGGGTCAGCGTGCAGTTCCGGCCCCGCGGGGTCGCCTGACGCCGTCCACCGACGGCCGCACGCCGGTCACCGGGCGAGAACCGAGACCCACGCCACAGCCGCGGCCGGAAGGCGGCCCGCGGGCACGGCGTTGAGAGGCAACGTCGGGACACCGGGTCCCTCCTCCCGACCGGCGACCCCACCCCTGTCTCCATGACGACGCGGAGCACGGTTGCGGTGGGCGGCCGGCGTGGGGGCCGGGAATCGTGCCCCGGCGGAACGGGAGGCGCGAGCCTCCGCCCCGGGTCCGCCCTCGGGACACGAGGGCCCAGGACCGGGGATCGGCGATCGGCGCCGGCGTTCCACCTCTGTCCAGGCCGGACGGCGACGAGCCGCCCGTGATGGGCGCCGAGGACCTCGGACGACGGGGTCCCCGGAGCCGGGAGAACGGTCGGGGGACCCCCCCCCGTGCACGCCCCCTCAGGGCCGTGTATGGTTCTTCCTGCACCGAGCGAGAACGGACCGGGCCGCCAGCCTGGTAACCGCCAGACGAACCCCGCGGTTTGACTGATGCGGAGCTCGGTGTAAAGTGGAGACACCGCCCCGAACGAAGGCCGAAAAGGCTGGGGTTCGAGCGCGTCCGCTCCTTGAGAACTCAACAGCGTGCCGAAAGTCAGTGCCAAGTAACAACCCCTTTGTGGGTTTCTTTGGGTTGATTGATCGAGAGTGTCAGCTCTCGGTTCTCGCCCGGATTCGAATTC
>NZ_JBJGYR010000030.1:0-50033 GCF_054050095.1 Geodermatophilus sp. SYSU D01105
CCCAGCGCACCCTGCTCAAGCGCGAGGTGCTGCCCGACCACGTCGCCGACGCCGTCCACGCCCTCACCGCCGGCGACCTGTCCCGCACCACCGGCCTGCACATCCCCGTCGACTCCGGCGTCGCGGCCGCGTTCCTGCGCTGACCGGCTGGTGAGCACGCACGTCGCCGTGGACCTCGGCGCCACCAGCGGCCGGGTCATGGTGGGGGAGCTGCGCGACGGCCGGATCGCCCTCGCCGAGGCCCACCGGTTCCCGAACGAGCCGGCGGGCTCGGGCCGGCAGCAGCACTGGGACGTCGACGACCTGCTCGACCAGACCCTCGCCGGACTGCGGAGGGCCGCCGCACTCCTCCCGGCCGACGTCGACCCCAGCGTGGGGGTCACGGCCTGGGGCGTCGACGTGGGCGTGCTGGGTGCCGACGGGGGCCTGCTGGCACCCGTGCAGCACTACCGGGCCGCCGACCCCCGGGCCGGACGGGCGCTGCTCGAGCGGTTCGGCGGCGACGGGCTCTTCCGGCGCACCGGCGTCCTCCCCCAGCGCATCAACACGCTGTTCCGGCTCCGCGCCGCCGTCGACGCGGCGGCGACCGGCTCGGGTGCGGACGTCCTGGACGGCGCGACCGCGCTGCTGGTGCCCGACCTGTGGTGCGCACTGCTGACCGGCAGCCGCGCGGCCGAACGCTCCATCGCCAGCACGACCGGCCTGCTGTCGGCGGCGACCGGCGACTGGGACGCGGAGCTCGTCCGGGCGACCGGGGTGGACGGCGCCCTGCTGCCGGAGGTCGTGGACAACGCGACACCGGCGGGCCCCCTGCGGCCCGACGTCGCCGACCGGATCGGGGCCGCCCGCCCCTGGGAGTTCGTCCGGGTCGCCTCGCACGACACGGCGTCGGCGGTGGCGGCGGTCTCCGGGCGCCCGCGGACGGCGTTCCTCTCCTCGGGCACCTGGTCCCTCGTCGGCGTCGAGACCGCCGCGCCGGTGACCTCCGCCGCGGCGCTCGACGCCGGGTTCACCAACGAGGCGGGGCTGGCCGGCACGACGCTGTGCATGCGCAACCTGACCGGCCTCTGGCTGCTCGAGCAGGCTCTCCGCGCCTGGCGCGCGCAGGACCTGGACGTGACCGTCCCGGCGCTGCTCGACGAGGCGGCGGCCGTCGGGCCGACCGACGCCGCGGTCGACGTCGGCGCCCCCGACCTCGTCTCGGCCGGAGACGTCCTGCAGACCATCACCGCGCTGTGCACTGACGCCGGGATGCCCCCGCCGGTCACCCCGGGCGAGGTGACCCGCTGCCTGCTGCAGAGCCTCGCGCTCAGCTACCGGCGGACGGTCGACCTGTGCGAGGTGCTGACCGGGGAACCGGTGGAGGCGGTGCACATGACCGGCGGCGGTTCCCGCAACGCGCTGCTGCGCCGGCTGACCGCCGAGGCCTGCGGCCGGCCGGTCCGGTACGGGCCGGTGGAGGGCACGGCGCTGGGCAGCATCGCCACGCAGGCCCTCGCCCGCGGCTCGGTCACCGACCTCGCCGAGATGCAGGCCGTGCTGGCCCGCAGCACGGACGTCGGCGTCGAGCCCCCGCCCGTCGACGAGGGCGTCCGCCGGTCCTGGCGCCGACTGGACGGCCTCGTGCCGGCCACCAGCTGGACCGGACCGTGACCCGACCCCGTACCCCACCACTCCCCGGGAGATCCGCGTGACCACCGCCGCCGGCCCGTCCACGACCGACCTCACCGAGCTGGTGCAGCTGTCCGGCACGCTGGGCGAGCCGGGGCGTCGCTTCGTGGTCCTCGCCGAGGGCAACACCTCGCAGCGGGTCGGCGAGGACCTCCTGGCGGTCAAGGTGACGGGCCGGTCGCTGCGCGACGCGCGCGCCGAGGACTTCGTACTGGTCAGCCTGCAGCGGCTCTCGGCGCTCGTCGACGAGCCCGACGCCGGGGACGCCGACGTCGCCGCGTACTTCGACGAGGTCGAGGCCGAGCAGGGCGCCCGCCCCTCGGTGGAGGCGCTGCTGCACGTCGTCTGCGTCCTCGACGCCGGCGCGACCACCGCCGCCCACACCCACCCGGAGTCGGTCAACGCGCTGCTGTGCACCGACCGGGCCGCGGTGCTCGCCGAGCAACCGCTCTTCCCCGACCAGGTCGTCGTCCTGGGCCGCCGGGCGCTGCTGGTCCCCTACACCGACCCCGGCGTGGTCCTCGCCCGGGAGGTCCGCCGCCGGCTGGCCGGCTACGTGCCCCACCACGGCCTGCCGCGGGCGATCTACCTCGCCAACCACGGCATGTTCGCCCTCGGCAGCAGCGCCGCCCAGGCCCTGCAGGTGACCGAGATGGCCGACAAGACCGCCCGCGTGCTCGGCCGGGCGCTGAGCCTGGGCACCGTCGTCCCGATGACGGAGGAGGACGCCGTGCGGATCGACAGCCGGCAGGACGAGCAGGTCCGGCGCGCGGCCCTCGCGACGGCGTCCCTCCGTCCCTGACCCCGCCCGCCGACGAACGAGGAGAGACATGACCGCCACCGCAGCCGAGGCAGCGCCTCCCGCCCGCGTCGCCCTGGTCACCGGTGCCAGCTCGGGCATCGGCCTGGCGATCGCCCGGTCGCTGTCCGCCGAGGGTGCGCACGTCGTCCTGACGGCTCGCTCGGCGGACCGGCTCGAGGCCGCGGCCGCGCAGCTGCCCGGGCCCAGCACGGTCCTGCCGGCCGACGTCAGCGAGGCCGGCGCCGGCAGGCGGATCGTCGACGTCACCCTCGACGAGCACGGCCGGCTCGACGTGCTGGTGGCCAACGCCGGCGTCTACGTCCAGGGCAACGTCTGGGAGAACGACGCCGCGCAGCTCGCCCAGCTGGTCGGCACGAACGTCACCGGGGTGATCGGTGCGGTGCACGCCGCGCTGCCGGCGATGATCGGGCGGGGGTCCGGGGACGTCGTCGTCACGAGCTCGGTCTCCGGGCACCAGGCCATCCCCTGGGAGCCGGTCTACTCGGCGTCCAAGCACGCGCTGCAGTCGTTCGTGCACGGCGTCCGCCAGCAGCTGGTCGGCACGGGCGTGCGGATCATGTCGATCGCGCCGGGCGTGGTGCTCAACGACCTGTGGGCGGTCGCCGACGAGGACCAGGTCGCCGAGGGGGTGGCCGCGGGCACCGGCATGCGGTCCGAGGACGTCGCGGACGCCGTCTCCTTCATGCTCGGCCGGCCCCGGCACCTCACCGTGCGCGACCTGGTCCTCCTGCCGACGAACCAGCCGATCTGACCGTCGGGCGCGTCGGCGGGGCGGTCGAGCCGCCCCGCCGGCGGTCACCCGGGTCCCCTGCGGCGCGCCTCGCGCAGGTCACCACGCGCACCGCACCGGACCCGTCCGGCGCACGGTCAACAACTGACGAAGCGGACCGGTTCGTCTCGTTCCTCCCGCTCTCGCATCGGCCTCCACCGTCCCCCTACTGTCGGTGCCAGCACGGACGCGGAGCGTCGCCGGCAGCGAGTCGGCCCCGCGTCCCGTGGACCGCCACCGAGAGGAACGACGTGTCCCTTCCCCAGCGCTCCCCCGCTCCGGTTCTCCCCCGCTCCGCCGCCCACGGCACGCGCCCGCCCGCCCGGCCCGCCGTGGCCGGCCCGCAGTTCGCGATGCGCCCGGCGCCGGCCCACGTCCGCCCGCAGCCCGGCCTCGCCCCGATGGGCCAGCGCCCCATGGCCGTGCGGCCGGCGGCCGGTCCCGCGCCGGCTGCGCGCCCGGCGATGGAGCGGCCCGCTCCGCGCGCTGCGGTCAGCTTCCTCACGGTGGCCGAGGTGGCGGCGATCATGCGCGTGTCCAAGATGACCGTCTACCGCCTCGTGCACGGCGGGGAGCTGTCCGCCGTCCGCGTCGGTCGGTCCTTCCGGGTCCCCGAGCCGGCGGTGCGCGAGTACCTGTCCGACGCCCGCACCGACGTCGCCTGACGACCCGCGCACGAGCCTGCGCCGACGGCCCGCCGACCCCCGGTCGGCGGGCCGTCGGCGTCTGTCCGGGTGCGACGACCAGTCCCTGGCCTCGACGGGACGCACCCTCGACCGCCGTCGCGCGTCACCGCGCCGTCCCGGTTCGATCAGGCGGCCAGGTGGAACGTGCGCGCGAAGCGGTCGAGGAGGTCGCCGCGCCCGCGCAGCACCTCGACGACGCCGGTCGCGATCGCGCGCTCCGGGGCGAGCTCGCCGGAGATGAGCCGGCGGATGCCCGGACCCGCGGCGAAGGCGAGGTCGACCGGTCCGTCCCCGCGTGTCACGTCCAGGGTGGCGCCGTCCACGTGGATGAGCAGCTCGGCGAGGCCCAGGCGGGCCCCGTAGGCGGTCGCCGGCAGGGTCGCCGCCACCTGCGGGCGGAAGGCGGTGCGCAGGGACATGGTCATCGAGTCGGGGGTGATGACCTGCTCCTCCCGCGGATCGCCCAGCGCCTTGAAACCCCAGGCGCCGAGCGCGAGCACGGCGGGCTCGAGCTCGCGGCCGTAGGGCGTCAGCTCGTAGACGACGACCCGGGAGCGCGGCGCCCGCCGCAGGACGCCGGCCTCCTGCAACTCCTTGAGCCGCGCCGCCAGGATGTTGCTGGGGATGCGGGGAAGACCCGCTGCCAGCTGCCCGTACTCGCGCGCGGCCATCGACCTCAGGCCTGCTGGTCCACGGACACCTCGGGGCCCTGCTCGGCGGCGACCGGGTCCATCCAGCCGAACTCGAGGACGTTGCCGTCGGGATCGGTGAGCTGACGCTGGTACATGAACCCGTAGTCCGAGGCGGGGCGGGCCTCCGAGCCACCCGCGGCGAGGCCGTCGGCGACGGTCGCGTCGACCTGCTCCCGGCTGTCGAGGAAGATCGCGGTCGCTGACGACGGGCTCACCGCCGGGTCGCCGATCGGCAGGTCGGTGAAGGTCTGGAAGTACTCGCGGACCAGGAGCATGAAGTAGCTGTGGCCGTCCTCGACGACGACGCAGGCCGCGTTGTGATCGGTGAAGAGCGGGTTGATGGTGAACCCGATCGCCGAGTAGAAGGCCTTCGCGCGCTCGAGGTCGGTCACCGGCAGGTTGACGAACACCGCGGTCATCGGGCACTCCCTGTCCTGGGGTCGTCATGTGGGCGGCGTCACACTTGCGAAGAGCAAGTGCGGCGTCAAGAGCCCCTGGTGCAGCCGTGTTCCGGGCGCAGTTCGGGGAAGTCGTCGCGTGTGCGCCGAGGAGGAAACACCGGCCCGGGTCGCGGTGTTCACCCGTCGTGCTGGACACAGAGGGAGGCACACGTGACCACTGAGACCGCGATCCTCGCCGGCGGCTGCTTCTGGGGCGCCCAGGAGCTGCTGCGCAAGCGCCCGGGGGTGCTCTCCACCCGCGTCGGGTACTCCGGCGGCGACACACCCAACGCCACGTACCGGAACCACGGTGACCACGCCGAGGCGGTCGAGATCGTCTTCGACCCCGAGAAGATCTCGTTCCGGGAGCTGCTGGAGTTCTTCTTCCAGATCCACGACCCGTCGACGAAGGACCGGCAGGGCAACGACGTGGGCCGGAGCTACCGCTCGGCGATCTTCTACACCAGCGACGAGCAGCGGCGCGTCGCGCTCGACACGATCGCCGACGTCGACGCCTCGGGCCTGTGGCCGGGGAAGGTCGTCACCGAGGTGACACCGGCCGGCCCGTTCTGGGAGGCCGAGGAGGAGCACCAGGACTACCTGCAGAAGATCCCCTACGGCTACACCTGCCACTACGTGCGGCCCGACTGGGTGCTCCCGCGTCGCGAGGCGCAGACCACCCGATGACCTGAGGTCCCGATCGGCGCGTCCCGGACGATCGAGCCGGGACGCCCGTCGAGGCCATCGGTGCGACGACGTCGAGGGGGACGTCCCTGCGAGGGGGCGTCCCCCTCGACGTCTCTCCTGCCGGAGCCGGGGACACCTGGCCCGCATGCGGCGAGACCACCCGGCGCGGGGCACGATGGCCCCACCCGCCGCGCCGCGCCCGGACGTGACCGGTGGGACGCGTGGGAGCCGTGGGGCGCGGTGCCACCACCAGCGCAGCGGCCGTGCGCACGATGGGGCATGCCCGCCCGACCGGCCGCCGTCGCCGCGCTGCCGGCCGCTCCGGGCGTGTACCGCTTCCGGGACGACGGCGGCCGCGTGCTGTACGTCGGGCGGGCCGGAGAGCTGCGCCGCCGGGTCAGCTCCTACTGGGGCGACCTGCGGGACCGCCGCCACCTGCGGCGGATGGTGCCCCGGGTCGCCCGGATCGAGGCGCTGGTCTGCGACTCCGTGCACGAGGCCGCCTGGGCCGAACGCAACCTGCTCGAGCCGTCGCTGCCCCCGTGGAACCGGATCGTCGGCGGCCTGGAGGTGCCCGTCAGCATCCGCCTGGACCCCTCGCCGGAGGCGCCGCGTCTCGGCCTCGCCTCCGCGCACCGGCCGGCACCGGGTGTCCGCTTCTTCGGGCCCTACCTCGGAGCCCGCAAGGTGCGGCTGGCCGTGTCCGGACTGGAGCGGCTGTACCCGCTCGGCCACGCCGGCCCGACCCGCACCGCCGGCGAGCGGGAGCTGGCGCGCCTGCGCGGCGGGCAGGACACCCCCGTCGCGCAGCTGGCGCGCGCCGTGGCGTCCGTACTCGACCGCGAGCCGACGGCGGTCGCCGGCGCACTGGCGGCGCTCACCGCCCGGCGCGACGCCGCGGCCGGGGCGCAGGCCTACGAGGCCGCGGCCCGGCTCCAGGAGGAGATCGAGGCGGTCGAGTGGGTGGTCGCGCCGCAGCGGGTCACCGCGCCCGCCGAGGGAGGCGACGAGGACGTCACCGCCTGGGCGGACGACGTCCTGGTCCGGCTCCGGATCCGGGACGGCCGACTCCGTGCCTGGGAGCAGGAGACCTGCACCAGGTCGGCGCCCGGCACCCGGGCGCCGACCGGATGGGTGCCCTTCCTGCGTCGCAACGCGGAACTGGCCGCCCGGCTCGCGGCACTGCCCGTCTGCTGAACCGCTCCGCGGGGAGGAGGTGGCCCACGCCGCGTTCGGGTGGCCTCGAGCGTCGTGGCGCAGGGAGGTCCGACGACGCGCCTCGCCGGCGAGCGCCCGACGCGGCCTTCGGCCGCGGCCGTAGCCTCGCCGCCATGCGTGCCGTCCAGATCACCCGCTTCGGCGGGCCCGAGGTCCTCGACGTCGTCGACCTGCCCGACCCCACCCCCGGCGAGGGCCAGCAGCTCTACGAGGTGAGCTCCGCAGGCGTCAACTTCGCCGACACCCACCAGATCGAGGACAGCTACCTCGCGCCCCAGCAGCTGCCACTGGTCCCGGGCGCGGAGTTCGTCGGGACGCCGGCCGGCGGCGGGCCGCGGGTCGTCGGCCTGCTCGACGGCGGCGGCTACGCCGAGAAGGTGGCCGCGCACCCGCGGCTGACGTGGGAGGTGCCCGACGGGGTCTCCGACGACGCGGCGCTGGCCGTCGTCCTCCAGGGCGCCACCGCCTGGCACCTGCTGCAGACCAGCGCCCACCTGGCCCCCGGCGAGACCGTCGTCGTCATCGCCGGCGCCGGCGGGGTCGGGTCGCTGGCCGTCCAGCTCGCCCGGCGCTGGGGCGCCGGCCGGGTGATCGCCACCGCCTCCAGCCCGGAGAAGCGGGCGCTGACGGAGGAGCTCGGTGCCGACGCCTCGGTCGACCCCGCGCTGGCCGCCGACGACCCGAAGGCCTTCGCCGCGGCGCTGCGCGAGGCCAACGGCGGGAAGCCGGTCGACGTGGTGCTGGAGATGACCGGCGGGCACGTCTTCGACGGGTCGCTGTCGGCGCTGGCGCCCTTCGGCCGGCTGGTCACCTATGGCATGGCCGCCCGGACGCCGGCGTCCGCGGTGCACCCCGGAGCACTGATGCAGAAGAGCCGCGCAGTCATCGGCTTCTGGCTGGCCCACTGCATGACCCGGCCGCACATGATGGACGACGCGATGACCGAGCTGCTGCCGCTCGTGGCCGAGGGCGCGCTCACGCCGATCGCCGGGGGCCGCTACCCGCTGACCGCCGTCCGCGAGGCGCACCAGGGCCTGCTCGCCCGCCGCACCACCGGCAAGCTCTCCCTCGACCCGTCCCGCTGAGTCCTGCGGAGTGGGGGGCGCGGCACGCGCGCCCTCCTCCTCCACTCACAGGAGGCGGTTGGTCCAGACCAGGCTGAGGACGACGCCGAGCAGGGCCAGCAGCACCCCGCCGCGGACGAACCAGTAGCTGACGTCGCGGGGCTCGGTCGTGTAACCGATCTGGCTGCCCAGGTCCTCGTAGACCTGCTCGAGCTCCGCGGCGCTGGCCGCCTCGCTGTAGCTGCCGCCGGTCTGGTCGGCGATGTGCTCGAGGGTCTCCCGGTCGACCGGCACCGGCACCCGCTCACCGTCGAGGTCGAGGGTGCCGTAGTCGGTGCCGAACGCGATCGTGGAGACCGGGATCCCGGCGTCGACGGCGGCGTCGATGGCCTGGGTGTCGTCGCGGCCGACCGTGTTGTAGCCGTCGGAGAGCAGCACGATGCGGGCCGGCGGCAGCTCGTCCTCGGTGGCCTCCAGCGAGGCCTGGTAGTTCTGGATCGCGGTGAGCGAGGTGAACACCGCCTCGCCGATCGCCGTCGACTCGGCCAGCTCCAGGTTGTCGATGGAGCTGCGGACCTGGCCGCGGTCGGTCGTCGGGGTGACCAGGGTGGTCGCGGTGCCGGCGAAGGACACCAGGCCCAGGTTGATCCGCGAGGGCAGGACGTCGACGAACTCCTTGGCCGCCTTCTGCATGGCCTCGAACCGGCTGGGCTCGATGTCGGTGGCCTGCATCGACAGCGAGACGTCGACGGCCATGATCACCGTCGCCCGTTCCCGGGGCACCCGCACCTCGGTGCTGGGCACGGCCAGGGAGACGACGAGCGCGGCCAGGGCGAGGGCCACCAGCCCGAAGGCCAGGTGCCGGCGCCAGCCCGGCCGCTTGGGCACCAGGCTGCCCAGCAGGGCGACGTTGGTGAACCGCGCGGCGTAGGCCTTGCGGCGCAGCTGCAGGACCACGTACAGCGCGACCAGCGCCACGACGGCGAGCAGGCCGAGCAGCCACAGCGGGGCCTGGAAGGTCATCGGGGGACTCCTCCGCTGCCGGCACGCCGGCGTTCGCGACGGCTGCCCGAGCTCCGGGACGTCATCGCGACGCCCCTCCGGAGCCGGCCCGCCGTCGTTCGGCGACGAAACGGACGACGTCCATGAGCCAGTCCCGGTCCGTGCGCAGCTGCAGGTGACCGGCCCCGGCCCGGCGCAGGGCCGCGGCGATGGCCTGCCGCTGGGCGGCGGCCCCGGCGGCGTACCGGGCGCGGAACTCCGCGTCGCCGGTCGGGACCTCGAGGGTCTGACCGTTCTCGGGGTCGACGACGGTGAGCAGCCCGACGTCGGGCAGCTCCAGCTCGCGCGGGTCGACGACCTCGATGGCGAGCAGCTCGTGCCGCCCCGCCAGCCCGCGCAGCGGCCGCTCCCAGTCGCTGTCGCCGAGGAAGTCCGAGACCACGACGACCAGGCCGCGCCGGCGCGGCGGACGGCGCAGCGACTCCAGCGCGGCCGCGAGGTCGCCCCGCCGTCCCCCGGCGGCCCGCGGCGTGGCCACCACCGCCCGCAGCAGCCGGTCGGCGGCCAGCCGCCCGGCCGCGGCCGGGTAGCGGTCGACCCGCTCGCCGGTGGTGACCACCGCGCCCAACCGGTTGCCGCCACGGACGGTGAGGTGGCTGACCGCGGCCAGACCGGCGATCGCGAGGTCACGCTTCTCGCACTGCGCGGTGCCGAAGTCCAGGCTGGCCGAGAGGTCGACGACGGCCCAGGTCTCCAGCTCGCGGTCGGCGATCGTCTCGCGGACGTGCGGGACCTGCGTGCGCGCGGTGACCGGCCAGTCCATCCTCCGGACGTCGTCCCCGGGGTGGTAGGTGCGGGAGTCCCCCGCCTCGCTGCCCGAGCCGGGGACCAGCCCGAGGTGGTCGCCCTGGAGCAGGCCGTCGAGCCGGCGGCGGACGGTGAGCTCGAGCCGCTGCAGCAGCACGTCGGCCGGGCCCTCGGCGAAGTGCGGCGGTGCGCCGTCGCCGCGCCCGGGGTCGATCCCCGAGCCGGGGGTGGGCGCGGGCCGTGGGGGCTCCGGCGTCGCGGTGCCGGAGCCTCCCGAGCGACGACGGAGGATCACGCCGGTGCGGACCCGGGGCCGTAGCCGTTGCCGGCCGGGCCCGGGTGCCCCTGCGGGACCCCGCCCGGCTGACCTTCGGCGGCCGGCGTGCCCGGGAAGGGACCCTGCGGCGCCGGGCCCTGGGGTCCGGGGCCGAACTGCGGGCCCGGCGGCCCGAACGGGGGGGCACCCTGCGGCGCGAGGGCCTGCGGCGGGCCGAAGGAGGGCACCGCCGGCCCGCCCGGAGCGGCCGGGCCGAAGCCACCGGAGCGCTGCCGCGGGGTCACCTGCGGCAGCGGGACGGTCTGGAGGATCCGCTTGACCACGTGGTCGGCGGGCACGCCGTCGGCCAGCGCGTCGTAGGAGAGCACCAGCCGGTGGCGGAGCACGTCGGCGGTGACGTCGAGGACGTCCTGCGGCAGCACGTAGTCCCGGCCGCGCACCAGCGCCAGCGCGCGGCTGGCGGCGATCAGGCCCAGCGAGGCGCGCGGGCTCGCACCGTAGGAGACCCAGGAGGCGACGTCCTCCATGCCGTGCTCGCGCGGCGCGCGGGTGGCCACCACCAGCCGGACGACGTAGTCGACCAGCGCGTGGTGCACGAACACCTGCGAGGCGGTGCGCTGCATGCGGAGCAGGTCCCCGGGGCCGAGCACCGTCTCGGCCACCGGCGGGGTGGAGCCCATCCGGTAGATGATCTCCCGCTCCTCCTCGGGGCTCGGGTAGTCGACGAGCACCTTCATGAGGAAGCGGTCGCGCTGCGCCTCGGGCAGCGGGTACACGCCCTCGGACTCGATCGGGTTCTGCGTGGCCAGCACCAGGAACGGGTCGGGCAGCGGGTGGGTGACCCCGCCGATGGAGACCTGCCGCTCGGCCATGACCTCCAGCAGCGCGGACTGCACCTTGGCCGGCGCGCGGTTGATCTCGTCGGTGAGCACGAAGTTGGCGAACACCGGGCCGAGCTCGGTGTCGAAGGCGTCCTGGCCGGCCTTGTAGATGCGCGTCCCGATGATGTCGGCCGGGACGAGGTCGGGGGTGAACTGCAGCCGGGCGAACGAGCCGCCGACGACGGTGGCCAGCGTCTCCACGGCCAGGGTCTTGGCCACCCCGGGCACACCCTCTAGCAGGACGTGGCCACGGGCGAGCAGCGACACGAGCATCCGCTCGACGAGGCGGTCCTGCCCGACGATCACCCGCTTGATCTCGAACAGCACGCGCTCCAGCTGCGCCGCGTCGGCCGACGGCGGCACCGGCTGGCCGACGGGCTGCTGGAGGGGGGTGCTGGCGGCGCTGCTCACGCGGCCTCCTCGCTGGCGCTCGTCGGCTGCGTTCGCAAGGCTGCTGCGCTCGTCGGTTCGCTCGCGAGCTCGCTCACGTGACTCCCTGGTCGTGCGGGTCCGCGGCCTCGAGGAGGCCGGCGACGGGGCTGCGTGCCCGTCCCCGGCCAGTGTCCTACACGTTCCTGGACGGCAGCCGTCCCCGCTGGCGGGCGCGGAGGAGTCGCCCTCCGGGTCCGGCACGCCGGCCGTCGGCAAGGCGTGTGCACACCCCTGCCCGCGCAGGCGGCTGACTGCTAGCCTCGGCGGTGCGTCGGGCAGCTCCCCCCGTGGCTGCCCGACGCCCCATCTCCCGGCCCCGCCTCGGCGTCCCGCGGTCGCGTCTCAGCCCGTGGGGCGGACGGCGCCGAAGTAGTCGCTCCCGAACCACATCGCGGAGACCCGCACCACGTCCCCGCTCTGCGGCGCCTGGATGACCTGGCCGCCGCCGATGTAGAGCGCCACGTGGTAGACCGAGGTGTAGGCCGACCCCGAGCCCCAGAACACCAGGTCCCCGGCCTGCAGGTCGGAGGCGGCCACGGTGCGGTCCCGGAGCCGCCAGTACTGCTCGCGGCTGGTGCCGCCGATGGCGATCCCGGCCTGCGCGTAGGCGTACTCGGTCAGCCCCGAGCAGTCGAAGCCGTAGACGGACGTGTCCGGCGGGATGCCGTAGGTCGGGCCGTGGCTGTTGCCCCCACCCCAGCTGTAGGGCAGGCCGCGCTGGGACCTCGCGGCGGCGATCGCCGTCTCCACCGCCGAGCCCGACGGCGCGTCGGCCAGCGTGGGCACGGGAGCCGGCGTGCCGCCCGACGACGAGCCGCCGGAGGACGAGCCGCCGGAGGACCCGCCCGAGGAGGACGGCACGGGAGCCGGCGGGCTGGTGCGGGTCGCCTCCTGCGCCGCCTCGGCGGCGGCCGCCGCCTCCCGGGCGCCCTGGGCGCCGTAGAGCTCCTCCTGGGCAGCGGCGAGCTCGGCCTCCCACGCCTCCCGCTGCTCGGCCAGCGCCGCCGTCTGGGCGCGCGCCGAGACCTCCTGAGCCTGGGCCGAGGCCAGCGACTCCGCGGCCTGGTCCTCCAGGGCGTCGGCCTCCTCGGCCGCCTGCGCGGCGGCCCGGTCGGCGTCGGTGGCCTGCTGCTCGAGGACGGTCAGCTGGTCGACGACGTCGACCCGGTGCTCACCGGCGGCGTCGAGCAGCGCCGCCCGCTCCAGCAGCTGGGTCGGGCCCTCGGCGCTCATCAGCGCAGCGGCGCCGGGTGCCGTGCTGCCCTGCATGTAGGTCGACCGGGCGAACTCGGCGACCTGCTCGCGGCCGCGGGTCAGCGCGGCCCTCGCCCGCTCGGCGGCCGCGGCGGCCTCGTCGGCGGCGGCCTGCGCCTCCTGCTGGGCCGCGAGGCGCTCCTCGTACTCCTGCAGCGCGATCTGCGCGGCCTGGTGCGCGGCGGCCGCCGCGGCCTCGGCCTCGGCGAGCTGGGCGCTGACCTGCCCGACCTGGGCGGCCGCGGCGTCCCGGGCGGCCTGCGCGTCGGCGACCTCGGCGTCCCCGGGTGCGGCCAGCGCCGCGCCCGGGGTCGCGCCCACGGCCACGAGGGCGGCGACCGCCGTGCCGATCCCCCGGAGGAGCCACCGGGACACCCCGGTGTGGGAACCCGTCCTGCGCGTCCCGCTGTCCACTGTCCCGACCTCTCCCCGGCGCACGGGCGACGTCCCGGAGGGGACGTCGCCCGCGCGACCCGACACCGACGGCGCCCCGGAGGGCGCTTCCTGGTGCGGGGATCGACGGGATCGGCAGGACGGTTGAGGGGCCCCTCACCCGGTCGGGTGAGGGGCCCCTGGGCCTGCGGGGAGGACGGCGGCCTCGTGCAGGGTCCCGCCACGAGCTCGCGAGTGGCGGGGGGCGAGGGAGTCCTTCCTCAGTTCACCTGACGCTCCGAGGTGGACCAGAAGGCCTCGCGCAGCTTGAACTTCTGGATCTTCCCGGTGGCGGTGCGGGCCAGCGCGTCGCGGAACTCCACCCGCTTGGGGATCTTGTACCCGGCGATCTTGCCGCGGCAGTGGGCGATGATCTCCTCGGCGCCGACGTCCTGGCCCTCGGCACGGACGACGATCGCGGTCACCAGCTCCCCCCACTTGTCGTCGGGGACCCCGATGACGGCGACCTCGGCGACGGCGGGGTGGCTGAACACGACGTCCTCCACCTCGATCGAGGAGACGTTCTCGCCGCCGGTGATGATCACGTCCTTCTTGCGGTCGGAGATCGTGAGGTACCCGTCCTCGTCGATGGAGCCGCCGTCGCCGGTGTGGAACCAGCCGCCCTCGAGCGCCTCGGCCGAGGCGTCGGGGTTCTGCCAGTAGCCCGCCAGCACCGTGTTGCTCTGCACGAGCACCTCGCCGGACTCGCTGGTCCGGATCCGGGTGCCCAGCGCCGGGACCCCGGCCCGCGACAGCTTCTTGGCGCGCTCCTCGGGCGAGAGGTCGTCGAACTCCGCGCGCGGCCGGTTGACGGTGACCAGCGGCGCGGTCTCGGTGAGGCCGTAGATCTGGTTGAACTGCCAGCCCAGCTCGGACTCGATGCGCGCGATGGTCCGCGACGGCGGCGGCGCGCCGGCGACCACGATGCGCACCCGGTCGCGCCCGGGGACCTCGCCGTCCCAGCGGGACGCGGCGTCGAGCACCGCGTTCCACACCGCCGGCGCCCCGCACATCAGCGTCACGCCGTGCTGCTCCACGCGGCGCAGGATCTCCGCGCCGTCGACCTTGCGCAGCGCCACCTGGCGGGCGCCCAGACCGGCCAGCGCGTAGGGCATCCCCCACCCGTTGCAGTGGAACAGCGGCAGCGTGTGCAGGTAGACGTCGCGGTCGCTGACCTGCATGTGCATCCCGAAGGTCACGGCGTTGACCCACTCGTTGCGGTGGGTCATCTGCACGCCCTTGGGCCGCGCGGTGGTGCCGCTGGTGTAGTTGATCGTGGCGGTCGCGTCCTCGTCGGGCTCGGACCACGGCCGCGGCTCGACGTCGAAGCGCAGCAGCTGCTCGTACTCCTCCCCCGTGCCGAAGCGGTGCTCGACCTCGATCCCCTTGAGCGCCGCCTCCAGCTCCGGGTCGACGAACAGCGCGCGGGCACCGCTGTGGCCGACGATGTAGGCGACCTCCTCCTGGGCCAGCCGGAAGTTGATCGGCACGAGGACCCGGCCCGACGACGGGACGCCGAGCAGCATCTCCAACAGCCGGCCGGAGTTGTGGCTGACGACGGCGACCCGCTCGCCCTCGCCGATGCCGAGCTCGTCCAGCGCGGCCTGCATGGCACGGGCGCGGCGGGCGACCTCGCGGTAGGTCACCTCACCCATGGACGACGCCGGCTGGTCGGGCTCGTCGACGATGCCGATCCGGTCGCCGTACACCAGCTCGGCGCGGTCGAGGAAGTCTCGGGTGGTCAGAGGCACGCGCATGTCCGGCTCCCGGTGGTCGGGCCGCCGTGCCCGCAGGTGCCCGGCAGCCGCTCGACGTGGTGCCCGTCACGCTAGCGCCGGACCTCCGCGGTCAGGCAGGGTCCCGCAGCCGTGCCGGTGCGGAGGCGGTCGGCGGCGCCGTCAGCGGGCGACCAGTCGCGGCAGGGCCGTGCCGATCGGCTCGCGGACGACGAGGTCGGCGAGGCCGTCGTAGGGGGTGGACTGGGCGTTGACGACGACGACCCGCGCGCCCGAACCCGCCGCGAGGTCGGTCAACCCCGCGGCCGGGTGCACGGTGAGCGACGTGCCGACGGCGAGGAAGACGTCGCAGTCGGTGGCGGCCTCCGCGGCGGCCTCGATCACCGCGGCGTCCAGGGCCTGGCCGAAGCTGATCGTGGCCGACTTGAGGATGCCGCCGCAGCGCCGGCAGGCGGGGTCGGGCTCACCGGCGTCGATGCGGGCCAGCGCCTCGGCCATCGTCGTCCGGTCCCGGCAGGCCAGGCACTCGACCTCGTGCACCGTGCCGTGCAGTTCCAGCACCAGGTCCGCCGAGGAGCCGGCCGCCTGGTGCAGCCCGTCGATGTTCTGGGTGAGCAGCGCCCGCAGCCGGCCCTGCCGCTCCAGGTCGACCAGCGCGGCGTGCCCGGCGTTGGGGCGGACGTCGCGCGCCCGCAGGTCGCGGCGCATGAGCCAGGCGCGGCGGCGGATGTCGGGGTCGGCGACGTAGTAGGACAGCGTGACGAGCTTCTCGGCATCCGGGTCCCTCGTCCACACGCCGTTCGGCCCCCGGTAGTCGGGGATGCCGCTGTCGGTGGAGATGCCGGCGCCGGTCAGGACGGTGACCCGCCCGGCGTCGGACAGCCAGGCGGGCAGCGGGTCGGGCACGGCACCGGTCGTCACGGCGTCCACGGTAGGGAGCCGGCGCGGCGGGTGCGCGAGCTCACGGGGTAGGCAAGGGTCGCCTCACCTGCGCGGCTGCGGAGGCGGCTGGGATGATCGGGGGTGGCAATCGGCGCGATCGACCAGCGAGGGGTAGGCGCAGAGAAGTGGCAGCCAGCAAGGACAGCTTCGGGGCACGGTCGACGCTCACCGTCGACGGCACCGACTACGACATCTACCGGCTCGACGCGGTCGAGGGCTCCGAGAAGCTGCCCTTCAGCCTGAAGGTGCTGCTCGAGAACCTGCTCCGCACCGAGGACGGCGCGGACATCACCGCCGACCACATCCGTGCGCTGGCGAACTGGGACCCGAACGCGGAGCCGGACCAGGAGATCCAGTTCACCCCGGCGCGCGTGGTGATGCAGGACTTCACCGGGGTCCCCTGCATCGTCGACCTGGCCACCATGCGCGAGGCCATGGCCGAGATCGGCGGCGACCCGCAGAAGATCAACCCGCTCGCGCCGGCCGAGCTGGTCATCGACCACTCCGTGATCGCCGACGTCTTCGGCACCCCGGACTCGTTCGAGCGCAACGTCGAGATCGAGTACCAGCGCAACGGCGAGCGCTACCAGTTCCTGCGCTGGGGCCAGGGCGCGTTCAACGACTTCAAGGTCGTCCCCCCGGGCATGGGCATCGTCCACCAGGTCAACATCGAGCACCTGGCCCGCGTGGTCTTCCCGCGCCCGGAGGGCGACCGCGTCGTCGCCTACCCCGACACCTGCGTCGGCACCGACTCGCACACCACGATGGTCAACGGCCTGGGCGTGCTGGGCTGGGGCGTCGGCGGCATCGAGGCCGAGGCCGCGATGCTCGGCCAGCCGGTCTCGATGCTCATCCCGCGCGTCGTCGGCTTCAAGTTGACCGGCCAGCTCCCCGACGGCTCCACCGCCACCGACCTCGTCCTCACCATCACCGAGATGCTGCGCGAGCACGGCGTGGTCGGGAAGTTCGTCGAGTTCTACGGCGAGGGCGTCTCGGCGGTGCCGCTGGCCAACCGCGCCACGATCGGCAACATGAGCCCGGAGTTCGGCTCGACCGCGGCGATGTTCCCGATCGACGAGGAGACCATCGGCTACCTGCGCCTGACCGGGCGCAGCGACGAGCAGGTCGCGCTGGTCGAGGCCTACGCCAAGGAGCAGGGCCTCTGGCACGACCCGTCCCGCGAGCCGGCCTTCTCGGAGTACCTGGAGCTGGACCTCTCCACCGTCGTCCCGTCGATCGCCGGGCCGAAGCGCCCGCAGGACCGGGTCGCACTCTCGGACGCGAAGGCCTCCTTCCGGCAGGCGCTGCCCACCTACGCGCCGATCGACGAGATGCAGGAGGACGACGACGACGCCCCGCGCGACACCGAGTCGGCCGCCGACGAGGCCTCGGAGGAGTCCTTCCCCGCCTCGGACCCGGTGAGTCCCTTTGCGCACGGCAACGGGGAGGCCGGCAAGCCCCACCACGTCGTCCCCGACCGGGTTCCAGACCGCCCCTCCAAGCCCACCCGGGTGGTGCTCGAGGACGGCCGGGAGACCTACGTCGACCACGGGCACGTGGTGATCGCGGCGATCACCTCCTGCACCAACACGTCCAACCCGCAGGTCATGATCGGCGCGGCGCTGCTGGCCAAGAAGGCCGTCGAGGCGGGGCTGGAGACCAAGCCCTGGGTCAAGACGACCCTGGCTCCCGGGTCGAAGGTCGTCACCGACTACTACGAGAAGGCGCACCTCACCCCGTACCTGGAGAAGCTGGGCTTCTACCTGGTCGGCTACGGCTGCACCACCTGCATCGGCAACTCCGGCCCGCTGCCGGAGCCGGTGTCGGCCGCGGTCAACGAGGCCGACCTCGCCGTCGTCTCGGTGCTCTCGGGCAACCGCAACTTCGAGGGCCGGATCAACCCCGACGTCAAGATGAACTACCTGGCCAGCCCGCCGCTGGTGATCGCCTACGCCCTGGCCGGGTCGATGGACGTCGACATCGCCACCGAGCCCCTCGGCCAGGGCAAGGACGGCCAGGACGTCTACCTGCGCGACATCTGGCCCTCGCCGCAGGAGGTCCAGCGGGTCATCGACGAGGCCGTCTCGGCCGAGCAGTTCGGCCGCAGCTACGAGGACGTCTTCGCCGGCACCGAGCAGTGGCAGAACCTGCCCACGCCGACCGGTGACACCTTCGCCTGGGACCCCGAGAGCACCTACGTCCGCAAGCCCCCGTACTTCGAGGGCATGCCCGCCGAGCCGGCCCCGGTGCAGGACATCACCGGCGCCCGCACCCTCGCCGTGCTCGGCGACTCGGTGACCACCGACCACATCTCCCCTGCCGGGTCGATCAAGCCCGACAGCCCGGCCGGCAGGTACCTGCGGGAGCACGGGGTGGAGCGGCGCGACTTCAACTCCTACGGCTCCCGCCGCGGGAACCACGAGGTCATGATCCGCGGCACCTTCGCCAACATCCGGCTGCGCAACCTGCTCGTGCCCGGCACCGAGGGCGGCGTCACCAAGGACCACCTCACCGGCGAGACGACGACGATCTACGACGCGTCGGTCGCCTACCAGGAGCAGGGCATCCCGCTGGTCGTGCTGGCCGGCAAGGAGTACGGCTCCGGGTCCTCGCGCGACTGGGCGGCCAAGGGGACGGCGCTGCTGGGCGTCAAGGCGGTCATCGCCGAGAGCTACGAGCGGATCCACCGCTCCAACCTCATCGGCATGGGCGTGCTGCCGCTGCAGTTCCCCGAGGGCCAGAACCGGGAGTCGCTCGGCCTGACCGGCGACGAGGAGTTCACCATCACCGGGATCACCGCGCTCAACGACGGCGAGACGCCGCGCACGGTGAAGGTCCGGGCCGGCGACGTGGAGTTCGACGCCACCGTCCGGATCGACACCCCCGGTGAGGCGAACTACTACCGCAACGGCGGGATCATGCAGTACGTGCTGCGTTCCCTGCGCGCCGCGTCGGCCTGATCCGGGTCGACAGGCATGGACCTGGGCCTGGCTGGCCGCCGCTACCTGCTGACCGGCGCGAGCCGGGGGCTGGGGCTCGCGGCCGCCCGGGCCCTGGTCGACGACGGGGCGCGGGTGCTGCTCAGCTCCCGCTCCCCCGGCTCCGTGGACGCCGCCGTCGCCTCGCTGGGCGGGGCGCCGGCGGCGCACGGGTTGGCCGCCGACCTGGCCGACCCCGCCGCCGCCGAGCAGTTGGTCGGGGCGGCCGTGGAGCGGCTCGGCGGGGTCGACGGGGCCCTGCTGTCGGTGGGCGGCCCCACGCCGGGCACCGTCCTCGAGACCGCCGAGGAGCACTGGCGCGACGGCGTGGAGAACGTGCTGCTCGGCCCGCTGCGCC
Source organism: Geodermatophilus sp. SYSU D01105 (assembly GCF_054050095.1). NCBI lineage: Bacteria > Bacillati > Actinomycetota > Actinomycetes > Geodermatophilales > Geodermatophilaceae > Geodermatophilus > Geodermatophilus sp. SYSU D01105. Next base: position 19,150 of record NZ_JBJGYR010000030.1, read on the forward strand.
TGGTCAGGACCCTGGTGCCGCACCTGGGCGAGGGCGCGGTCATCGGCTTCGTGCTGTCCACGTCCGTCCGCCAGCCGATCGGCCACCTGGCCATCTCCAACGGGCTGCGGCCCGGCCTGGCGATGACGGCGAAGGCGCTCGCCGACGAGCTGGGCCCTCGCGGCATCCGGGTGGTCGGGCTCATGCCGGGCACCATCGCCACCGACCGGATCACCGAGATCGAGGAGGCCTCCGGCGACGCGGCCGCGATGCGGGCGCGCACCGAGGCCGGCATCCCGCTGCGCCGCGTCGGCCGGCCCGACGAGTTCGGCCGGGTGGCGGCCTTCCTCCTCTCCCCCGCCGCCTCGTTCGTGACCGGCACGATGGTCCCCGTCGACGGCGGCGTCCTGCGGGCGCTCTGACGGCCGACGCGTGAGCGCCGAGGTCCCCGCGAGCGCGCCGGTCCTGGTCGCCTGCGCGCACGGGACGCGCAACCCCACGGGCCGCCGGCTGATCGCCGAGCTGGCCCTGGCCGCCCGCCGGTCGCGGCCCGGCCTGGAGACCACCGCTGCCTTCGTCGACGTCCAGCCGCCCACCGTGGCCGACGTCGTCCGCGGGCTGAGCGGGCAGGGCCGCGCGGCGGTCGTCGTCCCCCTGCTGCTGTCGGGCGGCTACCACGTGCACGTCGACATCGCCCGCGCGGTGCAGGCCTCCGACACCGCGCGCGCCGCCCGCCCGCTGGGCCCCGATCCCCGGCTGGTCGCCGTCCTCGCCGACCGACTGGCGGCCGCGGGCGCCGACCCGCAGGACCCCCGCACCGCCGTGGTGCTGGCCGCCGCCGGCTCCAGCGACCCGAGGTCCCGCGCCGACGTGGAGCACACCGCCGCCCTCCTCCAGGAGCGCTGGGGCGGTCCGGTGACCACCGGGTTCGGGTCGGCGGCCTCGCCGCCGGTGCCCGAGGCGGTCGCCGCTGCGCGCCGGGCCGGCGCCCGGCGGGTCGTGCTCGCGGCCTACCTCCTGGCGCCGGGGCACTTCCACGACAAGCTGGCCTCGGCCGGCGCGGACGCGGTCACCGCTCCGCTGCTGCCCGACGACCGCATCGCCGCCGTGCTCCTGGACCGCTACGACGCCGCCGTCCCCGCCTGACCGCCGAGGAGCGCACGCACGGCGTCCCCGTACGCCGCGGCCGGCACGTCGCCGAGCAGCAGCCGCTGCAGCAGGAACCCGAGGACCAGGGAGAACAGCGCCGCGGCGAGCTGCCGGGGGTCGGCGTCCCGCGGCAGCCGTCCCGCCTCCTGCGCCGCGACGGCGACGTCGTGCAGGTGCGCGCGGATCGTCGTGTAGGCCTCGCGCGCCACGTCGTGGACCGCGGGGTTGCGCAGCGCCTCCGCCCACGCCTGGACGGCGACCCGCGTGACGTCGACCGGACCCCGCTCGGCGACCGAGGCCACCACCTCCACCGCGGTCGCGACCGCCTCGGCGGGGTCGGGGTCGGGCTGCTCGGCGCGCCACCGGCCGAACCGGGTGACGGCCTCGGCGAGGACCCGGTCGACGATGGCCCGGACCAGCTCGTCCTTGCTGGCGAAGTAGCGGTACACCGCGCCGGCCGAGAGCCCCGACTCGGCGATGACGTCGGCCATGCCGGTGGCCTGGAAGCCGTTGGCCGCGAACCGGACGATCGCCGCGTCGACGATCTGCTCGCGGCGGGCGGTCAGGTGCTCCTCGGAGACGCGTGGCACGCGCCGGATCTTAGAACGGACGTTCGTTCTTGACGGGGGTCGGCGGCGCGGAGCATGCTGGGATAACAAAGAACGGTCGTTCGTTTTACTGCATCGGAGGATCCGCCGTGGCCACCTCCCCCCGGCTCCCCGGCACCCGGCTCGTGCCGGCCCTGGTCGCCCTCTTCGCCGTCCTGATGGCCGGACTGCTGACCGCCTTCGCGTGGCCGGCTGTGCGGTCGGCGCCGCGGGACCTGCCCGTCGCCGTCGCCGGGCCGCCCGCGGCGACCGCCTCGCTCACCGCCGGGCTGACCGGCGCCGGTCCCGGCGCGCTCAGCGTGCGGGAGGTGCCCGACGAGGCCGCGGCAGAGGCGGCGATCCGCGACCGGGAGGTCTACGGGGCCGTCGTGGCGACCCCCGGGGCCCCGCCGCGGGTGCTCGTCGCCTCCGCCGCCGGGCCGGTGGTCGCCCAGGCGCTGCAGCAGGTGGCCGCCGGTCTCGGCGCCGCCACGGGGACCCAGGTGCCGGTGGAGGACGTCGTCCCCCTGCCGGAGGCCGACCCGCGCGGCGCGGGGCTGGCGGCCGGCGCCCTGCCCCTGGCGATCGGCGGCATCCTGATCGCCGTGCTCGGCTCGCGCCTGCTGCCCCGCCTGCGGCTGCGCGTCGCCGCCGCGCTGGCCATGGCCGTCGGCGGCGGCATGGTGGCCGCGACCGTGCTCGGCACCTGGCTGGGGTCACTGTCCGGCGGCTGGTGGTCGGTGACCGCCGGGGTGGCCCTCGGCATCGCCGCGACCGCCCTGGTCCTGCTGGGCCTGGAGGCCCTCGCCGGGACGGCGGGCTTCGCCGTCGGCGCGGCCACCGTCGTGCTGCTGGGCAACCCGCTGTCCGGGCTGACCACCGCGCCGGAGATGCTGCCGGCCGGCTGGGGGACCCTCGGGCAGCTGCTGCCGCCGGGCGCCACGGGGTCCCTGCTGCGGTCGGTGTCCTGGTTCGACGGCGCCGGTGCGGGGCGGCCGCTGCTGGTGCTGAGCGGGTGGCTGGTCGCCGGCCTCGTCCTGTGCGCGGTCGCGGCCGCACGCCGTCGCCCCGGCCGGGCCGGGAGCGCCGTCCCCCGCGAGGCCGTGCCGGCCTGACCGCGAGTCCGGTTGTCCGCCGGACCGCGGCGGGCGAGGCTGCCGTCATGGATGCCGGCGTCGCCTTCTACGCCCGGCCGGAGAGCGAGCCGCACCGGCTGGGCATCGACCCGCGCCTGGCCGGCTGGATGGCGACCGGTCACCCCGACCAGGTGCACGTGCGCGCGTTCGTCACCCACGCCCGGTCCGTCCTGGGGGCGCCCCCGCCCGGGCCCGCGGCACTGCGGCTCGACGTCGGCCTGCCCGACGACGTCCGGCTGCTCGACCAGTACCGGCTCGTCCAGTACCTGGCTCCGCTGGCCGAGTGGCTGGCGTCGCACGGCGCGGAGCGGCTGGCCAGCGTCTGGGGGACCAAGGGCCGCGGCGTGGACTCGCTGCTCCGCGTGGACGACGCGCGCCCGGTGCCCCAGCCGGAGGGCGACCGCCGGTTCACCGTGCGGACCACCACGTCGGCGGGCTCGCCGCAGTACACCGGGCAGGTCCGGGAGCAGCTCGGCGGGGAGCCGCCGCTCGCGCCCGGTCCGCTCGCACTGCAGCTGGCCTTCGCCGTGCCGCCCGGCAGCAACTGGCCGGGCCTGTGGCAGCCGACGCTCGACGGGCTGGCGCCGCTGCTCGGCGCGGCCGGCGACGACCGCCCGGACGACCCAGACGACGGCCGGGTCGTCGAGCTCGGCCTGCACCGGCGGGAGGACGCCGCGCTGGACCACGACGTCGTGGTGACCGGGATCGCCCGCGCTCTGGAGGACGACGCGGACCCGGCGTGAGAGCCTGGGGTGGGCCCTCCTCCCGGGCCCCCGGACGAGCGGTGCCGTACCCGGACAGCGACAAGACGGCTCCCGGAGGGTCATCGTGTCCTGGCTCGTGCTCGTGCTGTCCGGTGTGCTGGAGGCCGTCTGGGCCACCGCCCTCGGCCGTTCCGAGGGGTTCACCCGACTGGTCCCCTCCATCGTCTTCGCCGTCGCCCTGGTGCTGAGCATGGTCGGCCTGGCCTTCGCCATGCGGGAGCTGCCGGTCGGCACCTCCTACGCCGTCTGGGTCGGCATCGGCGCCGCCCTGACCGTCGGGGTCGCGATGCTCACCGGTGAGGAACCGGCCTCGGCGGTCAAGCTGCTCCTGGTGGCCGGCATCGTCGGCTGCGTGGTCGGGCTCAAGCTCCTGCACTGAGGCGGGGTCCCCCAAGGCGGGGGTCCTAGTACCCCCCAGCGACGGCTCGGGGCCGTTCCGGATCCCCGCGACGCTGGTGCTCGCGGGGGGGAACGTCTCCATCCGGGGACGCCGACAGCTGGAGCAGCGCCATGCACGAGAACACCCTCACCCGCCGCGACGCCCTGAAGATCGGGGCCTTCGGCGCCGCCACACTCGCCCTGCCGTTCTCCGTGGGCGCGTTGAGCGCCAAGCGCGCCTCGGAGCTGAGGAACCTGCCCCGGCCCTACACGCTGCCCTTCCGGCAGCCGGCCGACCTGCTGCCCTCGCGGGTGGTCACGGTCGACGGGGTGCAGCGCCCGCTCTACGAGATCGAGCAGCGCCCGTTCCAGGCGCGGATCCTGCCCGGCTTCACGACCACGATGTGGGGCTACAACGGTCAGTTCCCCGGGCCGACCATCCGCACGACCCGCGGCGTCCCGATCGTCGTCCGCCAGGCCAACCGGTTGCCCGAGAAGCACCCCACGCTCGGCTACGTGCCCGCGACGTCGACGCACCTGCACGGGTCGCCGTCCCGGCCGCAGTACGACGGCTACGCCAACGACCTCACCATGCCGGGCCAGTTCAAGGACTACCTCTACGACAACATCGAGGAGGAGCGCACGATCTGGTACCACGACCACGCGGTCATGCGGACGACGGAGAACGTCTACATGGGCCTGGCCGGCATGTACATCGTGCGCAACCCCGTCGACGGGCAGCTCCCGACCGGCCAGTACGACGTGCCGCTGGTCATCAACGACGTGGCCTTCACCGAGAAGGGCCAGCTCCTCTTCGACGACAACAGCCAGTCGGGGATCAACGGCGACGTCATCCTGGTCAACGGCGTGCCGTGGCCGGTCATGCCGGTGGAGCGACGCCGGTACCGGTTCCGCATCCTGATCGCCTCACTCGGCCGCGGTTACCGGCTCAGGCTCTCCCCCGAGGCGCCGTTCACGGTGGTGGCCACCGACGGGGGCGTGATGCCGGCTCCCGTGACCGTGACCACGCTGACCGCCACCATGGCCGAGCGGTACGAGGTCGTCATCGACTTCAGCGCCTTCCGCGCCGGCCAGCGGGTCGAACTGCGCAACCTCGGGATCAAGAACGCGATCGACTACGACAACACCGACAAGGTGATGGCCTTCCAGGTGACCGACCGGATCACCGTCCCGGACACCCCGATCACCATGCCGCCGATGCCCCTGGCCGCCCCCGCGGAGAAGCCGCTGATGGACCTGACCGAGGCGGATGCGGTCCGCACCCGCGCGCTGCGCTTCCGGCGGCACAACAGCAACTGGACGATCGACCAGAAGACGTGGGCCGACGTCGAGGCGTCCGAGTTCCAGGACGTCATCGCCGACCCGCAGCCGGGGGACGTCGAGGTCTGGGAGTTGCAGAACAACGCCGGGGGCTGGTTCCACCCGATCCACGTGCACCTCGTGGACTTCAAGATCCTCAGCCGCAACGGCAAGCCGCCGGAGCCCCACGAGCGCGGACCCAAGGACGTCGTCTACCAGGGCGAGAACGACGTCATCCGGATCCTCGCCCGCTTCGGCGGGGTCATCGGCACCGACCCGGCCGGGCAGCCGATCCGCCGCACCGGCCGGTACATGATCCACTGCCACAACACCAGCCACGAGGACCACGACATGATGCACCAGTTCCGGGTGGGGGCGGACACGCCCGAGAACGACCCGTTCTCCGCGCCGCCGCAGGACCTGCCGGTGCCGTGACGGCGGCCGGCCGCCCACCCGGTGGCCGCCCTCGCGCCCAGCCGGGCTCGGGCCCGGTGCCCACCGGCCGCCCTCAGCCTGGCTCGGGCCCGGTGGCCGCCGGCCGCGCCGGGTCGGCCGACCACTGTGACCACGACCCGGGCCACAGCGCCGCGTCGACGCCGGCCACGGCCAGCGCCGCGACCTCGTGCGCCGCGGTGACGCCCGAGCCGCAGTAGGCGGCGACCGGCCGGCCCGGCGTGGCGCCCAGCCGGCCGAACCGCTCCCCCAGTACAGCCGCTGTCAGGAATGTGCCGTCCTCGGCCAGGTTCTCGGCGGTGGGCGCGCTCACCGCCCCGGGCACGTGGCCGGCAACCGGGTCGACCGGCTCGGTCTCACCGCGGTAGCGCTCGCCGGCGCGGGCGTCCAGGAGCAGGCCGCCGGCTCGGGGCAGGGCCGCCGCCTCGTCGATCGTGAGCACCGGCATCCCGCCCGGGGTCAGGATCACGTCGCCGGGCTCGGGGACGACGTCGCCGGTCTCCAGCGGGCCGCCGGCGCGGCGCCACGCCGCGAGACCGCCGTCGAGCAGCCGCACGTCGGTCAGCCCGCCCCAGCGCAGCAGCCACCACGCCCGCGCGGCCGCGAGACCGCCGCTGTCGTCGTAGGCCACGACCAGGTCACCTGCGCGGATCCCCCACCGGCGAGCAGCTGCTTGCAGCCGCTGTAACGACGGCAGGGGGTGGCGGCCGGCCGCGGACGACGGCGGATCGGCCAGCTCGGCGTCCAGGTCGACGAGAACCGCGCCGGGCAGGTGACCGGTCAGGTACTCCGCCCGGGACCGCGCGGCGTCGTACCCCAGCGCCCAGCGGACGTCGAGCAGGACCGCCCGGGCGCGCCGGCGGAGCAGCTCGCCGGCGGGGACCAGCACCGGCGGGCCCACCGGCCGGGTCACTGCGGGGCCAGCAGCCCGCGCAGCTCCTGGGTGAGCGCCTCGCGGGCCTCGGGGTGCTGGTACCAGGCGGCCGGCGTGGCCTGCAGCAGCGAGATCCGCCAGCGGCCGCCGCCCTCGTCGACGGCGACCACCGTGTGGACCGTGTGGTAGCGCGGGTCGACGTCGTTGTCCCCGGGCGGGATCATCCCGGCGTGCGCCAGCAGCACCGCGACGCCCGGGGCCATCGGCCGCACGGAGCGGACCACGGCGGTGTAGGCAGCGGTCGGGTGGTGGCCGAAGATCTGCCGGAAGTCGGCGGCGATGGCCAGACGGCCGTGGTGGTGGGTGCCGTCGTACCCGATGATGTCGCCGTCGTCGGCGAAGGCGGCCGCGACCGCGGCGCCGCTGCGCCGGTTCCAACCGTCGAGGAACTGGGCGTAGAGCGCACGGATCTGGGCGTCGTTCGGGTGCGCGGACGTCACGCTGGCTCCTCCTGCGTTGCTGGGACAGGCGTGACGGTAGTGGTCACGCCGCACCGACCGTCCGCCCCTCGCCGACGGCGAACTGGGTCCGGTACAGGTCGGCGTACCGGCCGCCGAGCGCCAGCAACTCGTCGTGTGTGCCCGACTCCACGATGCGACCGTCGTCCACGACGAGGATCTGGTCGGCGCTGCGGATGGTGGACAGCCGGTGGGCGATCACCAGCGACGTCCGACCGGTCAGCGCGGTGTCCAGCGCGTGCTGCACCGCCACCTCTGACTCGCTGTCGAGGTGCGCGGTCGCCTCGTCGAGGATCACGATGCCGGGCGCCTTGAGCAGCACGCGGGCGATCGCCAGCCGCTGCTTCTCTCCACCGGAGAGCCGGTAGCCGCGGTCGCCCACCACGGTGTCCAGGCCGTCGGGCAGCGACCGGACCAGCGCCGCGATGCGCGCCCCGGCCAGGGCGGCCTCGAGCTCCTGCTCGGTCGCGTCGGGCCGGGCGTAGAGGAGGTTGGCGCGGATCGTGTCGTGGAACAGGTGCGCGTCCTGGCTGACCACGCCGATCGCGTCGCGCAGCGAGGCCAGGGTCACCGACCGGACGTCGACGCCGCCGACCCGCACCGTTCCGCTCGTCGCGTCGTACAGCCGCGGCACGAGGTTGGCGATCGTCGACTTCCCCGCCCCGGAGTGGCCGACCAGGGCCACCAGCTGCCCCGGCTCCACACGGAAGGTGACGTCGTGCAGGACCGCTGTCGGCCCGCCGTGCTCGGGGAGCGACACGTCCTCCAGTGACGGCAGCGAGACCTCCGCGGCCGAGGGGTAGCTGAACGACACGTGCTCGAACTCGATCGAGCGGTCGCCGGCCGGCACGGGGACGGCGTCGGGCTCCTCGCGGATCATCGGCTGCAGGTCGAGCACCTCGAAGACCCGGTCGAAGCTCACCATCGCGCTCATGACGTCGACCCGGACGTTGGACAGCGCGGTCAGCGGCCCGTACAGCCGGGACAGCAGCAGGGCCAGCGCGACGACGTCCCCGGGGCTGAGCGAACCGGTGAAGGCCAGCGAGCCGCCGAGGCCGTAGACCAGCGCGGTCGCCAGCGCCGCGACGAGGGTCAGCGCGGTGAAGAAGGTGCGCCCGTACATGGCCGACAGCACGCCGATGTCGCGGACCCGCGCCGCCCGGCCGCGGAACCCCTCGGCCTCGGCGTCGGGCCGGCCGAACAGCTTGACCAGCAGCGCGCCCGCGACGTTGAACCGCTCGGTCATGATCGCGTTCATCGACGCGTTGAGGCCGTAGGACTCCCGGGTGATCTCCTGCAGCCGGCGCCCGATCCGGCGGGCGGGGAGGACGAACACCGGGACGAGCACCAGCGACAGCGCGGTGATCTGCCAGGAGAGGCTGAACATCACCCCGGCCGTGAGCACCAGCCCGATCACGTTGGACAGCACCCCCGACAGCGTCGAGGTGAACGCCTGCTGGGCGCCGATGACGTCGTTGTTGAGCCGGCTGACCAGCGCGCCGGTCTGCGTCCGGGTGAAGAACGCGACCGGCATCCGCTGCACGTGCTCGAAGACCCGGCTGCGCAGGTCGTAGATGACGCCCTCGCCGATGCGGGCGGAGAACCAGCGCGTGGCCAGCGAGATCCCGGCGTCGAGGACCGCCAGCCCGGCGATGATCAGGGCGATGCGGACGATGTCGGCCGCGGTGCCCTCCAGCCCGGCGATCCGGTTGATGATCCGCCCCGCCAGCAGCGGGGTCAGCACCCCGATCACCGAGGAGCCGACCACCAGCAGCACGAAGAACGTGAGGTCCCGCCGGTAGGGCCGGGCCACGCCCAGGATCCGGCGCACCGTCCCCGGGGGCAGCTCACGGGTGGTCACCGACGGGTCGCGGCGGAACGACCGCATCGCCGCCATGGAGGTCATGGGACCGCTCATGTCCACGCCACCTCCTTCCCGACCGGCCAACACCCCTGTCGGACGGCCTGTTCCGGAGCCGAGTGTCCCAGCGCCCTCCGACGGATCAGCGCCCCGCGGCCAGGTCCCTCAGCCGGCGGGTCTGCGCCGCCCGCTCGGCGGCGTCCTGCGTCGCCGGGTCGTTCCGGACGGCGGCCCGGACCAGTGCGGCGGTCTCCCGGCTGGCCCCCGCCGGTGGCGCGGTGAGTGCGGCGACCAGCGCCGCGACGGCGGTGTCCAGGTCCTCCGCCGGGACGACGGCGTTGGCCAGCCCGATCGCGCGGGCCTCCTCCGCCCGCACCGGACGGCCGGTCAGGCAGATCTCCAGCGCCCGCGAGTAGCCGACCAGCTCCACCAGGGTGCTGGTGCCGGTGAGGTCGGGGACCAGTCCGAGCGTCGCCTCCGGCAACCGCAGCGCGGCGTCCTCGGTGAGGACGCGCAGGTCGCACGCGAGGGCCAGCTGCGCGCCGGCACCGATGGCGTGCCCCTGCACCGCGGCCACCGAGACGATCCCCGGCGCCCGCAGCCAACGGAAACCGGCCTGGTAGCGGCGGATCCGCTCCTGGGTCTCCTCGGCCGGCAGCCGCGCCAGCTCCCCCAGGCCGCCGGCGGTCCCGGGATCGGTGCTGAACAGGGTGCGGTCCAGGCCCGCGGAGAACGCGCGGCCGGCCCCGCGCACCACGACCACGCGGACGTCGTCGTCCAGCGACTCCCCCACGGCGGCCAACGCGGCCCAGGTGGCGGGGGTCTGCGCGTTCAGCTGGTCGGGGCGGTCCAGCGTGACGGTGAGGACGGCGCCGTCCCGCGCCGTCCGCACCCAGCCGTCGGGGTCCCCGTCGGTCACGCGCCCTCCCCGCGGGCGCTCGTCGAGCGCGTGCGCGGAGGAGCTCCGTCGTCGGTCGAGCCCGCGGGCTCGCTCAACTCTTCTTGCTGTTCCGGTTGGCCCCGCCGCGACTGCGGAGGGTGGCGCCGGACTCCGAGAGGAGGCGGTGGACGAAGCCGTAGGAGCGGTTGGTCGACGTGGCCAGCGACCGGATGCTCTCCCCGCCGTCGTACCGCTTGCGCAGGTCGTCGGCGAGCGACGACCGGTCGTCCCCGGTGATCCGCTTGCCCTTGCCGAGGTCCGCAGTGCTCGAGTCGGCCATGACTCCCCTCCGTCAGCAACCGGCGGCGGACCCGCACGGCCCGCACGGCTGCTCGTCCCCTTGGCGCCGGGTCCCCATGACCGCGGCATCCCGCGACCCATGATCACCCAGCACCCCCGAGCGCGCGACGCGAGGCGATCACCCGATGACGCCGTCGGCCTCCGGCCGACACCGCGACCAGGTGCCGTCCCCCGCTGCACTGAGCCGAACCGTCGTTCCTCGCGGAGACCCTCCGGGCCCCCACGTCTCACGACACCGCGACCAGGTGCCGTCCCCCGCCGCACTGAGCCGGACCGTCGTTCCTCGCGGAGACCCTCCGGGCCCCCACTCCTCACGACACCGCGACCAGGTGCCGTCCCCCGCGGCACCGAGCCGGACCGTCGTTCCTCGCGGAGACCCTCCGGGCCCCCACTCCTCACGACACCGCGACCAGGTGCCGTCCCCCGCCGCGCTGGGGCTACGCCAGCTCCACCAGGTCGGCGAGGTCCTCGCTCCAGGCGTCCTCCGTGCCGTCGGGCAGCAGGATCACCTTGTCGGGGTCGAGGGCCCGCACGGCACCCTCGTCGTGGGTGACCAGGACGATCGCGCCGGTGTAGGTGCGCAGTGCCTCGAGCACCTGCTCCCGGCTGGCCGGGTCGAGGTTGTTGGTCGGCTCGTCGAGCAGGAGCACGTTGGCACCCGAGACGACCAGGGTGGCCATCGCCAGCCGGGTCTTCTCGCCGCCGGAGAGCGTGCCGGCCCGCTGGTCGGCGGCGTCCCCGGAGAAGAGGAAGGCGCCGAGGATCCTGCGCAGCTCGGTGTCCGTGCTCTGCGGCGCGGCCGCCCGCATGTTCTCCAGCAACGAGCGGTCGTGGTCCAGGGTCTCGTGCTCCTGGGCGTAGTAGCCGACGCGCAGGCCGTGCCCGGGCCGGACCTCGCCCGTGTCGGGCACCTCGGTGCCGGCCAGCATGCGCAGCAGCGTCGTCTTGCCCGCGCCGTTGAGCCCGAGGACCACGACCCGCGCACCCCGGTCGACGGCCAGGTCGACGTCGGTGAAGACCTCCAGCGAGCCGTAGCTCTTGGACAGCCCCTCGGCGGTGAGCGGCGTCCTGCCGCACGCGGCGGGGGTCGGGAAGCGCAGCTTGGCCACCCGGTCCTGGACGCGGACCTCCTCGAGCCCGGCGGCCAGCCGTTGCGCGCGCTTGTCCATGCTCTGCGCGGCCCTGGCCTTGGTCGCCTTGGCGCGCATCTTGTCGGCCTGGGCCGTGAGCGCGTCGATCTTGCGCTCGGTGTTGGCGCGCTCCTGCCTCCGGCGGCGCTCGTCGGTCTCGCGCTGGGCGAGGTAGGGCTTCCAGCCCAGGTTGTAGACGTCGACGGCGGCGCGGTTGGCGTCGAGGTGCCACACCTTGTTGACGACGGCGTCGAGCAGCTCGACGTCGTGGCTGATGACGATCAGCCCGCCCTTGTGCGCGGACAGGAAGCCCTTCAGCCAGGTGATCGAGTCGGCGTCGAGGTGGTTGGTCGGCTCGTCGAGCAGCAGCGTCTCGGCGTCGGAGAAGAGGATGCGGGCGAGCTCGACGCGGCGGCGCTGACCGCCGGAGAGGGTGCGCAGCGGCTGGGCGAGGACGCGGTCGGGCAGGCCCAGGGCGGTGCAGATGCGCGCCGCCTCGCTCTCGGCGGCGTACCCGCCCAGGGCGGCGAACTGGTCCTCGAGCCGGCCGTAGCGGCGCACCGCGCGGTCGCGCTCGGCGTCGTCGGCGGGCTCGGCCATCGCGATCTGGGCCTTGGTCATCTGCGCGCGCAACACGTCCAGCCCGCGGCCGGAGAGCACCCGGTCGCTGGCGGTGGTGTCCAGGTCGCCGCTGCGCGGGTCCTGCGGCAGGTAGCCGATCTCCCCGGTGACCTCCACCTTGCCCGCGTGCGGCAGCCGTTCCCCGGCCAGCGTGGTGAGGGTGGTGGTCTTGCCGGCACCGTTGCGGCCGACCAGCCCGATGCGGTCGCCGGGCTGCACGCGGAGGGTGGCCTCGCTGATGAGGATGCGGGCGCCGGCGCGCAACTCGAGACCGGTCGTCGTGATCACTGATCCCAGGGTAGGCGCTCGGCGGCCGGCTTCCGACCGCATTCCGGGGTGACGTCCGTCCACAGGTACGGCGCCCCCGCCCCACCCGGCCCGCCGGGGGGCCAGCATCCCCGGCATGACCTCGGGGAACGGCGACCGGTGGGGACGGCCCTGCCCGGTCCGCGGGATGCCGCGCGGCGCGGCGGCTCCCCCACGTCCGGCGGCCCCCACTCCGGCCCACCGGCCCCGCCTGCGTCCCCGTGGGCGGCTCTGCGGGACGCGCTGTTGGCCGTCGGCGCCCTGGGGGTGGTCATCGGGGCGACCGCGCTCGTCACCGTGGCGCTGGACGGTCCCGGGTCCGCGGGCCGGGTGCCGCTGGAGGTGCGGACGGGCGTCGCGGGCCTGGTCGTGACGGCGGTCGCGATCGTCGCGGGCCGGCTGACCGGCAGCACCCGGGCCTGGCCGGGAATGGCCCTGCTCGCAGCGCAGCCGGTGCCGGTGCTGCTGGTCCCACCGTTGGTCCCGACCGTCGCCGGCTTCGTGCTCGGGCTGCTGGCGACCGTGCTGCTCGACGTGCTCGTGCTCGCGCGGTCCCGTGGACCCCTCGTCGACGTGGCGGAGGTCCTGGTGCGGCTGGGTGTGGCGTCGGGGGTGTTCCTCGGCCCGTTCCTGGCCTGGGTGGCGATGCCGGTCGGCTCGTGGACGACCACGGGCCTGCTCGCCGCGGCCGGCGCGGTGGCCGTCCTCCTGCCGCGGTGTCCGAGGCTGGCGGCACGGCTCCCGTCCGGCTCGGTCCTCGCGGGCGGCGCTGCCGTGGTCGTCGGCCTCGCCCTGGCGGGGTCACTGCTCCACAGCGTCTGAGCGCTCGCGGCTGACCGCCGGCGGGTGGGTCCGCTCCCCCGGCCCTACCGTGGAACCCGTCGCCGGGTGCACGGGAGGGGACGGCCATGGGCACCACGCCACCGCTCCCCTACCGCGCACGGACGCCGCTGGTCTTCCTCGTCGTCGGGGCGGCACTGCTCGTCAGCGGTGGCGGCACGGCGGCCGCGGTCTTCGGCGCCGGCCCCGCGAGGGTGCTGCTGCTCGGGCTGGCCGGGATGGCGGCGGCCGGGTCGGCCTGGGGCTCGGCCCACCGGCTGCGGGGCACCGAGGAGACGGCCGCCGTCGCCGCGGTCGTGCTCGCCGTCCTGGGGGCCGGGGCTGCCGGCGCGCCGGTGTTCAGCGGCTCCGTCGTCCCGCTCGCCGTCCTGACCGGGGTCTTCCTCGCGCTCGCGCTGCTGTTGCGGCGCCCGGCGACGTGGCCCCTGGCTGCCTGGGCGGCCGGGCAGCTCGCCGTGCTCCGCGGGCTGCAGGGCATGGAGGCGGGGGTGGCGCGGACGGCGTGGGTGCTCGGGGTCGCCGTCGTGGGCCTCCTCGTGGCCCTGGGCGGGCGCCGGCTGGCGGCCCGGGTGGCGCTGGTCAGCACCGCTCCGTGGTGGGTCGCCGGTGTCGTCGGCGCCGTCGTCACCGCCTGGAGCGGCGACGCCGCCGATCGGTGGGCCTCCGCGGTGCTGACGGCCGTCGCGGCGGCGGTCCTGCTCGTCGCCCGGCTGGAGCCGGACCTCGAACCGCTGCTCGGCCCGCCGGTCGCCGTCCCGGTGCTGGCCGGGGTGGCGGTGGGCGCCGCCGTCGGCGGCCCGCTGGCCTTCCCCGGCCCTGGCGGGGTGATGCTCGCGGGGTACACCGGCGTGGTCGTGGCCTCGGTGGCCGCGGCGCTCCTGACCGGCTGGCCGCGGGGCATGCTGCTGCCGCTGGCGGTCGCGGCCGGCGGCACGCTGGTCCTGGTCAGCGTGGTGCAACTCGTCGCCGGTGCCCGGTGGCTGGAGCTGTCGCTCCTGCTGCTCCTCACCGCGGTGCCCAGCGCGCTGGTCGCGACACGGCGGCGGGACGAGCGGCCGGCGGCGGCGCCCACGACGGTCGGCTGCCTGGCCGGAGCCGCGGTCTTCGCGATCGCCGCCGGGGCGCTGACCCCGGTGGCCGCGGCGGTGGTGCTCAGCGGGCTCTACGCCGCCTCGCTGGTGATCGGGTACGTCCTCGACGCGGACTCGCGGCGGGCGACGCTGGTCGCCGGCGCGGTGTGTGCGGCGGGTGCGGTCGTGCTGCTGGTGGGGACGCGGGAGCGGGGGCCGCTGGCGGTCCTGCTGACCGTGCAGGGGGTGCTCACCTGCGCGTGGGCGTGGCACGCCTGGCGGACGACGACGCCGCGGCCGGACCCACCGGTCTCCGCCCCCGCCTGGCGGGCCGGGGCCGCCCAGCTCGTGGTCGCGGCGTGGACGGCCGTGGGGCTGGCCGAGTGGTCGGTGCTCGAGAGCTACACCCTGCCCCTGGCCGCGGGCCTCCTGCTCGCCGCCGGGCCGCGACTCACCGCCGGGCCCTCCTGGCCGGCGTGGGGTCCGGCGCTGCTCGTGGCCGCCGTCCCGTCGGTGGTGTGGTCGGTCGTGGTGCCCGACAGCCCGCGACCGGTGCTCGTGGTCGTCGTCGCCGCCCTGGCCATGCTCTACGGCGTCCACACCGGAGCCCGGGCTCCGCTGGTGGCCGGGGCCGGCACCGAGCTGGCGATGGCCGGCGGGCTCGGGCTCATCGCCCTGCCCTGGCCGGTGAGCACCGCCCTCGTCGTGGGGTCCGCACTGGCCGCGCTCGGCGCCTGGCGCGAGCGGCTCCCGGCCGGCTGGTGGACCCGCCGGCTGGCCGACATGCGCTGATCGGTCCGCGGACGACGACGGCCCGCGTCCCCGGGAGGGACGCGGGCCGAGGTGACGTGCTGGAGCGGCCCTGCTGCGGGGGCCTCTCAGACGCGGAAGCCGAGGGCGCGCAGCTGCTCGCGGCCGTCGTCGGTGATCTTGTCGGGACCCCACGGCGGCATCCAGACCCAGTTGATGCGGATGTCGTCGACCAGGCCGGGCCCGGGGCCGCCGGTGAGCGCCTGCCGCGCCTGGTCCTCGATGACGTCGGTCAGCGGGCAGGCCGCCGAGGTCAGCGTCATGTCGATGACCGCGACGTCGTCCACCACGTCGATGCCGTAGACCAGGCCGAGGTCGACGACGTTGACGCCGAGCTCGGGGTCGACGACGTCGCGCATGGCCTCCTCGACGTCCTCCAGCAGCGCCGACTTGTAGGCCGGCAGGTCCCCGGGCGCTCCGTCGGTCGCCGGGGTGGCGTTCTCGGTGGTCTCGCTCATGACTTGCCTCCCGTGGGATCGGCGACGGCCAGGGCCCGCGCGGATGCGTCCTTGAGGGCCATCCAGCTCATCAGCGCGCACTTGATGCGCGCGGGGTACTTGGACACCCCGGCGAACGCCACGGCGTCCTCCAGCTCGTCCTCGAGCTTCTCGGCGACCGCGGGGTCGCCCTTGCTCTGCATCAGCGTCATGAAGTGCTCACCGGTCTCCAGCGCCTCCGGCACCGACTTGCCGATGACCAGGTCGTACATGGCCGACACCGACGCCTGGCTGATCGAGCAGCCCATCCCCTCGTAGGAGATGTCGGCGAGGCGGTCGCCGTCCAGGTGCACCCGCAGGGTGACCTCGTCGCCGCAGGTGGGGTTGACGTGGTGCACCTCGGCCTCGAACGGCTCACGCAGTCCGCGGCCGTGCGGGTTCCGGTAGTGGTCCAGGATGATCTCCTGGTACATCGACTCCAACTGCATCAGGCACCAACCTCCACCGGGGGAACGCCGAAGAACTCCTGCGCCTTCCGGATGCCCTCCGCGAGCGCGTCGATGTCGTCGTACCCGGTGTGCACGTAGAACGTCGCGCGGGTCGTCGCCGGGACGCCGTAGCGCCGCACGACCGGCCAGGCGCAGTGGTGCCCGACCCGCACCTCGACGCCGAGGTCGTCGAGGACCTGCCCGACGTCGTGCGGGTGGATGCCCTCGACGGTGAAGGAGATGGCCCCGCCCCGGGCCACCGTGTCGGGCGGGCCGACCACGGTCACGCCGGGGATCTCGGCCAGCTTCGCCAGCGCGTAGGCGGTGAGCGCCTCCTCGTGCGCCTGCACGTTCGCCATGCCCAGGCCCTGGAGGTACTCGACCGCGGCGGCCAGCCCGATCACCTGCGCGGTCATCGGCACGCCGGCCTCGAACCGCTGCGGCGGCGGCATGAAGGTGCTGCCCTCCATGCGCACGACCTCGATCATCGAACCGCCGGTGAGGAACGGCGGCAGCGCGTCGAGCACCTCGTACCGGCCCCACAGGACGCCGACGCCGGTGGGCCCGAGCATCTTGTGGCCGGAGAACACGAGGAAGTCCGCGCCCAAGGCGGTCACGTCGACCGGCTGGTGCGGCACCGACTGCGCGCCGTCGACCAGCACCAGGGCACCGACCTCGCGCGCCCGGGCGACGATCTCCTCCAGTGGGTTGATCGTGCCCAGGATGTTCGACTGCTGGGTGACCGCGACCAGCTTGGTCCGCTCGTTGACCACGGTGCCCAGGTCGGCGAGGTCCAGCCGGCCGTCGTCGGTCAGGCCGAGCCAGCGCAGGGTGGCGCCGGTGCGCTCGCACAGCTGCTGCCAGGGCACCAGGTTGGCGTGGTGCTCCATCTCGGTCACGACGATCTCGTCGCCCTGGCCGACGGCGTACCGGCGGAACCGCTCGTCCCGGGCCGTGGCCGCGTTGGACAGCGCGTAGGCGACGAGGTTGATCCCCTCGGTGCTGTTGCGCGTGAAGACGACCTCCTCGGCCGGCGCGCCGATGAACGCGCCGATCGTGGCCCGCGCCGCCTCGTAGCGGCCGGTCGCCTCCTCCGCCAGCTGGTGCGCGCCGCGGTGGGGGGCCGCGTTGCAGGTCTCGTAGAAGTCCCGCTCGGCGTCCAGGACGCGGTACGGCTTCTGCGAGGTGGCCCCGGAGTCGAGGTAGACCAGCCGCTTCCCGTCGCGGACGGTGCGCGACAGGATCGGGAAGTCCGCCCGGATCGCCTCGACGTCCAGAGGCAGGGGCGCCTTCTGCGCCCCTGTACCGGGACGCGAGACGGTCTGGGTCACGCCGATGCCACCTCCGTCGAGCCCTTCACGTAGGCCGCGTAGCCCTCGTTCTCCAGCTTCTCCGCCAGCTCGGGGCCGCCCTCCTCGACGACCCGGCCGTTCACGAAGACGTGCACGAAGTCGGGCTTGATGTAGCGCAGGATCCGCGTGTAGTGCGTGATCAGCAGGACGCCGACGTCGCCCTCCTCGCGGGTGCGGTTGACGCCCTCGGAGACGATCCGCAGCGCGTCGACGTCGAGGCCGGAGTCGGTCTCGTCGAGGATCGCGATCGCCGGCTTGAGCAGGCGCATCTGCAGGATCTCGTGGCGCTTCTTCTCACCGCCGGAGAAGCCCTCGTTGACGTTGCGCTCGGCGAACGCCGGGTCCATCTCCAGGGCCGCCATCTCGGTCTTGACGTCCTTGACCCAGGTGCGCAGCTTGGGCGCCTCGCCCTTGATCGCGGTGGCGGCGGTGCGCAGGAAGTTCGACACCGAGACGCCGGGGACCTCGACCGGGTACTGCATGGCCAGGAACAGGCCGGCCCGGGCGCGCTCGTCGACGCTCATGGCGAGGACGTCCTCGCCGTCGAGGGTCACCGTGCCACCGGTGATCGTGTACTTGGGGTGACCGGCGATCGAGTAGGCCAGGGTCGACTTGCCCGACCCGTTCGGCCCCATGATCGCGTGCGTCTCACCGGAGCGGACGGTCAGGTCGACGCCGCGGAGGATCTCCTTGGCGTCGTCGCCCTCGCCCACGGTGACGTGCAGATCGCGGATCTCCAGCACGGACACTCTTCTTCTCGCTCCTCAGTTGCGGGCCGCGGTAGAGGGAAGATCGACGACGTCGGCGGTCACATCGACGTAGACGTCCTCTCCCTCGACCCGGACCGGGTAGACGGGCACCGGCTCGGTGGCCGGCAGGTTGGTGGGCTCGCCGGTGCGCAGGTCGAAGCACGACCCGTGCAGGTAGCACTCGATGGTGGGGGCGCCGTCGAACTCCTCGACGTCGCCGTCGGTCAGCGGGACCTCGGCGTGCGAGCAGAGGTCCTCGATCGCGTAGACCTCGCCCTCGAAGCGGACGACGGCGACGTCCACGTCGGCGAGCTCGACCCGCAGCGAGCCGTTCTCGGGCACCTCGGACAGCGCGCACACCCGCTCGAAGCTCACGCCTGGACCTCCACCGGCTGGTCCTCCAGCCCGGGGAGGGCGCCGAGGCGGGCCTCGATGGAGCCCATCAGGCGGTCCTGCAGCTCGGGCAGGCCGATGCGCTGGACGACGTCGGCGAAGAAGCCCCGGACGACCAGGCGACGCGCGGTCTCGGCGTCGATGCCCCGCGAGCAGAGGTAGAACAGCTGCTCGTCGTCGAACCGGCCGGTGGCGCTGGCGTGGCCGGCGCCGACGATCTCGCCGGTCTCGATCTCCAGGTTCGGCACCGAGTCGGCGCGGGCGCCGTCGGTGAGCACCAGGTTGCGGTTGAGCTCGTAGGTGTCGGTGCCGGTGGCCGCCGGGCGGATCCGGACGTCGCCGATCCACACCGTGCGCGCCTTCTCGCCCTGCAGCGCGCCCTTGTAGAGGACGTTGCTGGTGCAGTTGGGCACGGCGTGGTCGACCCACAGCCGGTGCTCCTGGTGCTGGGTCTCGTCGGCGAAGTAGACGCCGTAGAGCTCCGCCGTCCCGCCGGGGCCGGCGTACTGGACGTTGCTGACCAGTCGGACGAGGTCGCCGCCGAGGGTGACCACGACCTGCGTGAGCGTGGCGTCGCGGCCGACGACGGCGTCGAACTGGCCGCCGTGGACCGTGCCCGGCGCCCAGTCCTGCACGGAGACGACGGTCACCTGCGCGCCGTCCCCGACGAGGACGGCGACGCCCCCGGAGTACCGCGCCAGTCCGGCGTGGTCGAGGACGACCGTGGCCTTGGCGAAGGCGCCGACCTCGACCACCAGTTGGCCCCACACGACGTCGTCGGAGCCGGTGCCCGACAGCCGCAGCGTGACCGGGCGGTCGAGCTGGGCCTCGGCCGGCACGCGGACGACGGCGGCGCCGCCGCTGCGCTGCCGGGTGAGGGCGGCCAGCCGGTCGACCGGCTCGGGCAGCCCCTTGATCAGCGGGTCGTCGGCCTCGACGCTGCTCAGCTCGACGCCCTCGGGCAGGTCGGTGTCCCACTGCAGGTGCGCGTCGGACGGCGCCCCCTGCAGCAGCGGCCGGATCCGGCGCATCGGGGTGAAGCGCCACTCCTCCTCGCGGCCGGTCGGCTCGCCGAAGGCGTCCGGGTCGGTGGAGGTGAACCGCTCGGCCGGGGAGCCGGTGGGCACGGGGCCACCGTGCGAGTGCGCGCCCGGGGTGGCCCGGCCGGCCGTGGCCGTCTCCGAGGCCGGGGTGGTCGGCGGACCGGCCTGCGCACCCACGCCGGGGGCGAACAGCTCGCCGGCGAGGGTGGCGGGCGCGACCGCGACGTCCTCGGTGGTGCTGGGGGTCTCGGGGGCTGACATCAGCCGACGGCACCTTCCATCTGCAGCTCGATCAGGCGGTTCAGCTCGAGGGCGTACTCCATGGGCAGCTCGCGGGCGATCGGCTCCACGAACCCGCGCACCACCATCGCCATCGCCTCGTCCTCGGACAGGCCCCGGCTCATCAGGTAGAACAGCTGGTCGTCGCTGACCCGGGAGACCGTCGCCTCGTGGCCCATCGCGACGTCGTCCTCGCGGACGTCGACGTAGGGGTAGGTGTCCGACCGGCTGATCGTGTCGACGAGCAGGGCGTCGCACTTGACCGTGGACCTCGAGCCGTGGGCGCCCTCGTCGATCTGGACCAGACCGCGGTAGGAGGTCCGGCCGCCGCCGCGGGCCACCGACTTCGACACGATCGTCGAGGAGGTGTTGGGCGCCGCGTGCACCATCTTGGCGCCGGCATCCTGGTGCTGGCCCTCGCCGGCGAAGGCGATGGAGAGCACCTCGCCCTTGGCGTGCTCGCCGGTCATCCAGACCGCCGGGTACTTCATGGTGACCTTGGAGCCCAGGTTGCCGTCGACCCACTCCATGGTCGCGCCCTCGTGGGCGATCGCCCGCTTGGTGACCAGGTTGTAGACGTTGTTCGACCAGTTCTGGATGGTCGTGTACCGGCAGCGGGCGTTCTTCTTGACGATGATCTCGACGACCGCCGAGTGCAGCGAGTCCGACTTGTAGATCGGCGCGGTGCAGCCCTCGACGTAGTGCACGTAGGCGCCCTCGTCGACGATGATCAGCGTCCGCTCGAACTGGCCCATGTTCTCGGTGTTGATCCGGAAGTAGGCCTGCAGCGGGATCTCCACGTGCACGCCCTTCGGCACGTAGATGAACGAGCCACCCGACCACACCGCGGTGTTCAGCGCAGCGAACTTGTTGTCCCCGGAGGGGATGACCGAGCCGAAGTACTCCTTGAAGAGGTCCTCGTGCTCCTTGAGCGCCGTGTCGGTGTCGAGGAAGACGACGCCCTGCTCCTCGAGGTCCTCGCGGATCTTGTGGTAGACGACCTCGGACTCGTACTGGGCGGCGACACCGGCGATCAGCCGCTGCTTCTCGGCCTCCGGGATGCCCAGCCGGTCGTAGGTGTTCTTGATGTCCTCGGGCAGCTCGTCCCACGAGGTCGCCTGCTGCTCGGTGGAGCGGACGAAGTACTTGATGTTCTGGAAGTCGATCCCGGACAGGTCCGAGCCCCAGTCGGGCATCGGCTTCCGGTCGAACAGCTTGAGGGCCTTGAGCCGCCGCTCGAGCATCCACTCCGGCTCGTTCTTGCGGCGCGAGATGTCCCGGACGACCTCCTCGTCCAGGCCACGGCGGGCGGAGGCCCCGGCGACGTCGGCGTCAGCCCAGCCGTACTGGTAGCGGCCGAGCTGCTCGATCTGCTCGTCCTGCGTCAGCGGCGTGCTGGTCACCGGCTGCTGGGTGCTGGTCATGCGGGCGTCCTCTCCCGGTCGAACGTGTGAGTGGAGCTGGTGGACGGTGCGGTGCGCTGGGTGGCCGGTGCCGGCCGCGCTCCCCGCTCACCTGGTACAGGGCGCGCGGGGGCCGATCTGTTCCCCGCGCGGGTGTGGTCCCGGCCGCTCGCCCCCATCCTCAGCGGGCCGGGGATGTGGGTGGTGCAGACGCCGTCGCCGTGGGCGATCGTGGCCAGGCGCTGTACGTGCGTACCCACCAGCCGGCCGATCACCGCCGTCTCGGCCTCGCACAGCTGCGGGAACTCCGCCGCCACGTGCGCCACCGGGCAGTGGTGCTGGCAGAGCTGCCCGCCGCTGGAGATCGCCGAGGCCGAGGCAGCGTAGCCCTCGGCCGTCAGCGCCGCGGCGAGCACCTGGGCCCGGTCGACGGGGGCACCGGAGCCGGCGGCCAGCGCGACCGGGGACGAGCAGCGCTGCTCCAGGCCCGACAGCTGCTGCTCGGCCACCGCCCGGACCGCGTCGGGCCCGCCCTGGGCGGCGACGAAGCGCAGCGCGGTGAGCGCGAGGTCGTCGTAGGCGTGCGGGAAGGCCGACCGGCCGGCGTCGGTCAGGTGGAACAGCCGGGCGGGCCGGCCGCGGCCGCGCGGAGCGCCCGGCGCCTGCCGCTCCTCGACGCGGCCGGTGGCCACCAGGGCGTCGAGGTGCCGCCGGACGGCGGTCGGCGAGACGCCGAGCCGGCCGGCGAGCTCGGTCGCGGTCTGCGGCCCGTGCTCGAGCAGGAGCGCGGTCACGCGGTGGCGCGTGCGCCGGTCGTCGGCGGTCGCCGACGACCGGGGCGCGCCGCCCCCCTGCACCCCGTCGCTTTCCACAACACAAGTGTTGCCTATTTCCGGGGCTCCGCAAGCAAGGATGACCTAAGTCCCGGTGCACCCGGGACCTGCGGCGATGGCCGGCCGCGGCGACCCGCGGCCGACCTGTGACGAGGACCTCACCCGGCCGGGGCCGACGCGGCCCCGGCGGGCGCGCCCACGGCGAAGTCGAGGGCGCCGTCCCGGACGCCGACCGTCACCCGGCCGCCCGACGCCAGCCGCCCGTCGAGCAGCAGCCGGGCGAGCGGGTTGTCGACCTCCCGCTGGATGGTGCGGCGCAGCGGCCGGGCGCCGAACTGCGGCTCGAAGCCGTGCTGGGCGATCCAGGCCACCGCCTCGTCGCTGAAGGTCACCTCGATGTCCTGGGCCGACAGCCGGCGGCGGGTCTCCTCGAGCAGCAGCCGGGTGATCTGCGCCAGCTGGGCCTCCTCCAGCTGGGAGAAGACGACGATCTCGTCGATCCGGTTGAGGAACTCCGGCCGGAACGACTCGCGCAGCCGCCGCATGAGCCGGTCGCGGAGCCCCGCGTCCGACGACGCGCCGTCGCCGGCCCCGAAGCCCAGCGGGGCGTTGCGGCCCTGGATGAGCTCCGACCCCAGGTTGCTCGTCATGATCAGCACGGTGTTCTTGAAGTCCACCGTCCGGCCCTGCGAGTCGGTCAGCCGGCCGTCGTCCAGGACCTGCAGCAGGGTGTTGAAGACGTCGGGGTGGGCCTTCTCGATCTCGTCGAGCAGCACCACCGAGTAGGGCCGGCGCCGCACCGCCTCGGTGAGCTGCCCGGCGTCCTCGTAGCCCACGTACCCGGGCGGTGAGCCGACCAGCCGGCTCACCGTGTGCCGCTCCTGGAACTCGCTCATGTCCAGGCGGATCATCCGGTCCTCGTCGCCGAACAGCGCCTCGGCCAGCGCCCGGGCCAGCTCGGTCTTGCCGACGCCGGTCGGACCGAGGAACAGGAAGCTGCCGATCGGCCGGTCCGGGTCCCCGAGACCGACGCGGGAGCGGCGCACGGCCTCGGCCACCACGCGCACCGCGTCCTCCTGGCCGACGACGCGCTCGTGCAGGTGCTCCTCCAGCCGCAGCAGGCGTTGCACCTCCTCCTGGGTCAGCTGGTTGACCGGGATGCCGGTGGCCCGGGAGACGACCTCGGCGATGTCCTCCACGCCGACCTCGGGGATGCCGGCGGGACGGGTCCCGCCACCGCGGGCCTGCTCCAGCCGCGACTGCGCCTCGGCCAGCTGGTCGCGCAGCTCCGAGGCGCGCTCGTACTGTTCCGCGGCGACCGCCTGGTCCTTCTCGCGCTGCAGCTGTTCCACCTCCTGCTCGAGCCCGCGCAGGTCGGTCGGTGGCATCCGGACCCGCCGGCGCACCCGCGCCCCGGCCTGGTCGATGAGGTCGATCGCCTTGTCCGGCAGGTGCCGGTCGGTGATGTACCGGTCGGAGAGCTCCACCGCGGCACGGATGGCGTCGTCGGTGAACCGGACCTCGTGGTGGGCCTCGTAGCGGTCGCGCAGGCCGCAGAGGATCTGCACGGTGTCCTCGACGCTCGGCTCGGGCACCAGGATCGGCTGGAAGCGGCGCTCCAGGGCCGCGTCCTTCTCGATGTTGCGGCGGTACTCGTCGAGCGTGGTGGCGCCGATGATGTGCAGCTCGCCGCGGGCCAGCGCCGGCTTGAGCATGTTCCCCGCACCACCGGAGCCCTCCGAGGCCCCGGCGCCGACGACGGTGTGCAGCTCGTCGATGAAGACGATGACCTCGTCGCTGTGCTCGCGGATCTCGTCGATGATCTTCTTGATCCGTTCCTCGAAGTCACCGCGGTAGCGGGTGCCGGCCACCAGCCCGGTGAGGTCGAGCTCCACCAGCCGCCGTCCGCGCAGGGTCTCGGGGACGTCGCCGTCGACGATCTGCGCGGCGATGCCCTCGACGATCGCCGTCTTGCCCACGCCGGCCTCACCGATGAGCACGGGGTTGTTCTTCCGCCGCCGGGAGAGCACCTCGACGGTCTGCTCGATCTCCGGCTCCCGGCCGATCACCGGGTCGATCTGGCCGTTGCGGGCCATCTCGGTGAGGTCGCGGCCGTACTCGTCCAGCGTCGGGGTGTTCGACGGCGGCTGCCCCCCGCCGCCGGGACGCCCGGCCCCGGGCTGGACCCCGCCCATGGCGGCCTGCTGGAGCGCCTCGGGGGTGACGCCGCGGTCCCGCAGCACCCGGCCGCCCGGGGAGTCGGGGTTGACGGCGAGGGCGAACAGCAGGTGCTCGGGCCCGATGTAGGTGGAGCCCAGCGCCCGGGAGATGCGGTGCGCGTCGAGCAGCGCGCGCTTGGCGGCCGGGGTGAGCGACGGCGGCTCCTGGCGGGGCTCGCCCCGCCGCAGCTGACCGTCGAGCTGGGCGCGCAGCTGGTCGGGGTCGGCGCCGGCCCGGGCGAGGAACTGACGGGTGGTCTCCTCCCCGGCCATGGCCCACAGCAGGTGCTCGGTGTCCAGGTCGGCGCTGCCCGCGGCGGCCGCCTGCCGCGCGGCGGCGTTCACCAACTCCCGGGCCTGCTGGCTGAGGAACTGGGTGATGTCGACGCGCTGCCGCTGCGGAGGCTGACCCCCGCCGAGGTAGCGGGCGAAGAAGTCGTCGAAGGGGCTGCCGTAGGGGCCGGGGAAGAAACCGCTCGTCATGACGTCCGTCCGTGTCGGGGGTGTGCACCGCACGCGTCTCCTCGCGCGCTGCACGGTCGCCGCTCCCCTACCCGTGATGGTCCCGGATCACCATCGGGCACCGCCGGAGCGAGGCGGCCGACCGCCTAGCATCGGGACGTGCCGGTCTCCCCTGCCGTCCTCTCGCGCCTCGCCCTCGCCAACGCCGTCGCCAACGGCGCGATCGTCCTCACCGGCGGGGCCGTCCGGCTGACCGGGTCCGGGCTGGGCTGCCCCACCTGGCCGCGGTGCACCGACGAGAGCTTCATGGCCACCCCCGAGCTGGCCGGGCACGGCGCCATCGAGTTCGGCAACCGGCTGCTGACCTTCGTCCTGGCCGCCGTGGCGATCGCCACCGTGGTCGCGGTGTTCCGCTCGACGCGGCGGGACCTGCGCGGCCTCGCCGTCGTCTCGTTCCTCGGCATCCCCGCCCAGGCGCTGCTCGGCGGCGTCACCGTGCTGACCGGGCTGAACCCGTGGACGGTGGCGGCGCACTTCCTGCTCTCGTCGGTCCTGGTGGCCCTGACGACGGTGCTGTGGCTGCGCTCCCGCGAGCCGGGGGTCGGCCAGCTGCTGGTGCGCCGCCCGTTCGCGCTGCTGGTCAACGGCATCGGCGTGGCCACGGCCGCCGTCCTGGTGCTCGGGACGGTGGTGACCGGCAGCGGTCCGCACAGCGGCGACCCCGAGGCCGGCCGCACCGGCTTCGACCCCGAGCTGGTCAGCCAGCTGCACGCCGACGTCGTCTTCCTGCTCCTGGGCCTGACCGTGGCGCTGCTGGTCGCCCTCCACGCCACCGACTCCCCCGGCCGCGTGAAGCAGGCCGCCCGGGACCTGCTGGTGGTGCAGGTACTGCAGGGCGTCGTCGGTTACGTGCAGTACTTCACGCACCTGCCCGTGGTCCTGGTGCTCCTGCACATGCTCGGCGCGGTGCTGGTCACGGCGTTCACCGCCCGGCTGGCCTGGTCGGTCCGCGGCCCGGCGTCCGAGCTGCCGCTGGCGGCCTCCTCCGTCCCCGCGCCCGCCACCCGCTGAGGCGCGGGGCCGGCTCGGCCGGCAGGCGCCACCCGTGGTCGCCGGCCGGGCCCACCGTGTCGTCGCCGGACCACCGTGTCGTCGCCGACCACGCCGTACACCGCCGGACCCACCGTGTCGCCGCCGGACCCACCGTGTCGTCGCCGGACCCACCGCGTCGTCGCCGACCACGCCGTACACCGCGACGTCGGCGACCACGAGCCGCGTCCGGCGGGCGGGAGGGTGCCGCCCACCGCGGGAGAGCACGACGTCCCCGCGGGACCGGCTCAGACCAGGACGTCCACGATGATCGCGACCGACAGCAGCGCCATGTACGAGATCGAGATGTGGAACAGCTTCATGGGGCGGGTCTCGGCGCCCGAGCGGATCCGGTCGAGCAGCCGGTGCGCCTCGATCGCGAACCACAGGCCCAGGCCCGCCGCGGCCACGGTGTAGATCCAGCCGATGCCGACCGCGGCACCGACCGGCCACAGCAGCAGCGAGACCGCGACGGTCAGCCAGGTCCAGACGACGGTCTGCCGGCCCACCGACAGCGGGGCGGCAACCACCGGCAGCATCGGGACCTCGGCGCGGGCGTAGTCGGACCGGAAGCGCATCGCCAGCGCCCAGAAGTGCGGCAGCTGCCAGCAGAAGACGACGCCGAAGAAGACCACCGCCGGCCACGCCAGCGACCCGGTCACCGCGGCCCAGCCGATGAGCACCGGCGCCGCCCCGGGCACGCCGCCGAACAGGGTCGAGTGCCGGGTGTGCCGCTTGAGCACCATCGTGTAGAGGACCGCGTAGTAGACGATCGCGCCCAGCGCCAGGACCGCGGCCAGCGTCGTGGTGGTGGCCGCCAGCAGGGCGACCGACAGCACGGTCAGCACCAGCCCGAACAGCAGCGCACCCCGCGGGCTCACCTCGCCCATCGGCAGCGGCCGGCGCTCGGTGCGGTGCATCAGCCGGTCGATGTCGCGGTCGTACCAGCAGTTGAAGACGTTGGCCGCGCCCGCGGCGAGCGTGCCGCCGACCATCGTGGCCAGCAGCAGCCGCCAGGAGGGCCAGCCGCGCGCGGCGAGCATCATGGCCGGGACCGTCGTCACGAGCAGCAACTCGATGATCCGCGGCTTGGTCAGCGCCACGTAGGCCTTGACCGTGCCGGAGAGGCGGCGGGCCTGGACGGCCGGCCGCTCGGACAGCGCCGTCACCGCGAGGCTCCGGTCGCGCGGGAACGTGGGCAGGGCACCACCGGGCACCAGGACAGCACGGGGTCCCTTCCGAGCGGGGACAGCAGAACGCGTTCACTGTATCCCCCGCCCCGGACGCGGGCCGGTGGGCATGACCAGCGTCTCGTTCCCCGCGAGCGGACTAGGGTCGACCACGTTGGTGCTGCGCACGCAGCGGGTAGGGCCGACGTCGACGACGACGGTGCGTCCAGGTCCGGCGCCCCGGGTCCGGTGCGCGGGAGGCCGGTCGCTGGAGCCGCGCACCGTCGTCCGCCCGCGGTCGGTCGGTCCACACCGTCCCGGGCGGTCCCGCAACCGGTCGACCCCCGAGGAGCACGCGAGACATGGGAACCCGAAGCACTGAGTCCGAGGCTCCGGCCGAGGCCGCGACCGACGCCCCGACCGGCGATCCGCGCCAGCCGCACCCGACGCTGCCCGAGGGCTTCGGCGACCTCGACCGCCGCGCGATCGACACCGTGCGCGTCCTGGCGATGGACGCCGTCCAGAAGGTCGGCAACGGCCACCCCGGGACGGCGATGAGCATGGCCCCGACCGCCTACCTGCTGTTCCACAAGTGGCTGCGGCACGACCCCAGCGACCCGAACTGGGTGGCCCGCGACCGCTTCATCCTGTCGATGGGCCACTCGAGCCTGACGCTGTACATCCAGCTCTACCTCTCCGGCTACGGCCTGGAGCTCGCCGACCTCGAGGCGCTGCGCACCTGGGGCTCGAAGACCCCGGGCCACCCCGAGGTCAACCACACCCCGGGCGTGGAGACCACCACCGGGCCGCTGGGCCAGGGTGTCGGCAACGCGGTGGGCATGGCGATGGCCGCCCGGCGCGAGCGCGGCATGCTCGACCCCGACGCCCCCGAGGGCCAGAGCCTCTTCGACCACACCATCTGGTGCTTCGCCTCCGACGGCGATCTGGAGGAGGGTGTCAGCGGCGAGGCGTCGTCGCTGGCCGGGACGCAGCGGCTGGGCAACCTCGTCCTGGTCTACGACGACAACCGGATCTCCATCGAGGACGACACGAACGTCGCCTTCACCGAGGACGTCGGCAAGCGGTACGAGGCCTACGGCTGGCACGTGCAGCACGTCGACGACGGTGAGGACCTCGCCGCCGTCGACGCCGCCTTCGCCGCCGCCAAGGCCGAGACGAGCCGGCCGTCGATCATCGTGCTGCGGACGATCATCGCCTGGCCCGCGCCGAACAAGCAGAACACCGGCGCCGCGCACGGCTCCGCCCTCGGCGAGGACGAGGTGCGGGCCACCAAGGAGATCCTCGGCTTCGACCCCGAGCGGACCTTCCAGGTGGACGACGAGGTGCTCGCGCACGCCCGCTCGGTCGTCGACCGGGGCCGCGAGGAGCACGCCACCTGGCAGGAGCGCTTCGACGCCTGGGCGCAGCAGGACCCGGAGCGGGCCGCCCTGCTGGAGCGGATGACCACCCGGAGCCTGCCGGAGGGCTTCGCCGCGGAGCTGCCGAGCTGGGACGCCGACCCGAAGGGCGTGGCCACCCGCAAGGCCTCCGGCGAGGTGCTCGCGAAGCTCTACCCGGCGCTGCCGGAGCTGTGGGGCGGGTCGGCCGACCTGGCGGAGAGCAACAACACCGCGGTCAAGGGTGAGCCCTCGTTCCTGCCCGCCGACCGGCAGACGAAGATGTGGTCGGGTGGTCCCTACGGCCGCTCGCTGCACTTCGGCGTCCGGGAGCACGCGATGGGCGCGATCATGAACGGCATCGCCCTGCACGGCGGGACCCGCGTCTACGGCGGCACCTTCCTCACCTTCTCCGACTACATGCGCGGGGCGGTGCGACTGGCCGCGCTCATGCAGCTGCCCGTCATCTACGTCTGGACCCACGACTCGATCGGCCTGGGTGAGGACGGCCCGACGCACCAGCCGATCGAGCACTTCGCGGCGCTGCGGGCCATGCCGGGGCTCGACGTCGTCCGGCCCGCGGACGCCAACGAGGTCGCCGTCGCCTGGCGGACGATCCTCGAGCACAACGACCGCCCGGCCGGCCTGCTGCTGTCCCGGCAGAACCTGCCCGTGTTCGACCGGACGGAGTTCGGCGCCGCGGACGGCGTGGCCCGCGGGGCCTACGTCCTGGCCGAGGCGTCGAACGGCACCCCCGAGGTGATCCTGCTGGGCACCGGCTCCGAGGTGCAGATCGCGGTGGCCGCCCGGGAGCGCCTGGAGGCCGACGGGGTCCCGACCCGCGTGGTCTCGGTGCCCTGCGTCGAGTGGTTCGCCGACCAGGACCAGGCCTACAAGGACGCGGTGCTCCCGCCGTCGGTCCGCGCCCGCGTGAGCGTCGAGGCGGGCGTGCCGATGGGCTGGCGGGAGTTCGTGGGTGACGCCGGCCGGATCGTCGGCCTGACCCACTACGGGGCCAGCGCCGCCTACAGCGTCCTCTACGAGGAGTTCGGCCTCACCGACGAGGCCGTCGTGACCGCGGCCCGGGAGAGCATCGAGGCGGCGCGGTCGGGCGCCGCCGTCCCGGCCGGCCCGGTGCCGGCCACCGGCGGGCTGCCGCACCCCACCGGCGACCGATGAAGGACCCCGTCCCACCCACCTCGGCACGCTCGGGGCGGGACCCGGGACGGGGCCACCACCACACCAGCCCGAAAGGGGCCTGACATGGCACAGAACGAGAAGCTGGCCGAGCTGTCGTCGGCCGGGGTCGCCGTCTGGCTCGACGACCTGTCCCGCGACCGGATCCGCAGCGGGAACCTGCAGTCGCTGGTCGACGAGTACTCCGTCGTCGGCGTCACCACCAACCCGACGATCTTCGCCGCGGCGATCAGCGGGTCGGAGTCCTACGACGACCAGCTGCACGCCCTCGCCGTCCGCCGGGTGAGCGTCGAGGAGGGGCTGCGGACCATCACCGCCGCCGACGTCCGGGACGCCTGTGACCTCCTCGCCCCGGTGGCGGCGAGCCGGCCCGGCGACGGCCGGGTCTCCCTCGAGGTGGCGCCCGGCCTGGCCCACGACACCGACGCCACCGCGGCCGAGGCGGCGCACCTGTGGTGGCTGGTCGACCGGCCCAACCTGTACATCAAGATCCCGGCGACCCAGGCCGGCCTGCCGGCGATCACGACGTCCATCGCCCGCGGCATCAGCGTCAACGTCACGCTGATCTTCAGCCTCGAGCGCTACCGGGCGGTCATGGACGCCTACCTGTCCGGCCTGGAGCAGCGGGCGGCCGACGGCGGATCGCTCGACGGCATCGCGTCCGTGGCGTCGTTCTTCGTGTCCCGCGTGGACAGCGAGATCGACAAGCGGCTGGACGCGGCGGGGGCCGACGCCTCGCTCAAGGGCAAGGCGGCCCTGGCCAACGCCCAGCTGGCCTACCAGGCCTACGAGGAGGTGTTCTCCTCCGACCGCTGGAAGGCGCTGGAGGCCAAGGGTGCCCGCCCGCAGCGGCCGCTGTGGGCCTCGACCGGCGTGAAGAACCCCGACTACCCGGACACGCTCTACGTCAGCGAGCTGATCGCCCCCGGGACCGTGAACACGATGCCGGAGAAGACCCTCAAGGCCTACGCCGACCACGGCAGCCCCGGCACCCCGGTGCAGAAGACCTACGACGACGCCGCCGCGACCATGGCGGCGATCGCCGACGCCGGGGTCGACCTCGACGACGTCTTCCGGGTCCTCGAGGAGGAGGGCGTGCAGAAGTTCGTCGACTCCTGGGACGAGCTCACCGAGTCGGTGCGCACCCAGCTGGAGGACAAGGCGTGACCTCGGGGTCCTCCCCCGCCGGGGGCGACGACCCCCACCCGATCCGGTCGCGGGGGGGGGGGGGGGGGGGGGGGGGGGGGGGGGGGGGGGGGGGGGGGGGGGGGGGGGGGGGGGGGGGGGGGGGGGGGGGGGGGGGGGGGGGGGGGGGGGGGGGGGGGGGGGGGGCGGGGG
>NZ_JBJGYR010000031.1:0-49523 GCF_054050095.1 Geodermatophilus sp. SYSU D01105
AGCCCGGACGGGGTGAAGTCGTCCGACATCACCGGCCAGGCCCCGGCGATGATGAAGGCGGACTCGACCAGCGGGAAGTCGTACGGCCCCGTGCCCTCGTCGCGTGTGGGGGCCGGACGCGCTCACCGGCCGCAGGGGGGGCGCCGGGCGTTCAGGCGCGGACGACGGCGGTGTCGGTCAGCCGGTCGTGCAGGCCGCGGCCGTCGGCGTCGACCACCAGGGCGGGCAGCAGCAGCATGAGCAGCGCCGTCCGGACGACGGCCCGCCACACCGCGAGCCGCGCCCCGGCCCGCGGGTGGGCCAGGCGGAGTCCCAGCAGCCGCATGCCCGGCGTCTGCCCGAACAGCACGAGGGTCCCGACGGTGACCAGCGCGAAGGACACCAGGCTCCAGTTGCCCGGCAGGTCCGGCGCGGTGAACAGCCCGGCGACCAGCGCCGCGGCGAGCGCGTCGACCACGAACGCGCCGGCCCGGCTGGTGAACGTCGCCAGCGAGCCGGGGCCCTCGGCGGGCAGCCCCAACGACGCGCCCCGGGGGCGCTCCTGGGAGGGTGGCTGCACGTCCCTGACCATGACCGCCAGCGTAGGACCCGCTCGCAGCCGCCCACCGAGACCGGTCAGGAGGACCCCGGCGACACGCCCGGCCCGTTGTTACCGGTCTGAAACACCGGAGACACTGGCGGGCAACTCCCGGCTCGTAGCTTGCGGTTCGGCAATCCGCCCACTCCCGGAGGATCGATGTTCACCAGTCCCGACGAGGTCGCCGCCTACATCCGCGACAACGACGTCGAGTTCGTCGACGTCCGCTTCTGCGACCTGCCCGGCGTCATGCAGCACTTCACCATCCCGGCGTCGACGTTCGGCGAGGACACGTTCTCCGAGGGCCTCGGCTTCGACGGCTCCTCGATCCGCGGGTTCCAGGCGATCAACGAGTCGGACATGCTGCTGCTGCCCGACGCCAACAGCGCCTTCGTGGACCCGTTCCGCAAGCACAAGACGCTGAACGTCAACTTCTTCATCCACGACCCGATCACGCGGGAGGCCTACAGCCGCGACCCGCGCAACGTGGCGAAGAAGGCCGAGGCCTACCTGGCCAGCAGCGGCATCGCCGACACCGCCTACTTCGGCCCCGAGGCGGAGTTCTACGTCTTCGACTCGATCCGGCACTCCACCGGCATCAACGAGGGCTACTACCACATCGACTCGGTCGAGGGGTCGTGGAACTCCGGCGCCCTGACCGGCGAGAACGGCGGGCCCAACCTGGGCTACAAGACCCGCGCCAAGGGCGGCTACTTCCCGGTCGAGCCCTACGACCACTACAGCGACCTGCGCGCCGACATGATGCTCAACCTCACCAAGGCCGGCCTCGAGCTCGAGCGGGGTCACCACGAGGTCGGCACCGGCGGCCAGGCCGAGATCAACTACAAGTTCGACACCCTGCTGCGCGCGGCCGACAGCCTGATGCTGTTCAAGTACATCATCAAGAACACCGCGTGGCAGGCGGGCAAGTCGGCGACGTTCATGCCCAAGCCGCTCTACGGCGACAACGGCTCGGGCATGCACTGCCACCAGAGCCTCTGGAAGGACGGCGAGCCGCTCTTCCACGCCGAGACCGGCTACGCGGGGCTCTCCGACACCGCCCGCCACTACATCGGCGGCCTGCTGGCCCACGCCCCGTCGCTGCTGGCCTTCACCAACCCGACGGTGAACAGCTACCACCGCCTGGTCCCCGGCTACGAGGCCCCGATCAACCTCGTCTACTCGGCCCGCAACCGCTCGGCCTGCTGCCGCATCCCGATCTCCGGTGACAGCCCCAAGGCCAAGCGCATCGAGTTCCGCGTGCCCGACCCGTCGGCCAACCCCTACCTCGCGTTCTCGGCGATGCTCATGGCCGGCCTCGACGGCATCAAGAACAAGATCGAGCCGCCGGCCCCGGTCGACAAGGACCTCTACGAGCTGCCGCCCGAGGAGGCCCTCGGCATCGAGAAGGTCCCGGCCTCGCTGGACGCCGTCCTGGACAACCTCGAGACCGACCACGAGTACCTCATCGACGGGGGCGTGTTCACCCCCGACCTGATCGAGACCTGGATCGAGTACAAGCGCGAGAACGAGATCGACCCGATCCGCCTGCGGCCGCACCCGCACGAGTTCGCGATGTACTACGACATCTGATCGACGGACACCCGACCCACCCTGCGGGACCTGCGGCCCCCGACCCAGCCGAGGTCGGGGGCCGCGGTGCACCCGGGGCGTGCGGTCCAGAAGCGGGAGCCCGGTTCGGCGTCCACGACCGTGCTCGGCGCTCGCGTAGGTCGACTGCACGGGTGTGGACCGGTCGCCGAAGAGGCTGCCGACGGTGACGATCGACCCGCCGTACTCGTCGGTCCGGCTCCGGTGGTGCTCCACCGCCTCCAGGCAGCCGTGGACGACACCCCAGTACACGGTGTCGAACACCTGGTGCATGTCCTCGACCGTCACTGAGGGGATCTCGCCGAAGACGGAGACGGCGGCGTTGTCGACCCAGGTGTCGAACCGGCCGAACTCGCTGAGCGCGGTGGCCGCCACCCGCGCGACGTCCTCCTGGCGGCCGACGTCGGCGACCACCGGGACCGCCCCGCCCCCCACCCCGCCGGATCTCGTCGGCCAGTTCCTGCAGCGCCTGCTCGTTGCGGGCGGCCAGCACGACGGCGGCGCCGCGTTGCGCGGCGCGGCGGGCGGTGACCAGGCCGATGCCGCTGGAGGCACCGGTGACGACGACGACCTGCTGGTCGAGCGGGCGGAGACGGACACGCACGAGGGGCCCTCCTGAGGGTCTGGACCACCGGGGACCGGCGGGTCCGCCCTCGGTCCGAGCGGTGCCGTGGTCCTGCCCTCCCGGCCCGACGCTCGTGTCCGCGCCTGCGCGGCGGACGTCCTCCGGGGTGCGGGTTCGGGCCCGCTCCCACGATGGGGTCTCCACTCGCGGGGTCGAATCCGAGCCCTTCGCCGGATGACCCCGAAGAGAGCACGTGAAGATCGCCTACCGCAGTCTTGACGGCCGGTACTCGGACAACCCGCGGGCCCTCCACGAGGCGCTGCTCGCACGCGGGGACGCCGTCGAGCACGTCTGGCTGGCCGCAGCGGGCCACGCGAACGAGTTCCCGCCGGACACCGCGACCGTCCCCGAAGAGGGGCCCGAGGCGGTCGCGGCGCTCGAGTCCGCCGATCTGGTCGTGTCGAACACCCACCTGTCGATGGACTGGACCAAGCGGCCGGGCGCCACCTACCTGCAGACGTGGCACGGCACGCCGCTGAAGGCGGTGCACCGCGACGTCACGTTCGACCCCGACGTGCCCGCGGTCGTCGACCGGGACATCGCCCGGTGGGACCTGCTGCTGTCGCAGAACGCCGACTCCTCGCGGCTGCTCCGCGACATCTTCGGCTACCACGGGCCGGTCCACGAGACCGGCTATCCGCGCAACGACCTGCTCAACGCACCCGACGCCGCACGGTCACGCGACCGGATCCGCGCCGACCTCGGCATCCCGGCCGGCAGCACCGCCGTCCTGTACGCCCCGACGTGGCGCGACGACGAGCTGGCCGACGAGGACGGCCCCGAGTACCGGCTGCACCTGGACCTCGACCGGTTCGCCGAGCGGCTGGGGTCCGACCACGTCCTGCTGGTGCGGCTGCACTACCAGGTGACCGACGCCCTGGACGGCGTCGACCTGCCGGCCGTCATGGACGTGTCCGACCACCCCGACATCCGGGACCTGAACCTCGCCGCGGACGTGCTGGTCACCGACTACGCGTCGGTCCAGTTCGACTTCGCCGTCACCGGCAAGCCGATCATCTACTTCACCTACGACCTGGACCACTACCGCGGCGACCTCCGCGAGTTCTACTTCGACTTCGAGCAGATCGCCCCCGGTCCTCTGCTCACCACCGTCGACGAGGTCCTCGACGCCATCCGCGACGTGGCGGACGTCACGGCCCGTTTCCGCGGACGCTACGACCGCTTCCGGGAGCGGTTCTGCCACCGCGAGGACGGGCACGCCACCGAGCGGGCCCTCGACCTGGTCCTCCCCCAGGCCCAGCCCGGGACCTCCGGTGACCGGGCAGGAGCACCACCCCTGGTGCCGGCTCAGCCGAGCAGTGGACCCAGCCGGTCGGCGTAGGGAGCGGCGTACGCGGCGCGGCCGGCGGCGACCGTCTCGTCCTCACCGGGGCCGGTCACCGCGATCGCGCCCACCAGCACGCCCGACGGTGCGCGGACCGGCACCGCCGCGCAGGAGACCCCCTCGTGCAGCTGGCCCGCCTGCACCGCCGTCCCCCGCTCGCCGATCCCCCGCAGCTCGGCCTCGAGCTCGGCCGGCCGGGTCACGGTGCGCGCGGTGAGCCGCAACAGCCGCCGCGGCGGGACGACGTCGCGCCAGTCGGGCTGCTCGGCGAGGAGGAGCTTGCCGACGGCGGTGGCGTGCAGGTGACGCTCCACCTCCTCGGTCGAGCGCAGCGGGTGGTCGGGGTCGACGTCGGCGCAGCGCAGCACCGGCCCGGCGTAGAGCACCAGGTGGACGCCGGAGCGCACCTGCCGGCGGAGCTCGCCGACGACCTCGCGCGCGGCCGTGGGCACCTGCGCCGAGGCCGCACCGCCGGCCAGCCCCGCGACCTTGCGCCCGAGGGCGAACCCGTGCAGGTCCGGCAGCCGGACCAGGTACTCCTCCCCCACCAGCAGGTTGAGCAGCCGGTAGGTGGTGGCCGGTGGCAGGCCGACGTCCTCCGCCACCTCCTTGGCCGTGACGCCGGCCCCCGCCCGGGCCACCGCCTCGAGGATGGCCAGCGCGCTCTGCACGGCCTTGGGCTGACGGCCGGTGAGGCCGCGGTCGACGGCGGGGGTCATCGCACCGGTCCGACGCTGCCCGGCAGCACGCTGCTCGCCGTGGCCTGGTCGTAGACGCCGACCGCCCGCAGCCGCCCGGGGTGCCGGCAGCGCAGCCACGCCGCCCAGGCCAGCCCCGGCGCCATCGCGGCCAGGAAGACCGCGACCACGGTGCGGCCGCCCGACCAGGAGGCCCCGGCGATCGCGGCGACCAGCACGACCAGGCCGACGCCCCCGGCGACGAGGCCGCCGACCGCGGCCGGCCGGGTCAGCTCGCCGATCCGGCGGAGGAAGGCCGGCATCGCCAGGCAGGCCAGCACGTAGGCGACCACGTAGCCGAAGGCGGAGACGGTCAGCGACGTGGCGAGGACGGCGCGGGACCCGCCGCCGGCGGCCAGCGCGACGACGGGCACGCCGACCACCGCCGGCAGGCCGACGGCCAGCGCCACGTGCGGGGTGTCGAAGCGGGGGTGGGTGCGGCCGAGCGCGGGCGGCAGCACGCCCTCGCGGCCCATGGAGAACAGCACCCGCCCCAGCGCGTTGGTCGACCCGGTGACGCAGGCGAAGAACGACGCGGCGATGCCCAGGTCGAGGACCCGCCGGAGCAGGCCCAGCCCCTCCCGGTCGGCGAGCTCGGCCACCGGCACGGGGCTGGTCAGCACGTCGAGCGGCGCGGCGCGCAGCAGGACGACCTGCGCGGCGGCGGCGACGACGAACAGCACGCCGGCCACCGCGGGGGTCCACAGCACCGCCCGGGGGACGGCGACCAGCGGGCGGCGGGCCTCGACGCCCAGGGTCGCCGCGCTCTCGAAGCCCATGAACGCGGTGACGCCGAGGACCACGCCGACCGCGACGCCGTCCCACTGCACGGGCGCGTCCACCAGCGCGGCGGCGCTGCCCGGTCCGCCGCGGGGTGCCACCAGCAGGACGGCGAGCACGGTGAGCACCACGACGATGGAGAGCACCTCGAGGGCCAGGGCCAGCCGGGCCGACAACTGGATGCCGCGGACGGTGCACAGCGTGGCCAGCGCCCCGACCCCCGCGCCGAGGGCGGCCACCACCAGGGGCGTGGGCGCCACCCCCACGACGCCGGCGAGGTAGATCGCCGTCCCGACCAGCGCGGACATCGCGACGGCCGCGTAGGCCACCAGCGAGGCCCAGCCGCCCACCAGGGCGCCGACCGGCCCGAGGCCCTTGGCGGTGTAGCTGTACGTGCCGCCCACGGCCGCCATCCGCCGTCCGAACTGGCCGAGGCACCAGCCCACCAGGAGCACGAGGACCGTCGCGGCGACGAAGGCCGGGAGGGTCGCCGCGCCGGACTCGACCAGCACGATGGACGGGACGACGACCATCGCCGCGGACGGCGCCAGCGCGGAGACCGACTGGGCCAGCACCTCCAGGAAGCTCAGCCGCCGTCGGCGCAGGCCCGCGACCGGCGAGCGGGCGGGCAACCGGCCGGCCGGCCGTGCCCCGGTCCGCTCCGCCATGACGCTCCCGTCCCGCAGCGGAGTGCGCACACCGAGGGGACCTCGCCCTGCGCACGCCGCGGATCTCGACGGTGGGCGAGCGTAGCGAGGGGTCGTGCCCGCGGGGTCGGTCCCGAATGAGAAAAGTGTGACCGCCGTCTCGTTCGGGGTTACACGGACGTTTCCGCGAAGTTACGGCCGTGTGACCGCGCTGGCCGGGGCGGGCGACACAGTGTCCCGGTCGTCCCCGACCCCCGGAGGTCCCGCATGGCCACCGTCTCCGACCCGCCCCCCACCGCCGCCGGCACCGCCGCTCCGGCGGCCGCCGGCCACCGGCTGCGGGGGCGCCTGGGCCCGGCCGCGATCGTCTTCATGGTGGTGGCCGCGGCCGCCCCGCTGACGGTGATCGCCGGCTCGGTGCCCATCGGGATCGCGGCGGGGAACGGCCCGGGCTACCCGGCGATGTACGTCGTCGCCGCCGTCGTCCTGATGTTCTTCGCCGTCGGGTTCACCGCGATGACCCGGCACGTGCCGAACGCCGGCGCCTTCTACTCCTACATCGGCACCGGGCTGGGCCGCGGCGCGGGCCTCGGCAGCGCGCTGGTCGCGCTGATCAGCTACGTCACCGTGCAGGGGGCCGTCTACGGCTACATCGGGTTCCTGCTCGACGACCTGGTGACCGGCTACGGCGGCCCGGACCTGCCGTGGTGGCTGTGGACCGTCCTCGTCCTCGCGGTCACCGGCGTGCTCGGCTACCGGCACATCGAGCTGTCGAGCAGGGTGCTCGGCATCCTGCTGGTCGCCGAGGTGGGCATCGTGCTCGTGCTGGACGCCGCCGTCGTCGGCCGGGGTGGTGGGGACGAGGGCCTGTCGACGGCGCTGCTGACCCCCGGCGACGTCCTCTCCGGCGCACCGGGCATCGGCCTGATGTTCGCCATCGCCGGGTTCATCGGCTTCGAGGCGACGGCGATCTTCCGCGACGAGGCCCGCGACCCCGAGCGCACCATCCCGCGGGCCACCTACGCCGCGCTGACCATCATCGCGGTCTTCTACACCGTGTCCGCATGGGCCATCGTGAGCGCATGGGGCGACAGCCGCATCGTCGAGGAGTCCGCCGCGGACCCCGGCGGCATCGTGGTCGCCACCGCCCAGCGCTTCGTCGGGACGGCGGCCGCCGACGTGATGCAGGTGCTCTTCGTGACCAGCCTGTTCGCGGCGATCCTGGCCTTCCACAACGTGCTGGCCCGCTACTTCTTCTCCCTCGGCAACACCGGCGTGCTGCCCGGTGTGTGCGGCCGCAGCCACGCCCGCCACGCCTCTCCGCACGTCGCCTCGCTGGTGACCTCCGGCGTGGGCGCCCTGGTCATGGCCGTCTGCGTCATCGCCGGCCTGGACCCGGTCCTGGAGGTCTTCACCTGGCTGGCCGGCATCGCCAGCGTCGGGATCGTCGTCCTCATGCTGCTGGCCTGCCTGGCGGTGCTCGTCTTCTTCCGCCGCACGGGCGTGGACCGCCGTCCCTGGCAGACCCTGGTCGCGCCCGCGCTCGGCCTGCTCGGGCTCGCCGCGATCCTCGTCCTCCTCGTCGAGAACCTGCCGCTGCTCATGGGCGGCTCCACCGTCCTGGGCGTCGGCGCCGGTGTCCTGCTCGCCGTCGCGCTGGCCGCGGGCTGGGCACTGGCCGCGGCCCGCCCGCGGGCGGCCCGCGACCTCACCGCCGCCTCCCCCGCCGACTCCGCTCCGCAGATCTGACCGCCGTCCCCCGATCGGAGAGTCATGACCCTCACCGCCCCTGCCACCACCGCCACCCACCCGCTGTCGCGCATGACCGCCGAGGAGATCACCGCGGCGAGCGAGATCGTCCGCGAGGCCGGCCTGGTCGGCGAGCAGACCAAGTTCGTCTACGTCGGCCTCGACGAGCCGCACAAGCGCGACGTCCTCGCGTGGCGGCCGGGCCAGCCGGTCGAGCGCCGGCTGCGGGTCCTGCTGCTCGACCGTGCCACCGGGACCGGGCGCGACCTGACCGTCTCGGTGACCGGCCGGTCGGTCGTCCGGGACGTCGAGATCGACGGTGTCGCCGACGGCCAGGTGCCGATCCTCGACGCCGAGTTCGAGGCGATCGAGCCGATCCTGGCCGCCGACGAGCGCTGGATCGCCGCGATGGCCAAGCGCGGGCTGGACGTCGCGAACGTGCGCGCCGTGCCGCTGTCGGCGGGTTCGTACTTCCCCGAGGAGTTCGGCCATCGGGTGGTCCGCGTCCTCGGCTTCCACCAGGCCGACGAGCGCGACCTGCCGTGGGCGCACCCGGTGGACGGCGTGGTCGCCTACGTCGACATCACCCGCGGCGTGACGACCGCGGTGCACGACCACTACGACCTCCCCGTGCCGGCCGAGCGCGGCGAGTGGGACGCCGAGGCCCACCGGTCCCCGTCCCGCGACCTCAAGCCGATCGAGATCACCCAGCCCGAGGGGCCGAGCTTCACCGTCGAGGACGACGTCGTGCGCTGGGCCGGCTGGGAGGTGCGGGTCGGGTTCGACGTCCGGGAGGGGCTCACCCTGCACCAGGTGTCGGTCGACGGCCGCTCGGTGGTCTACCGCGCGTCGATCTCGGAGATGGTCGTGCCCTACGCCGACCCCTCACCGGTGCGCTTCTGGCAGAACTACTTCGACACCGGCGAGTACCTCTTCGCCCGCTACACCAACGCCCTCGAGCTCGGCTGCGACTGCCTCGGCGAGATCCACTACTTCGACGCCACCATCGCCGACGAGGAGGGCGCGCCGCGGGTGCTGCGCAACGCCATCTGCCTCCACGAGGAGGACTACGGCGTCGGGTGGAAGCACACCGACCTGTTCAACGGGATGGCCGAGACCCGCCGCTCGCGCCGGCTGGTGATCAGCTTCTTCACCACGATCGGCAACTACGACTACGGCTTCTACTGGTACCTCTACCTGGAC
The DNA here is from genome assembly GCF_054050095.1 of Geodermatophilus sp. SYSU D01105. Classification (NCBI taxonomy): domain Bacteria; kingdom Bacillati; phylum Actinomycetota; class Actinomycetes; order Geodermatophilales; family Geodermatophilaceae; genus Geodermatophilus; species Geodermatophilus sp. SYSU D01105. Next base: position 9,275 of record NZ_JBJGYR010000031.1, read on the forward strand.
GGGACCATCCAGCTGGAGTCCAAGGCGACCGGCATCGTGTTCACGTCCTCCTACCGCGGCGACGAGCACCCCTACGCCACCGAGATCGCCCCCGGTCTGGGCGCGCCGTTCCACCAGCACCTGTTCTCCGCGCGGCTGGACATGGCCGTCGACGGCGACCGCAACACGGTGCACGAGGTGGACGCCGTCCGGGTGCCGGTGAGCGACAGCAACCCCTACGGCAACGCGTTCACCCGCCGGTCCACACCGATCACGCGGGAGTCCGAGGGCACCCGGGTGGCCGACGGCACGGTCGGGCGGGTCTGGCACGTCCTCAACCCCGAGAAGACCAACCGCCTGGGTCAGCCGGTCGGGTACGCGCTGCACCCGGAGAACCTGCCGCTGATGCTGGCCGACGAGTCCTCCTCGATCCACCAGCGCGCCACCTTCGGCACCAAGAGCCTGTGGGTGACGCAGTACGACCCGGCCGAGCGCTACGCGGCCGGCGACTTCGTCAACCAGCACCCGGGCGCGGCGGGCCTGCCCGCCTTCGTCCAGGCCGACCGCCCGCTGGAGGGGCAGGACGTCGTCCTGTGGCACACCTTCGGGCTGACCCACTTCCCCCGCCCGGAGGACTGGCCGGTCATGCCGACCGACTACGCCGGCTTCACCCTCAAGCCGGTCGGCTTCTTCGACCGCAACCCCGCCCTGGGGACGCCGAGGTCGACCTCGGGTCACTGCGCGCACGAGTCGTGACGACGGTCGTCGTCCCCGGCCGGCCCCGGTCCACGTCGTGGGCCGGGGCCGGCCCCGCCGGGCGGGGGGCGGCGCTGCTCGCCCTCGCCTCGGCGGCCGTGCACCTGACCGGGGTGAGCACCGCGTCGCTGTCCTCGCTCGCGATGGCCGGGATGGCGCTGGCCTGCCTGCCCTGCGCCTGGCACCTGTGGAGGGCGCCGTCGCCGGCGGTGTGGGCCACGACCGTCGGCCTGGACCTCGGCATGCTCGCCGTCCACGCACCCGCGGCCTCCGGGGACGGCGGTCACGCGCACGGCGCCGCCCTCCCCGCGGCGGGGCTGTGGCTGGTCGGCGCCTCCCTCCTGCTGGGCCTGGCGGTCCTGCTCGCTCTCACCGTCCGGGCCGCGGCCGGCCGGCTGCCGCCGGCCGCCGATCGAGAGGAGACTCCCCGACCATGACCGCGACCGACGCCTACCGTGCCGCCCGCGACCAGCTGCTCGCCCTGCGCGGGCACCACGACCGGGCGGTGACCGAGTTCCGCTGGCCCGACCTCGGGGACCGGTTCAACTGGGCGGTGGACTGGTTCGACGCGGTCGCCCGGGGCAACGGACGGCCGGCGCTCGTGCTCGCCGAGGACGACGGCTCCACCACCACGCGGACCTACGACGAGATGGCCCGCCGCTCCGACCAGGTCGCCGCCTGGCTCGCCGACCGGGGCGTCGGCCGCGGCGACCGGGTGCTGCTCATGCTGGGCAACCAGGTCGAGCTGTGGGAGTCGATGCTGGCGATCATGAAGCTGGGCGCGGTCATCATGCCGACGACCACCGCCCTCGGCCCCTCCGACCTCACCGACCGGGTCGGCCGCGGCGGCGCCCGGCACGTGCTGTGCAACGCCGCCGACACCGCCAAGTTCGACGCCGTGCCCGGCGACTACACCCGGCTCAGCGTCGGCGCGGCCGCCGGGTGGGCCGACCTGCGCGAGGCCGAGGGCCGGGACGCCGGTCCCGCCGCGCACCCGGGCACCGCGCCCGGCGACCCCCTGCTGCTGTACTTCACGTCGGGCACGACCTCCCGGCCCAAGCTGGTCGAGCACACCCAGGTCTCCTACCCCGTCGGGCACCTGAGCACGATGTACTGGCTGGGGCTGCGGCCGGGCGACGTCCACCTCAACGTCTCCTCCCCCGGCTGGGCGAAACACGCCTGGTCCTGCTTCTTCGCCCCGTGGATCGCCGAGGCCACGGTCTTCCTGCACAACTACCGGCGGCTGGAGCCGGGCACGCTGCTGGACCGCATCCGCGCGCACGGGGTGACGTCGTTCTGCGCGCCGCCGACGGTGTGGCGGATGCTCATCAACGCCGACCTCTCCGGGGGCCCTGGCGCGCTGCGCGAGGTGATCGGCGCCGGGGAGCCGCTCAACCCGGAGGTCATCGAGCAGGTCCGGCGGGCGTGGGGGCTCACCATCCGCGACGGTTACGGCCAGACCGAGACCACCGCGCAGATCGGCAACACACCCGAGTCGGTCGTCAAGCCCGGCTCGATGGGCCGGCCGCTGCCGGGCGTGCCCGTGGCGCTGGTGGACCCGCTCACCGGCCGCCCGGTGGAGGGGCCGGGCGAGGGCGAGATCTGCCTGGACCTCGCCCGGTCGCCGCTGCCGCTGATGACCGGCTACCAGGGCGACCCCGACCGCAACGCGGAGGCGATGGCCGGCGGCTACTACCACACCGGTGACATCGCCGGCCGGGACGCCGACGGGTACATCACCTACGTCGGCCGCACCGATGACGTGTTCAAGGCCAGCGACTACAAGATCAGCCCGTTCGAGCTGGAGTCGGTCCTCATCGAGCACCCCGCGGTGGCCGAGGCCGCCGTCGTGCCGGCGCCCGACGCGGTGCGGCTGGCCGTGCCGAAGGCCTACGTCGCCCTCGCCCCCGGGCACGAGCCGACCGCGGAGACGGCGCAGGCGATCCTGCGGTACGCCCGCGAGCACCTCGCCCCGTTCCAGCGGGTGCGCCGCATCGAGTTCGCCGACCTGCCCAAGACCATCTCGGGCAAGATCCGGCGGGTCGAGCTGCGCGGGCGGGAGGAGGAGCTGGCCGGCGTCGAGGGCCCCCGCCCGGGCGAGTGGCGCGACGACCAGTTCCCGGGGCTGCGCGGCTGAGGCGCGGGACGGCGCGGCCGGTCCGGCAGGCCGCGCCCGTCCTCCCGCACCCCGGCGTGTCCTCCCCCGGTCTGCCGTGAGGGAGGACACGCCGTGGTCAGGTCACCTGATCACGACCCCCGGGTCAGCAGCAGCGGCTGACCGGGGTGCGTTCCAGGGCGTCGGCGCGACGGCGCTCGAACTCCCGCCGGGTCATCGGCTGGTGCCCGTGCTCGGCGCAGTGCCGCAGGTAGTCGTCCCAGCGCGCCTCCCCGCTCCACTCGCGCAGGTACCAGCGCACCCCCCGCCAGGTGCGGACGGCGGCCGACCGCACGGCGGTCATCCCCTCGCTCACCGTGCCGGACCCTCCTCGGTGAAGGTCCCCTGGCCCCGCGCCCCGGCGCCGACCAGGCGCTCGTGCTCGGCCATGGCGCGCTTCTCCTCGGCGGTGGGGAACAACCCGGAGGGCTCGACGAGCTGCGACGGGACCGGCGGTTCCTCGGTGGTCGGCACCGGTCCGCGGGCGCGGATCGCCCGTGCGATGACGAACGCCGCGTTGGCCACCACGACCAGCGTCAGGCAGGCGAACACCGCCTGCAGGATGCCGTTGAGCGTCGAGTTGTAGATGACCTGGTCCATCTGGCCGGGGTCCTGCGCCGGGGCGAGCAGCTCCCCCGCCGCCTGGGCGTCGGCGTAGCGCTGGCGCTGCGCGAAGTAGCCGACGGCCGGGTCGGAGGAGAACACCTTCTGGAAGCTCGCCGTCATGGTGACGACGAGGTCCCACACCAGCGGGACGGCGGTGACCCACGCGTACTTCAGCTTGCCGTGCTTGATCAGCAGCACCGTCACCAGCGTCAGCGCGATGGCCGCCAGCAGCTGGTTGGCGATGCCGAACAGCGGGAAGAGCTGGTTGACGCCACCGAGGGGGTCGGTCACCCCGACGTAGAGGATGTAACCCCACAGGCCCACGGTGATCGCGCTGGCGATGAGGTTGCCGGGCCGCCAGGACAGGTCACCGAACTTCTTCCAGACGTTGCCGATCGTGTCCTGCAGCATGAACCGGCCCACCCGGGTGCCGGCGTCGACGGCGGTGAGGATGAACAGCGCCTCGAACATGATCGCGAAGTGGTACCAGAACGCCGCCATCCCGGCCCCGAAGGCGTCGGACAGGATGTTGGCGATGCCGACGGCCAGCGTGGGCGCCCCGCCGGTGCGGGAGACCAGGCTCGGCTCCTGCACCGCCGCGGACGCCGCGGCGATGTCCTGCGCCGTGGTCGGGAAGCCCAGGCCGTTGACGTAGGTGGCCGCCGTCTCCGCCGTCCCGCCGGTGACGCCGGCCGGGCTGTTCATCGCGAAGTAGAGCCCCTGGTCGATGACCACGGCGGCGATCAGCGCACTGATCGCGACGAAGGACTCCATCAGCATGCCGCCGTAGCCGATGAGGCGGACCTGGCTCTCCTTGGCCACCATCTTCGGCGTCGTCCCGGACGAGATGAGGGCGTGGAACCCCGACAGCGCGCCGCAGGCGATCGTGATGAACACGAACGGGAACAGCGACCCGGCGAAGACCGGACCGGTGCCCTCGCGGGCGAACTGGGTCACCGCGTCGGCCTGCAGCACCGGGCGGGCGAGCAGCAGCCCGATCGCGAGCAGGACGATGACGCCGACCTTCATGAACGTCGACAGGTAGTCGCGCGGGGTGAGCAGCAGCCACACCGGCAGCACCGAGGCGACGAACCCGTAGACGACCAGGGCGAGGACCAGCCACTCCTTGGACAGCGTCAGTGCCTCGCCGAGCCCGGTGTCGTCGATCCACCCACCGCCGATGACGGCCAGCAGGAGCAGGACGACGCCGATCGCGGTGGCCTCCAGCACGCGGCCGGGCCGGATCGTGCGCAGGTAGACGCCCATGAACAGGGCGATGGGGATGGTCAGCGCGATCGAGAAGACACCCCACGGCGACTCGGCCAGGGCGTTGACCACGATCAGCGCCAGCACCGCCAGGATGATGATCATGATCGCGAAGACGGCGATCAGGGCCGCGATGCCCCCGACGACCCCGATCTCCTCGCGGACCATCTGGCCGAGGCTCTTGCCGTTGCGGCGCATCGAGAAGAACAGGACCGTCATGTCCTGGACCGCGCCGGCGAAGATGACGCCGACGATGATCCAGATGGTCCCGGGCAGGTAACCCATCTGGGCGGCGAGCACCGGCCCGACGAGTGGTCCGGCGCCCGCGATCGCGGCGAAGTGGTGGCCGAACAGCACCCGCCGGTCGGTCACGTCGAAGTCGATGCCGTTGTGCAGGCGTTCGGCCGGGGTGGCCCGCCGGTCGTCGACCTGCAGCACGCGGCGGGCGATGAACTTCGCGTAGAAGCGGTAGGCGATGGCGTACGAGCACAGCGCCGCGAAGAGGATCCACAGCGCGGAGACCGTCTCACCGCGCGCCAGGGCCAGGACGGTCCAGGCGACCGCGCCGACCACCGACACCGCGCCCCAGACCAGCACGGTGCGCAGCGTCGGACGGCGGCGCCCGGCCCCGCCCGGGGGCTGCCCGCCGCCGGCGGCGTCCGTCCTGACGGTCGTGGACATGAGCGCCCTCCCTGCAGGTCAGGGCAGCGCCCGGACGACGCCGCCCGCGTCAGGGACGAGCATGCAAGGACCCGGCCCGGCGCACCACCGGAAGGAGACGCGCCCGTGACCGCCGGGACCCTGCGGGGGGCCGCTCAGGAGCCCCAGACCTCCTGGGCGGTCTCGACGACCAGCCGGAGCTTGGCGGCCTGGTCCTCGCGGGTGAGCGCGTTGCCCTCGACCGTCGAGGAGAAGCCGCACTGCGGGGAGAGGCACAGCTGCTCCATCGGCACGTACTCCGCTGCCTCGTCGATGCGCCGCTTGAGGGTGTCCTTGTCCTCCAGCTCCGGGCGCTTGCTGGTGACCAGGCCCAGGACGACCCGCTTGCCGGGCGGGACGAACCGCAGCGGCTCGAAGCCCCCGGAGCGGGCGTCGTCGTACTCGAGGAAGAAGCCGTCGACCTCCAGGCCGCCGAACAGCGCCTCGGCGACGAAGTCGTAGCCACCCTCGGCGGCCCACGAGGAGCGGAAGTTGCCGCGGCACATGTGCGTCGTGACGGTCAGCCCCTCGGGCCGGTCGGCCAGCGCCGCGTTGATCTGCCGGATGTAGCGCTCGTGCTGGTGCTCGGCGTCCCGGCCCTGCTCGGCCAGCTCGGCCCGCTGGGCGGGGTCGTTGAGGTAGGCCAGGCTGGTGTCGTCCAGCTGCAGGTAGGTGCAGCCCTGGTCGGCGATCCCGCGGACCTGCTGCCGGTAGGCCGCCGACAGCGCGTCCCAGAAGGCGTCCTCGTCCGGGTAGACCGCCGGGTCGATGGCCGCGGCCCCGCCGCGGTAGTGGACCATCGACGGCGAGGGGATGGTCAGCTTCGCCGTCTGCCGGTCGCTCACCACCGACTGCAGGTAGGCGAAGTCGCCGCCGAAGATCGGCTCGTCGATGGAGAGCGGGCCGTCGACGTGCAGGCCGGCCGGCGTCCAGTCCAGCGACCCGTCGGCGTTGCGGAAGTGGACCGGCCGGCCCTCGCCCTCCACCTTGGTGATGCCGTTGATCGCGTAGATGAAGTCCATGTGCCAGGTGGCGCGGCGGAACTCGCCGTCGGTCGCGCTCCGCAGGCCGACGTCCTCCTGCATGCGGACCGCCTCGGTGATCGCCTCGTCCTCGACGCGGCGCAACTCCGCCGCGTCGATCTCCCCGGCGGCGGCGCGGGCTCGGGCGTCCAGCAGACGCTGGGGTCGCAGCAGGCTGCCGACGTGGTCGGCGCGGAACGGCGGGCCGGAGAGGTCGGTCATGGCGACAGCTTGCTCGTCGCGCCTCCCCCGCGCAGCCCCCTCCGCCGCGGCCGGCCCGCCGCGCACGACGGGGCCGGCCGCGGACGGCGGGTCAGGGCCGGCCGAAGGTGGCGATCGTGTCCACCCGCAGCTCGAAGAGCACGCGCCGCTCGTCGCGGCCGGGGTCGCGCAGGGCGTAGTGCCCCTCGTCGCCGGTGTACTTCCTCCAGATCTTGTCCAGCTGGGCGGTGACCCGCGGGCCCTCCTCCGGGTCGTCCTCGGAGACCTCGCGGGTGACCGTGGCCTTGACGCTCAGCCAGTGGTAGGGGTTCGCCGGGTTCATCAGCAGGAAGGTCGCCTGCGGGTTGGCCCGCAGCCAGTCGACCTTCTTGCGGTGGGTGGCCAGGTTGAGCAGCACGGTGTTGCCCTCGTAGTCGAACCAGACCGGGGTCAGGTTCGGCCGCCCGGTGGCGCCCATGACGGCGACCACCGCGGTGACCGGCCCGTCGATCAGCTGCTTGTAGACGGGATCGAGGTCCTCGAGGCTGTCGACCGCGTGCCGGTGTCCGACCTCGAACTGGCCGGGCTGCGTCCCGTCGGCGACGTCCCGGAACTCGGCCACTGTGATCGCCATGCGCGGCTCCTGCTCGCCAGGCCCACCCGCGCCGGTGCCGGCAGGCTGGCCGGACGCTAGCGGGCAGCCTCCCCTCCGTCGACCTGCGTCGATCCCAAGGCGATCCCCTCCGGGCTGTCCGTGGCCACAAACGCGCCCCGCGGCGCCGGGACGACCAGGTGCTCGGCGCGGGTCGGCGCGAACCAGCCGACCACTCCCTCGGCCACCGCGAAGACGAGCAGGCCCGGTGCGATCACCACCGCCGGCGGGACGACGAGGGGCGCGGCCAGCAGCGAGATGGCCACCACCCCGGGGGCACTGAGCAGCCACCCCGGCCGCCGGAGCGGGTCGACCAGGGCGCCCCACCGCACGCCGCACCACATGAGCCAGCGGCGCAGCACGGGCACCCCGCTCTCCCGCATCACCCGCCGGAACAGCCCGTCGGCCTCGCGTGAGGTCACCACCCCCGAGCGGATGCCCTCCGTGCACAGCCAGTCGTGCAGGATCGCGGCCAGCGTGTAGGCGCCGAACCGCGGCACGAGCCAGACCACCAGCCGCGGCACCGTGGCGAAGTCGGTGCGGAAGCCGGCGGGCACGACGAACCGGTCCCGCTCCCCGCGGTAGACCAGCGGGTCGACGACCGCCCAGGTCTGTGCGTCCACGCGGCGGACGGTCAGGTCCGGCGACTCGAACGGCACACCCGGATGGTGGCAGGACGGTGCCGCAGTCGCGCGGGAGCCGGGGCACGGCGGCACCGGGAGTGCGGTGTCCGCGCCCGGCTGCCGGGTAGCCCCGGGAGATGAGCGAGCCGTTCCGGATCGAGGCACAGGGCGAGCACGAGTACGTCGTCCGTCTGCAGGACGCGGGCGAGGACGTGGAGTCCTGGGTGCAGTTCACCCCGGAGGTCCTCGACCGGCTGGGCGTCACCGGCGCCGACGAGGAGGCGCTCGTCCGGCGCACCGTCACGTTCCTGCTGCGCCACCAGGACGCCGCCGACTTCCCCCGCATCGTCGAACTCGAGGACGTGCTGGCCGGGTACCCCGACGCCGAGGACGCCCTCCGGGGCTGACCGCATGGGACCCCGGCCGGCGGCGGGTCGCGGTCGCCGCCTCCTCCAGGACGAGCGCCCGGCGGGAGGCCGTCCCGCGTCGGGTGACCGCCTCGTCCCGCGCGGTGGCGGCCCTCATGCCAAGGGGTAGGAGGCGAGGTCCGAGGGCGCGAAGCGCCCGCGGTCGGTGACCACGACGCTCACGAACCGGGCCGGCGTGACGTCGAAGGCCGGGTAGACGCCGGTGACCCGCTCCGATGCGGTGCGGCGCCCCAGGCAGTGCAGGACCTCCCGGCCGTCGCGGTCCTCGAGGTCGACGGCGGCCGCGTCGGGCGCCTGCCGGTCCGGTGCCTGCACCAGCGCCACGAACGGCACCCCGAACGCGTGCGCCGAGACGGCGATCTGCAGCGTGCCGATCTTGTTGACGACGCAGCCGTCCATGGTGACCCGGTCGGCCCCGGTCACGAAGAGGGTGACCTCGCCGCGGCTCATCAGGTGGGCGGCGGCGCCGTCGGTGACCAGCCGCGTGGGCACGCCCATCTCGCCGAGGCTCTCCGCCGTCAGCCGGGCGCCCTGCAGGTAGGGCCGGGTCTCGGTGCAGACGGCGTCGATCCGCCGGCCCGACCGCAGCACGGCCGCCACCGTCTCGGTCAGGTAGGCGTCGGCCCAGCAGTGGGTCAGCACGGTGGCGCCGTCGGGGACCAGCGCGGCGGCGTGCTCGCCCAGCCGCCGGTGCCCGGCCCGGGTGCGCTCCGCGAGGTCCCGGGCGGCGGCCTCGACAGCGGGCCCCACCGGCTCCCCGGCGTCCGCGGTCCGCGTCGCCACCGCGAGCAGTTCGGCCACGACGTCCCGGATCCCGTTGTTCGTCGGCCGGGTGGCCACCAGCCGGGCGCCGGCAGCCGTCACGTGGTCGCGCCGCGCCTGTGCCGTCGCCAGGCGGTCGGCGTGGCGCGCGGCCAGGGTCATGCCGCCGGCCGCGGCGAACAGCGGGCCGAGGCTCTGGGTGACCATCTCCTCGATCGCGGTGGCGACCTCCTCGTGGTCGCGGCAGGTCACCCAGCGGCGCTGGAAGGGGAAGACGCGACGGTCGAGGATCCGGACGGCGTCGGCCTCGACCACCACGCTCCGCCCGACGAGCGTGGGGACGGGGACGTCCACGGGAGCGGTCACGGCTCAGGTGCCCGTGACGTGCTCCGGGCGGATCGGCACCCGGCGCAGCGGCCGCCCGCAGGCGGCCCGCACCGCGGCGGCCACCGCGGGCCCGGACGAGATCGTCGGCGGCTCGCCCACCCCGCGCACGCCGTAGGGCGCGTGCGGGTCGGCGTACTCGAGGACCTCCACCCGCATCGGCGGCACGTCGAGGATCGTCGGCAGCAGGTAGTCGGTGAACGAGGGGTTCCGCACGTGCCCCTCGGTCACCACGACCTCCTCCATCAGCGCCAGGCCCATGCCCTGCGCCGACCCGCCGTGGATCTGGCCCACCACCGCGTCGGGGTTGATCGCCTTCCCGACGTCCTGGGCGGTGTCGAGGGCGACCACCTTGACCAGGCCGAGCTCGGTGTCAACGTCCACGACGGCCCGGTGCGCGGAGAAGGCGAACTGCACGTGCGCGTCGCCCTGCCCGGTCTCCGGGTCGACGGCGTGGGTGGGGCGGTGCCGCCACTCGACGGTCTCCTCGACCGCGTCGTCCCCCAGCACCTCGGCCAGGCCCGCCAGCACCTCACCGCCCGGCCCGACCACCTTCTCCCCCTCCAGCTCCAGCCCCCCGACCGGCCGGCCGAGGGCGACCGCGGCCCGCTGCAGCACCGCCGTTCGCACCGCCTCGCAGGCGGCCTTGACCGCGCCGCCGGTCACGTAGGTCTGGCGGGACGCCGACGTCGAGCCGGCCGAGCCGACCGCGGTGTCGGCCGGGACGACGACCACCCGCTCCACCCCGAGCTCCGTGCGGGCGATCTGCTGCTGCACGGTGACCAGCCCCTGGCCGACCTCCGCGGCGGCCGTGTGCACGGTGGCCACGGCCTCGCCGCCGGTCACCTCCAGCCGCACCCGCGCGGTGGAGTAGTCGTCGAAGCCCTCGGAGAAGCCGATGTTCTTCATCGTCACGGCGTAGCCGACGCCCCGCCGCACGCCCTCTCCGTGGGTGGTGTTGCCCACGGCGCCAGGCAGGGCGCGCAGGTCGGTGGCGTCCGCCGGCGGGGGCAGCGGCATGTCCGCGACCCGCTGCACCAGCTCGGCCACCGGTGCCGCGGAGTCGACCAGCTGGCCGGTGATGGTGCGGTCGCCCTCGCGCAGGCCGTTGCGCTGCCGGATCTCGACCGGGCTCACGCCGACGGCGGCGGCCAGCTCGTCCATCAGGGCCTCGTGGGCGAAGGCGGCCTGCACGCAGCCGAACCCGCGCATCGCCCCGCACGGCGGGTTGTTGGTGAACACCCCGTAGGCGTCGACCGCCACCGACGGGAAGCGGTAGGGCCCCATCCCGAGCAGGCCGGCGTTGCCCACGACCGCCGCGGTGGACGAGGCGTACGCGCCGCCGTCGAGCAGCACCCGGGCCCGCGCGTAGACCAGCGTGCCGTCGCGCTCGGCGCCGAACTCGTAGGTCATCGTCGCGGGGTGGCGGTGCACGTGGCCGTAGAAGGACTCCTCGCGGCCGTAGCTCATCTTCACCGGCCGCCCGGTGCGCAGCGCCAGCAGGCAGGCGTGCACGTGCACCGAGAGGTCCTCGCGGCCGCCGAAGGCACCGCCCACGCCGGCGAGGGTGAGCCGCACCTTCTCGGGGGGCAGCCCCAGCGCCAGGCAGACCTGCCGCTGGTCGACGTGCAGCCACTGGGTGGCGACGTAGAGGTCGACGCCGCCGTCCTCGGCCGGGACGGCGAGCCCGGACTCGGGCCCGAGGAAGGCCTGGTCCTGCATGCCGACCTCGAAGTCCAGGCTGACCACGACGGGGGCGCTCGGGTGCTCCTCGCCACGCCGCAGCCGCAGGTGGCGCACCAGGTTGCCGCCGGGCTGCACGCGCGGGGCGTCGTCGTCCAGGGCCCGGCGGGGGTCGGTGACCGCGGGCAGCATCTCGTAGTCGACCCGGATCCGGGCGGCCGCCCGGCGCGCGGTCTCGGGGTGGTCGGCGGCCACCAGGGCCACCGGCTCGCCCTCGTAGCGGACGACGTCGGCGGCGAGCACCGGCTGGTCGGCGTGCTCGAGCCCGTAGGCGTTCTCCCCCGGGACGTCGTCCGCGGTGAGGACGGCGGTCACCCCCGGCACGGTGAGCGCCTCGGAGACGTCGATCCGGCGGATGCGGGCGGACGGGTGCGGGCTGCGCAGCGTGACGCCCCAGACCATGTCGTCGTGCCACAGGTCACTGGCGTAGGCGAACTCCCCGGTGACCTTGAGCGTGGCGTCGGGGCGCGGCGCGCTCTCGCCGATCCGGCCGGGAGCCCGGACCCCGGCCTCGATGGCGGTCATCGCGCGGCCTGCTCGGCCGCGGCCAGCCGGACCGCGTCGAGGATCTTCTCGTAGCCGGTGCAGCGGCACAGGTTGCCGGCCAGCGCCTCCCGGATCTCCGGGTCGCTGGGGCGGGGCACCCGGGCGAGGAGGTCGTGCGCGGCCACCACCAGGCCGGGCGTGCAGAACCCGCACTGCACGGCGCCGGCCTCGACGAAGGCCTCCTGCACCGGGTGCAGCCGCCCCTCCTCGGCCAGCCCCTCGACGGTGGTCACCTCCCGGCCGATCGCCTGGCCGGCCGCGACCAGGCAGGCGCACACCGGCTCGCCGTCGAGATAGACGGTGCACGACCCGCACTCGCCCTGCTCGCAGGCGTTCTTCGCGCCCGGCAGCCCCAGGCGCTCGCGCAGCAGGTACAGCAGGCTCTCCCCGGGCCAGACGTCGTCGACCTCGGAGGTCGTCCCGTTGACCGTGGTCGTGACGCGCATCAGGCCGCCTTCCTCAGGTCGTCCCAGGCCCAGGTGGCGGCCCGGCGGGCCAGCACCGACAGCGAGTGCCGCCGGTAGGCCGCGCTCCCCCGGACGTCGTCGATGGGCGAGGCCGCGGCGGCGACCCGTTGCCCGAACTCCGCGGCCAGCGCCTCGGGCAGGGGGCGGCGCGACTCCCAGTCCAGCTCCCCTGCGAGGAACTCCTCGGCCTCCGGGGCCCGCCGCGGGGTCGGTGCGGCCGACCCGATGCCGGTGCCCACCGCCCGCCGGTCCGGGTGCAGGGCCACGGCGAAGGCCGACACCGCGATCACCATCGCGTTGCGGGTGCCGACCTTGCAGAACTGCTGCGGCCCAGCTGCGGGTGGCACGAGGACGGCGGCGATCAGCTCGTCGGGGGCCAGCACGGAGCGCTTGACGCCGGTGTAGAAGTCCGCGACCGGCACGCGCCGGGCGCCCCGGGCGGCCGACACCAGCTCCACCTCCGCGCCGGCGGCCAGCAGCGGCGGGTGCGCGTCCCCGGCCGGGGACGCCGAGCCGAGGTTGCCGCCGACCGTGCCGCGCACCCGGATCTGTGGCGACCCGACGGTGCGCGAGGCCATCGCCAGGCCGGGCAGCTGCGCCCCCAGCTCCCGGATCACCCGCGCGTACGGGACGCCGGCGCCGAGGCGGACGCGACCGTCCTCGGTGTCCCACTCGCGCAGCTCGCGCACGCGGGTCAGGTCCAGCAGCGCTGCCGGACGGCGCCAGTCGAAGTTGAGCTCGACCATGACGTCGGTGCCGCCCGCGATCGGCAGCGCGTCCGGCCGCTCGGCGCGCGCGGCGAGCGCATCGGCCCACGTCGTCGGCTGCAGGAAGTCCATCGGCGCTCCTCGCTGTCCCTCGGCGTGCACGGCACTGTGCACGAGGGATGTGTCCAGGAGGAAACAGCGCGACGCAGACCGTGACAAGGAGTGTCGTCCCCGTTCCGGGACCACCCGCCCGAGGGCAGGGGGCCCTCCGGCACCGACCACGCGGCGGGGTCGTCGTCCCCGCGGGACGCCGCGTGGTCGGCGCCCGTCCGGGCGCCCGGGCCCCGGCCCGCCGCGCCCCGGGACCGGCGTCGTCAGACGGGCGCGATCCGGTCCAGGGCCGGGGCCTGCACCGGTGAGGCCGCGCCGAGGTGGGCGGTGAACGCGTCGAGGTCGATCGGCCCGGTCACGGCGTCGGTGCCGCCGGTGAGCACGGTGAAGCCGTCCCCGCCGCCGGCCAGGAAGTTGTTCACCGTCACCCGGTACGTCGCCTCGGCCGTCACCGGCTGACCGGCGATCTGCACCGACCCGTCGGGCACCCGGGTGCCCGAGCACGGGTCGGCGCCCGCCGCCGCGGCGGCCCCGGCGGCGTCGACCCGGTACGAGATCCCGGCCGGGTACAGCACCCGCTCCAGCTGGAACTGCTGTTCCAACAGGCACTGCAGCTGCGCGCCGGTGAGGTCGAGGGTCACCAGGTTGTTGGCGAAGGGCTGCACCGTGAAGGCCTCCTCGTAGGTGACCTCGCCGGCCAGCAGGTCGGCCCGCACGCCGCCGGGGTTCATGAACGCGGCGACCGCCCCGGCCTCGTCGTCCGTGGCCGCGAGCTGGGCGTCGGCGATCACGTTGCCCAGTGCGGACTCGGCGCCGTCGAGCAGCGGCTCCTGGGTGCGCGTGAGGTCGACCGCCGCCGTCCCGACGACCGCGCCGGCGATCGGCCCGAGCGCCTCCCGGTAGCGGGCGATCAGCTCGCTCTGGGCGGCGTCGGCCGCGACGTCGCGCCGCACGACCACGTTCTCGGCCGCCGCCGTGAGGACGTCGCCGGTCTGCCGGTCGAGGGTGAGGTCGATGTCGGTCACCAGCCGGCCGAAGGAGCTGCCGCTGGTCACCAGCTTGCCGTCCAGCTCGCAGTTGTAGGCCTGGTGGGTGTGGCCGCTGACCACGACGTCGATCGCGTCGTCCATGCCGGCGGCGATGTCGACGACCGGCCCGGTGAGGCCGGCGCAGCCGTTGACGTCCCAGGCGTTCTCCCCGGTCTGCGCGCCGCCCTCGTGCAGCAGGACGACGATCGCCTCGACCCCCTGCCCCCGCAGCTCGGCGGCGAGGCGGTTGGCCGTCTCCACCTCGTCGCGGAACTCCAGGCCGGCGGTGCCCTCCTGGCTGACGATGGCGCCAGTGCCCTCCAGCGTCATCCCGATGAAGCCGATGTCGACGCCCTGCACGCGGTGGACGGCGTAGGGCGGCAGCAGCGGCTCGCCGGTCTCGGTGACGAACGCGTTGGCCGACAGGTACTGGAAGTCCGCGCCCTCGTAGGGGGTCCCGTCGGCGCAGCCGTCCGTGGGGTGGCAGCCGCCGTCCTGGATGCGCAGCAGCTCGGCCGGGCCCTCGTCGAACTCGTGGTTGCCGACGCTGGCGTAGTCCAGGCCCGCCAGGCCGAGGGACTCGATGGTGGGCTCGTCGTGGAAGGCCGCCGACAGCAGCGGGGAGGCGCCGATCAGGTCGCCCGCGGCGACGGTGATCGTGTTCTCCTCGCGCTGCTGGGCGGCCAGCGCGGCGAGCTGGGTGGCCAGGTACGCCGCGCCACCGGCGTCCACGGTCTGCGGGCTGCCGTCGGCGTTGACGCCGGTCTGGATGCGGCCGCTGGAACCCGACGGCGGCTCCAGGTTGCCGTGGAAGTCGTTCAGGGCCAGCAGCTGCACCTCCACCGGCGGCGGGCCGGGCGCGGCACCCGCGGGGGCGCCGACGCAGGCCACCGTCAGCGCGGCCAGGGTCGAGGTCGTGGCCGCGAGGACGGCGGCGCGGCGCGGGACGGTGCGGTGCATGCGGTCCTCCAGGCGGTGGGCGTCCCCGGCGCGTACCGGCCCGGGCACCCGAGCGAGGTCACCGCGGGCGACCGCGGGACGACGACCGCGGAGCCGGCCGCACGACCCACCGTGGGCGATCGGGACCGGTCCGTCAAACGCGCGGGCCGGTGCGCCGCTCCACCGACCGGGCCGCGATCCGCCGGATCCGGCCCGCCTGGCGGGAGAGCCCCAGGTCGAGCAGCCGGTCGACCGGCGGCACCTCCCCCAGCCGGGCCAGCCCCATCCAGCGGGGCACGGCCACCGTCCGCGACCGCGGCGCCGTGAGGCAGCGCTCGACCCCGGCGGCCACCCGGTCGGGGTCGATGCCCCGGGAGAGGCGGCCGGGCGCGTCGGCGTCCGAGGCCGGTGGGGAGCCGTGCCCGCGGGCCAGCCACTCGGTGGCGACCGGGCCGGGGTTGACCGTGTGCACCCGCACCCCGCGGGAGGTGACCTCCCGGCGCAGTCCCTTCACGAACCCGTGCACGCCGGCCTTGGTCGCCGAGTAGACGGTCAGCGGCGGCACCTGCGACCAGGCCGCGACCGACGCGATGGTGACGACGTCCCCACGCCCCCGCTCGGCGGCCGCGGTGAGCAGGTGCGGCAGCGCCAGCCGGGTCACCTCGATGACCCCGGTCAGGTTGAGCGCGACGATGCCCTCGACGACCTCGCCGGGCATGTCCTCGACCAGCCCGGCCCAGCCCAGCCCCGCGTTGAGGACGACGGCGTCGAGCCGGCCGTGCTCGTCGAGGACCCGCTCCACCAGCCGGGCCCGGTCCCCCGCGTCGGCGACGTCGGCCACCACGCCGGTGACCCCGGGCAGGCCCGCGAGCGCCTCGGCCAGCCGCTCACCCCCGCGGGCACAGGTGACCACCCGGGCCCCGCCACGGGCCAGCCGGGTCACGGTGCTGCGGCCGATGCCGGCGCTGCCGCCGGTGACGAGGACGACGCGGTCCGGAGTGCTCGACATGGTCGTGTCCTACCCACGGGGGACATCACACGCCCGCCGCGCATCGAACAGCCGGGTCGTGGGCATGTCGCCGTCCATGCAGTTGCCCGAGCCCAGGGGCCCGCTCACCTCCGCGCTGTGTGCCGACCTCACGCGGGACACGCTCTCCCCCGCCACCGTCGACCAGGCGCGGCGGACGGCGGCGGACTCCACCGACCCGCTGGCCGACGAGGACCTCCAGCTGGCCCTCGCGGTCTGCTACGAGCTGCACTACCGCGGCTTCGACGGGGTCGACGACGCGTGGGAGTGGGACCCGGGCCTCATCGGCCTGCGGGCGCACCTGGAACGGCGGCACACCGAGGCCCTGACCGGGCTGGTCGGGGAGCCCGCCGTCTCCGACGAGCCGATCGACCGGCAGCTCACCGCGCTGATCGCCGCCGACGACTCGCCGTCGCTGTCGTCGTACATGGCCCGCACCGGCACCCTCGAGCAGTGGCGGGAGTACCTGACGCTGCGCTCGGTGTACCACCTCAAGGAGGGCGACCCGCACACCTTCGCCGTCCCGCGGCTGGCCGGCCGGGCCAAGGCGGCCATGGTCGAGATCCAGGCCGACGAGTACGGCGGCGGCGCGCCGGCGCGGATGCACAGCGAGCTGTTCGCCGGCCTCATGCGCGACCTCGGGCTCGACCCCGCCTACGGCGCGCTGTGGGACGCCGCCCCGGCGCCGGCGTTCGCGTCGGTCAACACCATGTCGCTGTTCGGCCTGCACCGGCGCTGGCGGGCCGCCGCGCTCGGCCACCTCACCGCGGTGGAGATGACCTCCTCCGAGCCCTCCCGCCGGTACTCCGCCGGCCTGCGCCGGCTGGGCTTCGACGAGCACACCACCGTCTTCTACGACGAGCACGTGGAGGCCGACGCCGTCCACGAGCAGATCGCCTCGGTGGACATGTGCGGCTCCCTGGTGGCCGAGGAGCCGGCACTGGCCCGCGACGTCCTCTTCGGCGCCGCCTGTGCCCTCGCCGCCGACGGGCTGGCCGCCCGGCACCTGCTGGGCGCCTGGGAGGCGGGCCGCTCCGGACTGCGCGGACAGCGGCGGCTCGCCGCCTGACCCACCCCGGTTCCGGCTGCACTCCGGTTGTGCGCTGCCGATGTTCTCCGCGACGACACGGGGTGTCAGCGGTGGGCGCCGGCGGAGCCGGCGGTCGCGGGCGCCGCGCACCCCGCCCACCGGACCGACGGAGGCCCTCCCATGTGGCGGCGTACCGACACCCCGACTCCGACCGCCGCGCAGTCGACGACCGCGATGCCCCGCGACGTGGAGGCGCTCGAGCAGGTCCTCGCCGTCCTCGACCAGGGCGTGACCAGCGAGCGGGACGCGCACGTCAAGGTCCTCACCGCGCTGGTGGACGCCCTGGGCATGGCCTACGGCGCGGTGTGGCTGCCCACCTCCGGCGGCTTCCGGCTCGCGGCGGAGATCGGTGACCTCAGCCGCGCCATGTCCGCCCGCTGGCCGGCCGACACCGTGATGACCAGCCGGGACGGCTTCGGCGGCCAGGCCGTGCGGGAACAGCGCGAGGTGCTCTGCGACGACACCAGCGCCACCAGCGCCTGCGGCCGCTGGGCCACCGCCGCCGCGGCCGGGGCCCGGCGCGGCTGCTTCCTGCCGGTGCTGGAGGACGGCCGGGTGGTCGCCGTCCAGGAGTACCACACGCGCGGTGACCTGCCGTTCTTCGGCGGCCGGGCGGAGAAGTGGCGGGCGATCTCCCGCGTGGCCGCCCACGCCCGGCGGCAGGCGCTCGCCGCCGCGCAGCTCAAGGAGACCCTCGACGACCGCGAGGCGGTCACCACCGTCGTCAGCAAGGTCGGCGAGGCCCGCGACGAGGCCTCCGCCCTCCGCACCGCCCTGGAGACGGTGCGCACCGCCTTCGGGTGGGCCTACGGCTCGTACTGGGCGCTGGACCGGGCCGAGAACGTGCTGCGGTTCAGCGTCGAGTCCGGGTCGGCCGGCGACGAGTTCCGCCAGGTCACGCTCGCGGCCAGCTTCGCCGAGGGCGTCGGGCTCTCCGGGCGGGCCTGGCGCTCGCGCGACCTGGTCTTCGTCCGCGACCTGGCGGAGGTCACCGACTGCGTGCGCGCCCCCGCCGCCCAGCGAGCCGGTGTCCGCTCGGGCGTCTGCTTCCCGGTCATGGCTGACGGGCAGGTCGTCGGGACGATGGACTTCTTCGTCACCGAGACCATCGACCTGTCGGAGTCGCGGGCCTCTGCGCTGCGCAACGTCCAGCAGCTGGTCTCCCAGCGGCTGGACATCCTGCGCCGCGCCGAGGCCGACGCCGCCAACTCCCGCGCGCTGCTGGAGACCGTGGCCCGGCTGTGAGACGCCGTGGCCGACGCCGGGCGGGTCGCGGAGGGCGCCGTCGGCAAGGCCTCGTCGATGACCGAGGAGGTGGAGGCGCTGGGCCGGGCGTCGGCGTCGGTCAGCGACGTCATCCGGATCATCTCCTCGATCGCCGACCAGACGAACCTGCTGGCCCTCAACGCGACGATCGAGGCCGCCCGGGCCGGCGAGCTCGGCCGCGGGTTCGCCGTCGTCGCCGGGGAGGTCAAGGACCTGGCCCGCGAGACGGCGGCCGCCACCCAGCGGGTCTCCACCCAGATCACCGGCATCCAGACCAGCACCGGCTCGGTGTCGGCGGGCATCCACGCCACCAGCGAGGCGATCGGTCAGCTCGACGCCGTCCAGGCCCGGATCGGCGAGGTCATCGAGGAGCAGGAGCGCATGGCCAAGGCGTTCGAGGGCCGCGGCTGAGCGAGGACCCGGGGCGGGGCGGCCCCGGCTCAGCCGGCGGTGGACGTGGGTCGGCCGTCCCGCACGATGCGGGCGGCCGGCCGGGGACGGCTCGGGGCACTGGGCGCGGAGAACCCGGCCCGCTTGTGGGTGCCGTCGCAGAAGGGCTTGATGCCCGACTTCCCGCACCGGCACAGCGCGACGGTCTCCCGGCCGGGGTCGATCTCGGTGCCGTCCTGGTCGACCAGCCGGAAGTCGCCGCGCACGATCAGCGGGCCGTCCCGGTAGGGCGTGATCGTCGCGCCCGCCCCGGCGCGCGGCGCGTCGTCCGCGGGCACGTCGGAGGGCGGCGGGTCGGGCGGGACCGAGCGGATCGCGGGCACGGTCCTCCCCTGCCCCGACCGGCCCGGCCGCACACGCCCGTCCCCCGTGCGGGCGGTCAGCCGGTCAGCGCGGGTCCTCGCCCCACCGCACCCAGGAGGCGGTGAACGGGTGCTCCGTGGCGAACGGGTCGGTGCGCCGGTGCCGCCCGGCCGCCCGAGAGGGGTGCTCCGGCCGCTCGTGGTGGTGCAGCCCCTCCTCGCAGCGCGTGTGGCTGAGGTAGTGCTGGAGCGCCGCCGCGGGGTCGACCCGCCGGCCGCGGGCGGCGACGTCGTGGCGGGCCTCCCACTCGGCGATCAGCTTCTCCCCCGGCGACATGAAATCCGCGTGCGTCGGGTGCTCCGGCGAACGGTGGACGGGTTCGGACATGCCGCGCTCCTCCCGGTCACTCAGACCTGTTCCCATGGTCCGCCCCACCGTCGGTCGGCGGCAAGGACCGGCGGCGGCGAGGACCGATGACCGGGACGACCGCATCCGCTCCCCCGCGCCGCTCCCGGAGCGGCCACGATGCGGGCCGGTCCCAGGCTGGCCGGACCCGACCGCGACCCGCCAGGGACCTCGGTCCACGCCCTGCGGGCGCCGCGCAGATGTGTCAGGTACCTGACACAGGAGTAGCCTCTCCGGCGTGACGGCGCCGGCTGGTGGGATCCGACCCCCGGTCGACGTCGTCGTCCTCGCGGCCTCCACCGGCGGTGTCCGGGCACTGCGCACGGTCGTCGCGGGGCTGCCCCCGACGTTCCCCGTCCCGCTGTTCGTCGTCCAGCACCGGGCCCCCGGCCCCCGGGACCTGCTCACGGACCTGCTGCGCGCGAGCACACCGCTGCCCGTGCACACCGCGGGGACCGGTCCGGTGCAACCGGGGATCACGGTCCTGCCCCCGGGCTGCACGGCCGACCTGGCCGGCGACGGCTCCCTGAGCGTGCGTCCCTCGGCCACGACCGAGCAGGCCGACCGGCTGTTCGCCGGCGCCGCCCGCGCCTTCGGCCGCCGCGTGCTGGCCGTGGTCCTGACCGGGCGGCTCTCCGACGGGGCCGCCGGGGTCCGCGAGGTGCGGCGGGCCGGTGGGCGGGTCCTGGTCCAGGACCCCGCCGAGGCCGAGGCCCCCGGCATGCCCAGCGCCGCCCTGGCCACCGGCTGCGTCGAGCACGTCCTGCCGCTGTGGATGGTGGCCCCGGCGCTCGTGGCCTTCGTCATGGCGCCGGGTGCGGCCGACCTGCTGGCGGTGCCGGTGGCTCCCTGGGCCCGGCTGGGCGGGACCGCCGTCCCGGCCTGATCGCGCGGGCCCGTACCGTCCCCCGGCACGACCCCGAGCCCAGGGGCAGCCGAACCGCACCCCGGAGCCGTCCCGTGCAGCCACCGCAGCCGACCACCGCCCTGGACCCACGCCGCAACCTGATCCTGCGTGCCCTGCCGGACGACGAGTACGAGCGCCTGCGTCCCCTGCTGGAACCCGTCTCGCTCCAGGTCCGGGACCAGGTCTACCGGCGCAACGGGGACATCGCGGCCGTCTACTTCCCCGTGGACGGCGTTCTCTCCCTGATCGCCACGGTGGAGGGTGAGCCCGGGGTCGAGGTGGCGACCATCGGTTACGAGGGGATGTCCGGCCTCCCTGCCTTCCTCGGGACGGCGACCAGCCCGCACGACAGCTTCTGCCAGGTCGAGGGATGGGCGATGTGCCTGCGCACCGACCGGCTGCGCCACTTCCTCACCACCGACGGATCACTCCACAGCCTGCTGCACCGGTACACCCAGGCGACCGTGGTCCAGTTGTCGCAGAACGTCGCCTGCAACCGGCTGCACACCACCGAGGAACGGTGCGCCCGCTGGCTGCTGCAGACCCGCGACCGGGTCGGTGGCGACGAGTTCACCCTCACCCAGGAGTTCCTCGCCCAGATGCTGGGCGTGCGCCGCGGCACCGTGTCGCTGACCGCGGGGGTGCTGCAGCAGGCCGGCCTGATCCGGTACAGCCGCGGGCGGATGACCGTCGTCGACCCCGCGGGCCTGCACGAGGTGGCCTGCGAGTGCTACGACCTGATCCAGGAGGAGCACCGGCGCCTCGGGCTCGCCCCCGGGCCACCGGAGGACGACTCCGGTCAGGCCGACGGGGGCTGACCGTAGAAGACCTGCTCGACGACGCTGCGCGCGTGCCGGGTGGCCCGGCCGTACTCGTCGAGGAACTGCCCCGGGTCGGCGTCCGGACCGCAGCCGCTGGCACGGGCGACCCCGGCCAGCTCCGTCCCCGGCCGCGGCAGCTGGTCGCTGGGCCGGCCGCGGACGAGGAAGACGGCGTTGCGGGCGCGGGTGGCCAGCTCCCACGCCGTGCGCAGCGCATCGGCCTGGTCGGCGACGAGCAGGCCGGCTCCCCGCAGTGCCTCGAGCGCACCCGTGGTCGAGGGGACCCGCAGGGCCGGCACCTCGGCGGCGTGCTGCAGCTGCAGCAGCTGCACGGTCCACTCGACGTCGGCGAGCCCGCCGCGGCCGAGCTTGGTGTGCGTCCTCGGGTCGGCGCCGCGCGGCAGCCGCTCCCGCTCCACCCGGGCCTTGATCCGCCGGATCTCGGCGACCTGCCCGTCGTCGAGCCCCCCGGCCGGGTACCGGATGGGGTCGACGAGCTCGACGAACGCCGCCCCGAGGGCCTCGTCCCCGGCGACCGGGACGGCGCGCAGCAGGGCCTGCACCTCCCACACCGACATCCAGCGCTCGTAGTACTCGCGGTAGGAGGCCAGGCTGCGCACCAGCGCCCCCTGGCGGCCCTCGGGGCGCAGGTCGGCGTCGACCTCGAAGGCCGGGTCGGGCGCCGGCTCGCCGAGCAGGCGGCGCAGCGTGTGCGCGATGGCGTTGGCGGCGGCGGTCGCCCCGGCCTCGTCGCTCCCACCGCGCGGCCGGTGGACGAACAGGACGTCGGCGTCGGAGCCGTAGCCCATCTCACCCCCGCCGAGCCGGCCCATGCCGATCACCGCGACGTCGGTCGGGACCTCGCCCGGCCCGATCCCGGCCTCGGCGGCGTACGCGCGGATCGAGGCGTCCAGCCCGACCCGGAGGGTGGCCACGGCGATGTCGGTGAGTGCCCGGCCCACTGCCTCGACGTCGAGCAGCCCCAGCAGGTCGGCGCAGGCGACCCGGAGCAGCTCGGAGCGGCGCAGCCCGCGCAGCACCCGGACGCCGTCCTGCGGGTCGGCCGCGCGCGCGGCCGCCTGCCGCCACGCGCCCGCCAGCGCTCCCGCGTCGCGGGGCCGCAGCTCGTCGTCGGCGGCGAGGATCCGCAGCGCCTCGGGCGTGCGCGTGAGCAGCGCGGCGACGTACTGGCTCGAGCCCAGCAGCTGGGCCAGCCGCTCGGCGACCTGCCCCTCGTCGCGCAGCAGCCGCAGGTACCACTGGTTGCCGCCGAGGGCCTCGCTGACCTTGCGGTAGGCGAGCAGGCCCGCGTCGGGGTCGGGGCAGTCGGCGAGGGTCTGCAGCACGACCGGCAGCAGGTACTTCTGCATCGACGCCGACCGGGACACCCCACCGGTGAGCGCCGCCATGTGCCGCAGCGCGCCGTCGGGGTCGGCGAAGCCCAGGGCCCGCAGCCAGTCGGCCGCCGCCGAGGAGCCCAGCTGCGCCGCCTCGGCCGGCACCTTCGCCACCGCCGACAGCAGCGGCCGGTAGAAGAGCTTCTCGTGCAGCCGGCGCACCTCGCGGGTGTGCAGCGCCAGCTCGGCGTCGAGGACGGCGACGGCGTCCCCACGGGTGTCGGGCTTGTAGCCCAGCGAGCGGGCCAGCCAGCGCCGCTGCTGGTCGTCGGTGGGCAACAGGTGGGTGCGGCGCAGCCGGAACAGCTGCAGCCGGTGCTCGACGGTGCGCAGGAAGCGGTAGGAGGCGATCAGGGTCGCGGCGTCGTCCCGGCCGACGTAGCCGCCGGCGGAGAGGGCCATCAGCGCCGGCATGGTGCCGCCGACCCGCAGCCGGACGTCGACCCGCCCGTGCACCAGCTGCAGCAGCTGCACGGCGAACTCGACGTCGCGCAGCCCGCCGCGGCCGAGCTTGAGCTCCCGCTCGGCCTGCGCCGGGGGGATGTTCTCCAGCACGCGGCGGCGCATGGCCTGGACCTCGGCGACGAAGCCGGGGCGTTCGCCGGCCTGCCAGACCAGCGGCCACAGCTCCTCGACGTAGCCGCGGCCGAGGTCGGGGTCACCGGCGACCGGGCGCATCTTGAGCAGCGCCTGGAACTCCCAGGTGCTGGCCCACTGCCGGTAGTAGGCGGCGTGCCCGGCGAGGGTGCGCACCAGCGGCCCGGCCTTGCCCTCGGGGCGCAGGGCGGCGTCGACCTCCCAGGCGGCCTCGTGGCAGATGCGCATGAGCGCCGCGGCCACCCGGGTGGCGCTGCGGATCGCCGGCGCCTCCTCCTCGGCGGGGTCGACCGGCTCGGCGACGAAGACGACGTCGACGTCGCTGACGTAGTTGAGCTCGCGGCCACCGCACTTGCCCAGCCCGATGACCGCCAGCCGACAGGCCGCGGCGTCGGCCGGCTGCTCGGCGACCGCGACGGCCATCGCCGCGGTGATGACCGCCGCGGCGATGTCGGCCAGCTCCGCGGCGACGTCCTCGGCGGCCAGGCTGTCACCGAGGTCGCGGCCGGCCAGGGAGAGGACCGCCCGCCGGTAGGCCAGCCGCAGCGCCGCGACCCGCCTCGGCTCGGCGTCCGGGGCACCCTTGCCCAGCCGCACGCCCCACGGCGGGTCGTCGGGGTCGGCGCCGACGGCGATGAGCATCTGCCGCTCCAGCGCCTGCGGGGTCGGGCGCACCGGTCCTCGCCCGTCGCCGTCGAGGACCGTCCAGTCGCCGGGCTGGGCGGCGAGGTGGTCGGCGAGGCCGGAGCTGGCGCCGAGCACGGCCAGCAGCCGGGCGCGCAGCGGCGCCGAGCCGCGCAGCCGGGCCAGCAGCGTGGCCGCCGAGGCGCCGGTGGGGTCGGCGCGGTCGAGGGCCTCGACCAACCGGTGCAGCGAGAGCACCGCCAGGTCGGGGTCGCCGGAGCGGGCCAGCGCCGAGACCACGGGCCCGGCCTCGGGGTCGGCCGGCTCGTTGCGCTCGAGGTCCCACAGCCCGATCTCGGGCTCGGACAGGATCCGGCCGGCCCGCTCCCCGTCGAGGAAGCCGAACCGCACCAGCCGGACCACCGCCCGGCGCGGGATCTCCCGCTGCCCGCTGGTCGTCACGGGCTCAGGCCGCCGCGCGGGCGCGGTCGCGCACCAGGTCGGCGAAGCGGGCGGCGAAGGGCTGCCACACCAGGGCCATCTGGTCGGCGACCGCCGCCACCCGGTCCCCGTGGGTGTCGGCGTCGAAGGGGGTCGCGGCCACACCCACCGCGTCGCTGCGGGCCCACTGGCGCACGCGGTCGGCAGTCGGCTCGACGTGGAACTGCAGCGCGTAGCAGTGCCGGCCGACCCGGAACGCCTGGTGCGGGTAGAGCGGGCTGCTGGCCAGCAGGACCGCCCGCGGTGGCAGCTCGGCGACCTCGTCGTGGTGCCACTGGACGACGTCCGGGGACAGGGGCAGCGGCCCGAACAGCGGGTCGGAGTCCGCGACGTCCCGCTTGGCCACCAGGGCGGCGCCGACCTCCGGCCCCTCCGGCCCGACGCGGGTCCGCCCGCCACCGGCCTGCGCCATCAGCTGCGCGCCCAGGCAGACGGCCAGCGTCGGGACGTCCCCGGCGAGGGCCTGGCCGAGCAGCTCCCGGATGCCGGTGAGCTCGGGGCTGTCCTCCGCGCTGTCCAGCGAGGACTGCGGGCCGCCGAGGACCACCAGACCGTCGTGGCCGCCGAGGTCGGCCGGCAGCGCGTCGCCCTCGAGCACCGACCGGACGTCGAGCTCGACCCCTGCCCCGCGCAGCCACCCCTCGAGCCGGTCCAGCGGGTCGGTCGGGCTGGGGAGGACGACGAGCAGGCGGGCCACGCGTCGAGCCTAGTTCGCGGCCCGAGTGAGGGACGGGAACGGCCCGCCTGCAGGGTCCTGCCGTGAGCCGGCGCGTGGTGGGGGTCGACGGAGGTCCTCCTACAGGCCGGGCAGGTACGTCGTGAGCTCCCAGGGCGTCACGTTGCGCCGGTAGGCGTTGAACTCCTCCCACTTGTTGCGCAGGAAGAACTCGAAGACGTGCTCGCCGAGGGTCTCGGCGACCAGCTCGCTGCCCTGCATGGCGGTCAGCGCCTCGCCGAGGGACACCGGGAGGTCCTCGTAGCCGGCTGCGCGGCGCTCGGTGTCGGTGAGCGACCAGACGTCGTCCTCGGCCTCCGGCGGCAGGTCGTAGCCCTTCTCGATGCCGCGCAGCCCGGCGGCCAGCAGGACGGCGAAGGTCAGGTACGGGTTGCAGGCGGAGTCCGGTGAGCGGACCTCCACCCGGGCCGACTGTGCCTTGCTCGGCTTGTAGGAGGGCAGCCGCACCAGCGCGGAGCGGTTGGCCCGGCCCCAGGTCGCCGCCGTCGGGGCCTCGGTGCCGGCCAGCAGCCGCCGGTAGGAGTTCACCGTCTGGTTGGTGACGGCGGTGTACTCCTTCGCGTGGGTGAGCAGGCCGGCGATGAACTGCTTGCCGGTGGTCGACAGCTTCATCGGGGCGGCCGGGTCGTGGAAGGCGTTGCGGTCGCCCTCGAACAGCGACAGGTGGGTGTGCATGGCCGAGCCGGCGAGCTCGGTGAACGGCTTGGGCATGAAGGTGGCGTGCACGCCCTGGGCCAGCGCCACCTCACGGACGACGTGCCGCAGCGTCATGATGTTGTCGGCCATGGACAGCCCGTCGGCGTAGCGGAGGTCGATCTCCTGCTGACCGGGCGCGACCTCGTGGTGGCTGAACTCCACGGAGATGCCCATGGCCTCGAGCGCGAAGACCGCCTCCCGGCGGAAGTCGTGGGCGACGTTGTGCGTCGACAGGTCGAAGTACCCGCCGTTGTCGGCCGGCTCCGGGGGGCGGCCGTCGGTCGGCTGGTCCTTGAGCAGGAAGAACTCGACCTCGGGGTGGGTGTAGAAGGTGAACCCCATGTCGGCGGCCTTGGACAGCGCCCGCCGCAGCACGTGCCGGGGGTCGGCCCAGGACGGCGAGCCGTCGGGCAGGGTGATGTCGCAGAACATCCGCGCCGTGTCACTGGGCTGGCCCTTGGCCGCGGGCATCACCTGGAAGGTGCCGGGGTCGGGCTTGAGCAGCATGTCGGACTCGTAGACGCGCGCGAAGCCCTCGATCGCCGAGCCGTCGAAGCCGATGCCCTCGGCGAAGGCCGCCTCGATCTCGGCCGGGGCGACGGCGACCGCCTTGAGGTAGCCGGAGACGTCGGTGAACCACAGCCGCACGAAGCGGATGTCGCGTTCCTCGAGGGTGCGCAGGACGAACTCCTGCTGTCGGTCCATGCTCGCCATGATCGCGTCCAGTCGTTTCCGGGGTGTGACGTCCTCCCCAGCCTGCCCGGTCGGGACGGCGGACACACGGGGGCCCCTCCCGCCGTCGCCGCGTGTCGCGGGCCGGCCGGGCCCGGGGTCAGCCCACCACCTCGCCCAGCGGGACGTCGGGGTCGGCCAGCCGGGCCGGGTCGACCGCGCGGCCACTGCGGATGAGCGCCTGCACGTCGTCGGTGAGCTCCCAGACGTTGACGGTCATCGCCGCGGTGACCC
Organism: Geodermatophilus sp. SYSU D01105; assembly: GCF_054050095.1. Classification (NCBI taxonomy): domain Bacteria; kingdom Bacillati; phylum Actinomycetota; class Actinomycetes; order Geodermatophilales; family Geodermatophilaceae; genus Geodermatophilus; species Geodermatophilus sp. SYSU D01105. Next base: position 36,135 of record NZ_JBJGYR010000031.1, read on the forward strand.
GGCCGTCGGCGGTCCAGAAGGCCGTGAAGGCGCCGCCCTCGGGGTCGCCGCGGCACACGACGGAGTCCTCGGGCGAGGCCAGGCCGGAGTACTCCATCCCGAGGTCGTACTGGTCGGTGAAGAAGTAGGGCACCCGGTCGTGGACGGCCTCCCGGCCGAGCATGGACCGCGCCGCGGCCGGCCCGCCGTTCAGCGCGTTCGCCCAGTGCTCGACCCGCAGGTGCCGGCCGTAGAGCGGCGCGAACGACCGCGCCACGTCGCCGGCGGCGAACACGTCCGGCGCCGAGGTCCGCAGCCCCTCGTCGGTGACCACACCGTCGTCCACCTCGAGGCCGGCCGCGGCGGCGAGCCCGGTCTCCGGCACGACGCCGATGCCCACCACGACCAGGTCGGCGGGCAGCCCGGCGTGCCGGTCGGTCACCACCGAGGTCACCCGCCCCCCGTCCCCCCGCAGCTCGCGCACGGACTCCTCGGTGAACAGGTCGACGCCGTGGTCGCGGTGCAGCCGGGCGAACACGCCGCCGAGCTCGCGGCCGAGGACGCCGAACAGCGGGGTCGGCTGGGGCTCGACGACGATCACGTCGTTGCCGTGCGTCCGTGCCGCGGCGGCCACCTCCATGCCGATCCAGCCCGCCCCGACGACCACGACCCGCCGTCCGCCCGGGACCAGGTCGGCGCGCAGCCGGTCGGCATCGGCGAGGGTGCGCAGGTACCGCACCCCGTCGAGGTCGGCGCCGGGCACCCGCAGCCGCCGGGGCGAGGCCCCGGTGGCCAGCAGCAGCCGGGCGTAGGGCAGCTCCTCGCCGGTGTCCAGCGCCAGCCGGTGCACGGCGGGGTCCAGCCGGGTGACCCGCACCCCGGTGCGCAGCTCGACGTCGTGGTCGGCGTACCAGCCCTCGTCGTGGACGAAGGCCTGCCCGCGCTCGGCGCTGCCGAGCAGGTACCCCTTGGACAGGGGCGGGCGCTCGTAGGGGCGCTCCGGCTCGGCTCCGACGAGCACGACCGGCCCGTCGAGGCCCTCCTCCCGCAGCGCCTGGGCGGCCTTGGCGCCGGCCAGCCCGGCACCGACGATCACGAACGGGTCCTGGACGGGCACGGTGTCCTCCTCCGGCGTGGGTCAGGTGGTTCCGGTGAGCGCGAAGAACTCGGCGCGGGAGCGGGCGTCGGAGCGCAGCAGGCCGTGCAGGGCGGAGGTCACGGTGCGGGTGCCGGGCGCGCGGACCCCGCGCAGGGACATGCACAGGTGCTCGGCCTCGATGACCACCCCGACCCCGCGCGGGGCGAGGTGTTCCTGCAGCCAGTCGGCCACCTGCTGGGTCAGCCGCTCCTGGACCTGCAGGTCGCGGGCGAACAGCTCCAGCACGCGGGCGAGCTTGGACAGCCCGAGGATCCGCTCGCCCGGCAGGTAGCCGACGTGCGCGACCCCGGAGAACGGCAGCAGGTGGTGCTCGCACAGCGACTGCAGCGGGATGTCCCGGGCGATGACCAGCTCGTCGTAGCCCTCGTCGTTGGGGAAGCTGGTGAGCTCGAAGGGCCGCCCGGTGAGCAGCTCGGCGAAGGACTCCGCCACCCGCCGCGGGGTGTCCACGAGGTGCGGGGAGGCGGGGTCCCGGCCCAGCGCCCGCAGGAGGGCGGCGACGGCGTCCCGCGCGGCCGGGAGGTCGACCGGCCCCCGCGGGTGGACGACCCGGAGCGGGGTGTCCCGCTGCGGCGACGTGCCGACGGCGTCGGTCGCGGTCACGTGTCCGGCCCCGTCCGCCGAGCGGGGGGCCGGCGGGTCGCCGGCCGGGTGCGGTGCATCGTCATGACCGGTCCCTTCTAAGACCGACAGTCGTTAGCAGTACAGACCCGGGTCACCCTCCTGTCAACGGGTCCGGCTCCGCCGGCTCGAGGCGCACGCAGCAGCGGCCGGGCGCCGGTGCGAGCGAGGCGGTCAGGCCGGCGTCCGGGACGGCGTCGAGGAGTCCCGCCAGCAGGTGGAGGTTCATCCCGCAGACCAGCGCGGTGTGCGCGGCCGCCAGGGCGTGGAACGGGCAGTTGGCCAGCGTCACCGCGCCGCCGTCCTCGACCCGCGGCTCGAAGCCGTGCCCCTCGAGGACCCGCACGACCGCCGCGCGCCCCCTCCCCGCCGCGGCCTGCGCGCCCAGCTCCCGTCCCCGCAGCCGGGCCCGCCGGCCGAGCACCTCACGGGCCGCCTCGCCCGAGTCGTCGGCCTCCTCGAGCGCCTCGGCGAGGAGTGCACCGGCGAGGTCGTAGCGGCGCCCGGGCAGCGAGACCTCCACCGAGCAGTCCGCGCGCCGGTAGAGCTTGGCCGGCCGCCCCGCGCCCGGCCCGGTGCGGCCGGTGCGCCGCTCGAAGGAGACGTCGAGCAGCCCGTCGGCCACCAGCCGGTCGAGGTGGAACGCCGTGGTGCCGCGCGGCACCCCCAGCGCCGCCGCGGCCTCGTCCCGGCTCACCGGGGCCGGCTGCCGGACGACGTGGTCGTAGAGCCGGCGGCGGGTGGGCTCGGCCAGCGCGGCCACCGCGGCGACGGAGTCGTCCATGAGCGGATTCTAGGACTGACCGACGTTGGCGGAAGAACGCTCCAGGCGCGCGAGCAGGTGGTCCCGCAGCACCACGGCGCTGTTGTGCTCGCGGTCCCGGGCGCTGTACAGCAGGGTGACCTCCCCGGACCGCGCGGCGTCGAGCAGCGGCCGGCACGCCTCCGGCGATGCCTCGAGCTCGGCGAGGTAGCGGCGGCGGAACCCCGCCCAGCGTGCCGGGTCGTGCCCGAACCAGCGGCGCAGCTCCGTGCTGGGGGCCACGTCCCGCAGCCAGCCGTCCAGCGGGAGGTCCGCGCGACGGACGCCGCGCGGCCACAGCCGCTCGACGAGGAAGCGGCGCCCGGGCGCCGGGACGTCCCGGTCGTGGACCCGGGCGAGCCGGATCCGGTCTCCGCGGGCCATCTCACCCCCGGGGCAGCTCACTCCAGCGGCAGCGCCGCCAGCTCCGTCCGGCTGGTCACCCCCAGCTTGGCGAAGACGTTGCGGAGGTGGAAGTCGACGGTGCGCGGGCTGAGGAACAGCTGGGCGGCGACGTCCCGGTTGGAGGAGCCCTGCCGCACCAGGCGGGTCACCTGCAGCTCCTGCGCGGTGAGCTCGGTCGCCGCGACGTCGCCGTCCCGCCGGCGGGCCGACTCGCCCGACGCGCGCAGCTCCTGCCGGGCCTGCTCGGCCCACGGGGCCGCCCGGAGGTCCTCGAACGTCGCGAGCGCCGCCCGCAGGTGCGGCCGGGCGTCCACCCGCCGTCGGCTGCGGCGCAGGAAACGGCCGTACGCCAGCTGCGTGCGGGCGCGGGCCGGGACGCGCAGGGAGCGCTCGGCCGCGGCCAGGGCGGTGCGGAAGTGCGCGTCGGCCTCCTGGCCCTCGGCGAGGACGGCCCGGCCGTGCGCGGCGAGGCCGGCCGCCCAGGCCGCGCCCGTGCCCTCGGCGAAGGACGCCAGTTCCTCGACCCACTGCCGCGCGGCGTCCGGACGCTCGGCGCGCACGGCCGCCTCGATCCGGTCGAGCGCGGCCAGGTGCTGGACCGGGACCGACCGCAGCTGCTCCAGTGCCAGCAGCGCGGCCGCGGGGTCGGCGGCGGCGAGCAGACCGCGGGTCCAGCGGGTCATGTCGGTGACGAAGTCGCTGACGATGCCCAGCGGGTGCTCCGCGGCGATGGCCTCGGCCGCGGCCAGGTACCGGGCGGCCCGGTCGGACTCCCCGCGCAGCGCCGCCAGGACGCCGAGCGCGGCGGTGGGCCAGGCGGCGAGCACCGGCTGCCCGGAGTTCTCCGCGAGGGTGAGCGCCTCCCCGGCGTTGGCGGCGGTCGCGGCCCAGCGGCCGGTCGCGAGCTCCGGGACGTTCCGGCGGGTCAGCGCGTGCACCACCATGACCAGGGCGCCGGTGTCCCGGGCAGAGCGCAGCAACCGGTCCTGCAGCCGCAGCGCGGCCTCGTCGTCCCCGAGCGTCCAGGCCGCGACGCCGAGGTTGAGCAGCACGTCCTCGTCGGCGACGACGTCGAGCTCGTCGGCCAGGTCCGCCGCGGCGCGCAGGAACGGGGTGGACCGCGCCCAGTCCCGCCGCGGCACGGCGTCGAGGCCGCGGACGAGGGCGACCAGGCAACGGTCCCGGACGGGCGCGTCGGGTCCGGCCGGGGGCAGCATGTCGGTGGGGTCCAGGGGCGTGCCCGAGCGGGCTCCGGACGCCGCCAGCGCCGCGCCGATCATGGCGAGGTCCCCGGCCTGCCGCCGGTCGTACCGGGCCACCTCGGCGGCCGCCTCCAGCACCATGCGGTGCGCGGTGTCGTGGGACGCGTCGTGGAACTCCAGGTGGGCCCGCAGCCGGCTCAGTTCGGCCCGCAGCGCCGGCTCGGCGGTGAGCGCGAGACCGGCGTCGGCCAGTGCCCGGGCCCGGGCCGACTGGGCGGCCAGGTAGGCCGACGTCGCCGCCCGGCACAGCCGCAGGGCCCGGTCCTCCCCCGGCGGCGACAGCTCGGCCGCGCGCTCCCACGCCGCCGACGCGGCCTCGTGCCCGCCCCGCGCCAGGGAGCGCTCGGCGGCGGCCACCAGCGCGGCGACGACGTCCTCGTCGGGCTCGTCCACGGAGGCGGCCAGGTGCCAGGCGCGGCGGTCGGCGTCCTCCGGACGGGTCAGCGCCGCGGCGAGGGCCCGGTGCACGCGGCGGCGCGCCGAACTGGTGGCCGCGCCGTAGACCGCGGAGCGCACCAGCGGGTGGCGCAGCTCGACCCCGCCGTCCCGGATCCGCACCAGCCCCGACCGTTCGGCGGCCTCCAGCCCGTCGTCACCGGCGCCGAGCGCGGCGACCGCCTGCCGGACCACCGCGGCGCGACCGGAGTCGTCGGCCGCGGCGACCAGGAGCACCGCCTGCGCGTCGTCGGGCAGCCGCCGGCAGCGGTCGAGGAAGGCCCGCTCCACGCCCTCGGTGAGGGGCAGCCGCTCGGGCAGCGGCGCAGCCCCGGAGAGCTGGTCGGCGGTCAGCGCCCCGGCCAGCTCCACCAGCGCCAGCGGGTTGGCCCCGGTGCCGGCGAGCAGGGCATCGCGGACCTCGGGCGGCACGGGGGCCCCGGCCTGCGCGCTGAGCAGCGCCCCCGCGGCCTCGGGGTCGATGCCGCCGAGCTCGACGGTCGGGAGGTCGCCGCTGTCGAAGGTCCGGACGTCGCCGGTGCGGGCGGCGAACAGCAGCGCCACCCGCTCGTTCTGCAGCCGCCGGGCCACGAACAGCAGCGCCGCCGCCGACGCGTCGTCCAGCCAGTGCGCGTCGTCGACCACGGCCACCACGGGGGCCCGCTCGGCGGCCTCGGCGAGCACGCCCAGCACGGCGAGGAAGACCAGGAACCGGTCGGCCTCGACGCCGGTGACCTCGCCGAAGGCGGCCCGCAGGGCCTGGGCCTGAGGGCCGGGCAGCCGGTCGGCGCACCCCGCCACCGGCCGCAGCAGCCGCTGCAGCGCGGCGAAGGCCAGCGGGGACTCCGACTCGATGCCCTGGGTCCGCAGCACCGTCGCCGTCGTCGCGGGAGCCACCGCGTCGGCCAGCAGCGCCGACTTGCCGACGCCGGGCTGGCCGCGGACGACCAGGGCGCCCCCGCGCCCCTCGGCTGCCTCGGCGAGCAGCGCGGCCACCGCGGCCCGTTCGCGCTCCCTCCCCTGCAGCACCCGTCGAGCCTAGTTGCGGGCCCGCGGGGACCACGGACCCCGATCCCGGAGAGCACCGCGCTCCGCGGGGGGTCGCGGCGTAGCCGGCCGCGGTGACGGCCTCGGCCAGCTGGGCGGGGGTGACCCGCGCGGGGTCGTGGTCGACGCTCGCGGTCTCGGTGGCCAGGTTGACACGGGCGTCGAGGACGCCGTCGACGCGGCGCAGCGCCCTCTCGACGCGGCCGACGCACGAGGCGCACGTCATGCCGGCGATGTCGAGCGCGCAGGTCTCCGAGCCCACCGGGGTCGCGGTCGGCAGGGTGGTCGTCATGCGTGAGGCTCGCGGGCAGGCACCGGTGCTCGCGCCGGGGGAACCACCGGGTCCGGGGAGCGCCGGCGGCCGGCTCCCCACGCCGGGACGGTCCTACCGTGGGTGCATGTCGACCGAGCCGGCGGCACCCCGCCGGGAGGTCGCCCCGCCGCCCGTGCGGCCGGCGCCGGAGCGGGCGCGGCTGCGCGGCGTCGACGTGCTGCGTGGCCTCGCCGTCGTCGGGATGCTGGTCGTCGACAACCGCGGCAACGGTGCGATCCCCGACCAGCTGGAGCACGTGGCGTGGGACGGGCTGCGCGTCGCCGACGTCGTCTTCCCGGTCTTCCTGCTGGTCGTGGGCGTGTCGGTGCCGTTCTCCCGGCGGGCCGACCGGCCGCGCGCCGCGCTGGCCCGGGTCGCGAAGCTGGCCGTCCTGGGCTGGCTGGTGGTCACGGTCAAGTACGGGTCGGCCACCGCCGGGGTGGGTGTGCTCGGCCACATCGCCGGCGCCTACCTGCTGTGCTGGCTGCTGCTCCGGCTGCCCCGCCCGGCACAGGTCGTCACCGCCGCGGGGGTGCTGGCCGGGCTGAGCGTCCTCACCGTCGCCCTGGGGGCCGGACCGGACCGCTCGTGGGGGCACACCGTCGACGCCGCGCTCGGCCTGCCCTTCTCGGCCGAGGCGCCGCACGGCTACCTGGGCAGCGCGGTCACCGTGTTCCTCGGCGTGCTCGCCGGGCGGGCGCTGCGGTCGGGCGCCGGCCGGGCCGCGCTCCCCCGGCTGGTGGCGGGCGGTGCCGCGCTGCTGGCCGCCGGGTCGGCGCTCGCCCCCCTGGCGCCGGTGAACAAGCGGCTGTGGTCACCGTCGTTCGTGCTGGTCACCGGCGGCATCGCGCTGTTGGCGCTGGCCCTGCTGCACTGGCTGGTCGACGAGCGCGGCCTGGTGCGCCCGTTCCGGCCGTTCGAGGTGCTGGGGCTCAACGCCATCGTCGCGTTCGTGTCCTCCGAGGTCGTGTTCCGCGCCGTCCTGTCGCACGGGGTCCAGCCGGCGGTCGACGCCGGGGTGAGCTCGGTCGCCGGACCGGTCGCCGCAGCCTGGCTCTACGCGGCGCTGTCGGTCGCGGTGGTCTGGGCGGTCTGCGCCGCGCTGCTGCGCCGCGGGGTGGTCGTGCGGCTCTGACGCCCGCTCAGTCCCCGTCCTGCGCCGGTGGGGCGCTGCCCCCGATCGGCTCGGGCACGCTGCGCTCGAGCAGCCGGTTGGCACTGACCAGCGTGATCCCGCGGTCGGCGATCTGCTGCAGCGCGGCCGGCAGTGCCCGCACCTCCAGCTCCCGCCGGTCGGCCAGCGCCACCGCGAAGGCCGCCTGCGGGTCGAACGTCCCCCGGCCGATGCCGTCGTGCAGGCCCAGGACGTCCCCGGCCGAGACCGTCTGCCCCATGTAGTCGCCGATCTCGGTCACCTCCTTCTTGTCCCCCGGGCCGCGGGTGACCGACCAGATGAAGGTGTCGTAGCCGAGCTCGGCGGCGATGCGCAGCGCGAAGCCGGTGAGCTCCCCGCGGGGTGGCCGGAAGCTGGTGAAGGGCTGCCCGAGGAGGGCCTCGACCTCGTCCTTGCAGCGCACCAGCTCGTCCCGGGTCTCGCGCTGGGTGAGCGTCGTGAGGTCCCGGTGGGTCCAGGTGTGGTTGCCGATCTCGTGGCCGGCGGCCACCACGTCGCGCAGCACGTCGGGGTGGTGGACGCCGTTCCAGCCCATGACGTTGAACGTCGCCGTGACCCCCGCTGAGGCCAGCGCGTCGAGGATGCGCGGGGTGTACTCCGGCGTCGGCCCGTCGTCGAAGGTGATCGCCGCGACCGGCTCGGTGACCGTGGTGTTCCAGACCACCCGGCGGGTGCCGAGCCGGGCCACCCCCTCCCCCTCGTCCGCCGCGCCGCCGGCCTCGAGGAAGCGCTGCTCGGCCCGCGCGGTCGCCCGGCGCCGCACGTCGTCGTCCGCGGTCGCGACGAGCGCGCCTCCGGCGGCGCCCACCGCCAGCCCGGCCGCACCCGCTCCGGCGCCCAGCAGGAACCGTCGTCTCGTGGTCATGGACAGGTCCTAGACCCGGCGCCGGGGGTCTGGGAAGCCGTCGGACCGGCGGAGGGTGACCGGGACCACACCGCGACCGGGGAGGAGGTCCCTGGTGGGCGCTCCGGCGGTCGGACAGGGTGCGGCGGCATGACCACCCTCGTACCCAGCCGGGCAGCCGCCGCCGACTCCCTCGCGCGCCAGCAGGCACGCGTCGACCTCCTGCTGGCCCGCGCGGTCAGCGGAGGCCGGTGGCAGGCACGGCTGTCCGCCGGGGACCGCGCGCGACTGGTTCGCCGGGGGCACTTCCCGGCACACGCGGCGGAGCTGGAGTGGACGCCGCGGGAGGTGGCCGGCCACCTGCGCGACAGCGCCCTGGTGTTCACCGAGCGGATCTACCGGCTGCGCACGCAGTCGCGGCCGGTGCTGGCCGACTTCGTGCCCGACGAGCCGGAGCGGGTGGCCGGCTACCGCGACGTGCCCCCGGTGCAGCTGCTGGAGCAGCTGCGGAGGGCACAGGCCGCGCTCTTCGACAGCGTCGCCGGCCTCACCCCGGCCGACCTCGACCGCGGCGGGCTGCACGCGGTGGACGGCCCGGTGACCCTCGGCGACGTCGTGGCGTTCCTCCCCGGTCACCAGCGCGACCACGCCGACCAGCTGGCGGCTCTGCTGGGCCGGTGACCCGCCCGCCGCTGCCCCGCCATCCCCGGTGAGGGAGCGCCGGCCGCGGTCCGCACGGGGGATCCACGACCGGCACACCTGGTGAGCAACCCGGCGATCCTCCCGGCGCGAACGCCGGTGCCGCGACCGGAGGCTCGGGTCGTCCGATCCACGACCCCCAGGGAGCACCGCCGTGATGACCAGCACGCCGCGCACGTTCGTCGGCGCCACCACCTTCCGCGTCGCCGGGATGACCTGCGCCCACTGCGAGCGCGCGATCAGCGAGGAGATCGGCCGGGTCGCCGGCGTCCGCGGCGTCGAGGTGGACCTGTCGACCGGGACCGTCACCGTCCGGGTCGACGCCGCGGTCGACCGCGCGGACATCGCCGCCGCCGTCGGCGAGGCCGGCTACGCCCTCGTCCCCTGACCTCCCTCCTCCCTCCCCTGGAGTCCCCCGTGACCGCCACACAGCAGTCCCCCTCCTCCTCACCGGCACCGCACGACCCCCGGCGGCGCACCCGCACGCTGGTCCGGCACTACCTCGAGATGCTCGTCGCGATGGTCGTCGGCATGGTCGCCCTGCACCCCGTGTGGGAGCTCGTCCTGGGCGCGTTCGGCGCCGGCGCCGTCCTCGACCGCCCCGAGCCGATGGCCCTGGTCATGGCGACCAACATGACCATCGGGATGACCCTGGTCATGCGGTGGCGCCGGCACGGCTGGCGGGCCTGCGCCGAGATGGGCGCGGCCATGTACCTGCCGTTCGTCCTCCTCTTCGGCCCGATGTGGGCCGGCGTGCTGTCCCCCGGCGGCATGCTCCTGTGGGGGCACGTCCTGATGCTGTTCGCCATGGCCGGCGCGATGGCGCTGCGCCCCTCCGAGTACGCCCACTGCTGAGCGCGCAGGAGGCCCACCGGCGCCCGGCTCGGAACTAGCATGGGAGCGCCGTCACGAGGGCGCCGCGGCCACGGGCGCGACCCGCGCGTCCGGCCGCGGCGCCGCCGGCGGAGGGCGAGATGGACGCCGTGCTGGGGCTCCTGGCCATCATCGTCGTCGGGCTGGTCGTGCTGCTGGGTGCCAGCGTCCGCGTGGTCACCCAGTACGAGCGCGGGGTGGTCCTGAGGTTCGGCCGGCTGCAGGGGGACCCGCGGCCGCCGGGCCTGACCTTCATCCGGCCCGGCATCGACCGCATGCACAAGGTCAACATGCAGATCGTCACCATGCCGGTGCCCGCGCAGGAGGGCATCACACGCGACAACGTGACGGTCAAGGTCGACGCCGTCGTCTACTGGCGGGTCTTCGACCCGGCCCGCGTGGTGGTCGACGTGCAGAACTACCAGGCGGCGATCGGCCAGGTCGCCCAGGCGTCGCTGCGCTCGATCATCGGCAAGAGCGACCTGGACGACCTGCTGTCCAACCGCGAGCGGCTCAACCAGGGCCTGGAGCTGATGATGGACAGCCCCGCCGTCGACTGGGGCATCCACATCGACCGCGTCGACATCAAGGACGTCGCGCTGCCCGAGTCGATGAAGCGGTCCATCGCCCGGCAGGCGGAGGCCGAGCGCGAGCGCCGGTCCCGCGTGATCACCGCCGAGGGTGAGCTGCAGGCCTCGCAGAAGCTGGCCCAGGCAGCCTCGGTGATGAGCACCCAGCCGGCCGCCCTCCAGCTGCGGCTGCTGCAGACGATGGTCGAGGTCGCGGCGGAGAAGAACTCCACCGTCGTGCTGCCGTTCCCGGTGGAGCTGCTCCGCTTCCTCGAGCGGGCCACCCCGGAGGTCCCCGCACCCGGGGCGGTCAACGGCGTGCCCGCCCCGCGGACCCCGGCCCCGGTCGGACCCGACCCGGGCTGACCCCTCCCCCGCGTGGCCGGGCACCGGGGTCGGGCACGAGACTGACCGGGTGACTGGACAGCAGGTACAGCTGCGGGTGGGCCTGGCCCAGGTCGACACCCGCGTCGGGGACCTCGACGGCAACGCCGACCTGGTGACCCGGTGGACGGCGCAGGCGGCCGCGGCCGGCGCGCACCTCGTCGTCTTCCCCGAGATGACCCTCACCGGGTACCCGCCCGAGGACCTGGTGCTGCGGGAGTCCTTCGCGACGGCCAGCGAGCACGCCCTCGTCGACCTCGCCGCGTCCCTGGCCGACCAGGGCCTGGGCGGGACCGCGGTCGTCGTCGGCTACCTCGCGCACACCGAGGGCAGCGGCCCGGCGCCGGTCGACGAGCCGCCGACCGACGACGACCGCCCGGCCGACGCGAACCCGCGCCGGGGCGCGCCGCGCAACGCCGCCGCGCTGCTGTACGGCGGCGAGGTCGTCGTCCGCTACTACAAGCGGCACCTGCCCAACTACGGCGTCTTCGACGAGGCGCGCTACTTCGTGCCGGGCACCGAGCTGCCCGTCGTCCGCCTGCACGGGATCGACGTGGCGCTCACCGTCTGCGAGGACCTGTGGGTGGAGGGCGGACCGTGCGGCGTCGCGGGCCAGGCCGGCGTCGACCTGGTCGTCTCCCCCAACGCCTCCCCCTACGAGCGGGCCAAGGACGACCTGCGGCTGCCGCTGGTCCGCCGGCGCGCCGCCGAGGCCCGGGCCACGATCGTGTACTGCAACCAGGTGGGCGGGCAGGACGAGCTGGTGTTCGACGGCGACTCGATGGCCGTCGCGCCGGACGGCGAGCTGCTGGGCCGGGCACCGCAGTTCGTCGAGCACCTGCTGACCGCGGACCTGTCGATCGACCCGTCGTCGGTCCCCGAGCGGCGGGAGGGCCGGATCGGGCCGATGACCGTCACCCGGCACGTGCTCTCCGAGGAGCCGGTGCCGGCGTTCGAGGCGCGCACCGCCTCGATCGCGGCCCCCCTGGAGGACTGCGAGGAGGTCTGGCGGGCGCTGGTGCTGGGCCTGCGGGACTTCATCGACAAGAACGGCATGCCCTCGGTCGTGCTCGGCCTCTCCGGTGGCATCGACTCGGCCGTGTGCGCCGCGCTGGCCGTCGACGCCCTCGGCCCCGACCGCGTGTACGGGGTGGGCCTGCCCTCGAAGTACTCCAGCGAGCACTCGCTGGCCGACGCCGAGGACCTCGCCAAGCGGACCGGGCTGCACTACACCGTCGTCCCGATCGCGCCGATGGTCGACGCCTACCACTCGCAGGTGGAGCTCTCCGGCGTCGCGGCGGAGAACCTGCAGGCGCGGGTGCGCGGCACCCTGCTCATGGGGCTGTCCAACCAGCACGGCCACCTGCTGCTCACCACCGGCAACAAGAGCGAGATCGCGGTCGGCTACTCCACCCTCTACGGGGACTCGGCCGGCGGCTTCGCCCCGATCAAGGACGTGCCCAAGACCCTCGTGTGGGAGCTGGCGCGCTGGCGCAACGCGTCCGCCCGCGACCGGGGGGAGACCGAGCCGATCCCGCAGAACTCGATCGACAAACCGCCGTCGGCCGAGCTCGCACCCGGGCAGGTCGACACCGACTCGCTGCCCTCCTACGAGGAGCTCGACGCGGTCGTCGCCGACTACGTCGACCGCGACCTCGGGATGGCCCAGCTGCTCGAGCGCGGCCACGACCCGGAGGTGGTGGCGCGGGTGCTGCGGCTGGTGGACGCCGCCGAGTTCAAGCGCCGGCAGTCGGCACCGGGAACGAAGATCAGCCTGAAGGCGTTCGGCCGGGATCGGCGTCTGCCGATCACCAACCGCTGGCGGGAGAGCCTGCCCAGCGTCCGCGAGGGAGCGGCATCACACTCATGACCGAATCGGTGCTCTACGGCGGGACCTCGACCGCCCGGGTGCGCGTGCACCACCTGCAGCAGGCCAAGGAGCGGGGCGAGAAGTGGGCGATGCTCACCGCCTACGACACGACCAGTGCGTCGGTGTTCGAGGAGGCCGGCATCCCGGTGCTCCTGGTGGGCGACTCCGGCGGCAACGTCGTCCTGGGCCTGGACAGCACGGTGCCGGTGACGGTCGAGGACATCCTGCTGATGACGCGGGCGGTCACCCGGTCGACCAGGCGGGCGCTGGTCGTCGCGGACCTGCCCTTCGGCAGCTACGAGGCCGGCCCGCAGCAGGCGCTGGCCACCGCCGTCCGGCTGATGAAGGAGGGCGGCGCGCAGGCGGTCAAGCTCGAGGGCGGGGCGCGGGTGGCGCCGCAGATCCGGACGCTGACCGAGTCGGGCATCCCGGTGATGGCGCACATCGGCTTCACCCCGCAGAGCGAGCACACCCTCGGCGGTTTCCGGGTGCAGGGCCGTGGCGCGGGCGCCGAGCAGCTGCTGGCCGACGCGCACGCCGTCCAGGAGGCCGGCGCCTTCGCCGTCGTCATGGAGATGGTCCCGGCGGCCCTGGCCGCGCAGGTGACCAAGGAGCTGGTGATCCCGACGATCGGCATCGGGGCCGGCGTCGACTGCGACGCCCAGGTGCTGGTCTGGCCGGACATGGCGGGGATGACCGGCGGGCGGGTGCCGCGGTTCGTCAAGAAGTACGCCGACCTGCGGGCCGAGCTCCTGCGCGCCGCGCGCGAGTACGCCGACGACGTCCGCGCCGGCACCTTCCCCGGCCCGGAGCACTCCTTCGACTGATCGCCGCCGGGGGGGGGGGGGGGGGGGGGGGGGGGGGGGGGGGGGGGGGGGGCCCGGGCGCCCCCCCCGCCCCCCCCCCCCCCCCCCCCCCCCCCCCCCCCCCCGGCCCCCCCCCGCCCGCCCCCC
>NZ_JBJGYR010000032.1:0-48895 GCF_054050095.1 Geodermatophilus sp. SYSU D01105
GGGAGTGAGCGAGGCGCGCCTGTGATCGCGGGGAGTGAGCGAGGCGCGCCTGTGATCGCGGGGAGTGAGCGAGGCGCGCCTGTGATCGCGGGGAGTGAGCGAGGCGCGCCTGTGATCGCGGGGAGTGGTCGAGGCGCGGCACGGCACCTGGCCGCGGTGTCAGAGCGCCTGGCGGGCCTTCGCCACGCTGATCCCCAGGGCGCCGAGGACGCCCACGACGGCGAACAGGTGGAAGCCCCAGGGGAAGGCCACGCCGGCGGTGACCAGGGCTCCGGTGATCACCGGCCCGACGATCGCGCCGAGCCGCCCGGCGCCGGCCGACCAGCCCAGCGCCGTGGCCCGGACCTGCGGCGGGTGGTTGGCGCTGACGAAGGCGTACACCAGGACCTGGGCACTGAACACGAAGCAGCCGGTCAGGAAGCACATCGCGTAGAGGCCGGCGCTGGGCAGCCGGATCGACAGCAGCGCGAGGAACAGCGCGCCGGAGGCGAACCACACCACCCCGGCGGTGCGCGCACCGATGCGGTCGGCGACGGCGCCTGCCACCAGCAGCCCCACGACCGCACCCACGTTGAGCACCAGCAGGAAGGCCAGTGAGTCACCGAGCTCGTAGCCGGCCTCCCGCATGATCGTGGGCAGCCAGTTGTTCAGGCCGTAGACCAGCAGCAGGCCCATGAACGAGGTGACGCCGATGGCGACGGTGTTGCGCAGGTAGCCGCCGGCGAACAGCGTCCGCACCGTGGCGGTGGCCCCGGCCGTGCTGCTCTCCCCGGCGTGCCGGTCCACCGGGCCGGGTTCCTCCAGCCGGAGGCCGTACCGCCGGGCGACCTCCTCGGCCTCGGCGCGGCGGCCGTGCGCGAGCAGGTAGGCCGCGGACTCGGGCAGGTGCCGCAGCATCAGCGGGACCAGCACGAGGGCCGGCAGCGCCCCGATGACGAACATCCACCGCCAGCCGATCGAGTCGACGACGACGATGGCCAACGCGGCGGTGGCGACGGCGCCGACGTGGTAGCCGGTCATCATCGTCGTCGTCGCACGGCCGCTGCGGCCGCTGCGGGTGAACTCGTTGACCAGCGCGATCGCCGTCGGCAGGCAGCCACCCAGGCCGAGGCCCGCCAGGAAGCGGAGCAGACCGAAGACGGCCGCGTTCGGCGCGAACGCGCACAGCAGGGTGAGCAGGGAGAACGACGCCACGGCGGCGATCAGCGCCTTGCGGCGGCCCACCAGGTCGGTGAGCGTGCCGATGGTCAGGGCGCCGATCATCATGCCGACCAGCCCGATCGTGATGACCGCGGTCGCGCCGGTGCCGCTGAGCGCCCACTCCTCCGGCGTCCGCAGGGCCGGGACGACGGTGCCGACCACGACGAGGTCGAAGCCGTCGAGCAGGACGGCGACCCAGCACAGCGGGGCCACCCAGCCGACCGCCCGGGCGGCCGTTCCGCCGGTCCGCTGCGGGGTGCTCGCGGGGGTGGTGCTCATCGGGTCCTCCCGGGCCGTCGGTTCGGGTCCGCAGGGCACGGTAGGTGAGCGCCGCGACGACCCTGACATCGGTCTTCCGGACAGCGGGAGTCCCTGGCCGGGGCGGGGAACGACAGCGGGCCGCGACCGGGATCCCCGGTCGCGGCCCGCCGGCCGTGCTGGTGGTGCGTCAGTCCCGGGCGAGGACCACGCGCTCGTTCGGCACGCAGTGCGTCATCCGGAGACCGGTGACGTCCCGCGGACCGTTCTTGCCGAGGTTGGCCGCGCGCTGCAGCTCCTCCTCGGACAGGGTCTGGGTCTGCAGCGGCTCCAGGCCACGGACGTCGTCCGCCGTGATGCCGAGACCGTCGCCGACCCGCTGGCCCAGCTCGTCGTCGCACATGAAGAAGTGCCACACCATCCGCTCCTGCACGGGGCGGATCGCCTCGGAGATGTTGTCGACCAGGTTCTTCACCAGGTCGTCCTTCTCCCACTGCTCCATGAGCTGGTAGCGCTGCCCGGCCTGCGTGTAGTCGTTGGTCCGGGGGATGCGCTTGCGGGTGAGCCGGCCGGTGATGACCGGGCCCTGCTCGTCGTGCGTCGGGTACTCGGCCTCACGCAGGCCGCCCATGATCGACGGCTCGTAGTTCACGTGCGGGTTCTGGCCCGGGCCGAGGTCCACGCCGTAGGACATCTGGCCACCGCGCTGGTTGGTGTGGACCTTCGCACCCTTGGCCGAGTTGACCGGCAGCTGCAGGTAGTTCGGGCCCACCCGGTAGCGCTGGGTGTCGGAGTAGGAGAACGTCCGGCCGACCAGCATCTTGTCGTCGGAGAAGTCGAGGCCGTCGACCAGCACACCGGTGCCGAAGGCGCTCTGCTCGTTCTCGTTGTGGTGGTCGGTGACGTTGCGGTTGAGCGTCATCGTCCCGACGAGCTTGGGCTCGAACTCGTTCTCCGGCCACACCTTGGTGTCGTCGAGCGGGTCGAAGTCGAGCTCGGGGTGCTCGTCGTCGCTCATCATCTGGACGTAGAGGTCCCACTGCGGGAAGTCGCCGTTCTCGATGGCCTCGTAGAGGTCCTTCGTGGCGTGCCCGAGGTCGTTGGCCTGGATGGCGGCGGCGTCGGCCGCGGTCAGGGACTTGACGCCCTGCTTGGGGATCCAGTGGTACTTGACCAGGTGGGTCTCGCCCTCGGCGTTGACCCACTTGTAGGTGTTCACGCCGAAGCCCTGCATGTGCCGGTAGTCCGACGGGATGCCGCGCGGCGAGAACAGGTTGACCAGCATGTGCATGGCCTCGGGGGTCTGCGACATGAAGTCGAAGATCCGGGCCGGCTCCTGCCGGAAGGTGATGGGGTCGGGCTTCAGGGAGTGGATGACGTCGGGGAACTTGATGGCGTCACGGATGAAGAAGACCGCGAGGTTGTTGCCGACCAGGTCCCAGTTGCCGTCCTCGGTGTAGAGCTTCACCGCGAAGCCGCGCGGGTCGCGGGCGGCCTCGGAGGAGTCGCGGCCGCCGATCACGGTGGAGAAGCGGATGGCGAGCTCGGTCTTCTTGCCGGG
This sequence comes from Geodermatophilus sp. SYSU D01105, assembly GCF_054050095.1. Taxonomy (NCBI): domain Bacteria; kingdom Bacillati; phylum Actinomycetota; class Actinomycetes; order Geodermatophilales; family Geodermatophilaceae; genus Geodermatophilus; species Geodermatophilus sp. SYSU D01105. The sequence goes on from NZ_JBJGYR010000032.1 coordinate 3,020, forward strand.
GGCGTTGAGGAAGTTGGCGCGGGTGTAGCGCTCGATGGGCTCGTCGCCCCACTTCCCGGTGGCCTCGAACTCGCCGTAGGCGACGAAGCCGCGGGCGTGCACCACGCGCTCCGGGATGCGCTCCCGGTCGAAGTGGCTGATCTTCTCGAGGAACTGGTAGTTCTCCAGGGTCGCCGGGCCACGCGCGCCCACCGTCCGCTGGTTCTGGTTGTCGTAGACCGGGTGGCCCTGACGGTTGGTCAGGACCGGACGGTCCGCCTCGCTCGGCGCAGGGCCCTGCGATGCGACGTCGGTCATGCTCGTACTCCTCCTCGATTGTGGTGCTCGGGGACCTGCACGCCCTCTCCCGGAGCCCTCGACCGGCAGTTCCGGCACAGGCCCCAGAAGACGACCTCCGCCTCGTCCACGACGAAACCCGCCGTGTCCGATGGCGTCAGGCACGGAGCCGCACCCACGGCGCAGTCGACGTCGGCGACCGCGCCGCACGAGCGGCAGACCAGGTGGTGGTGGTTGTCTCCCACCCGCAGCTCGAAGAGCGCGGGGGCGCCCGCGGGCTCGATCCGGCGGGCGAGCCCGCCGGCGACGAGCGCCTTGAGCACCCCGTACACCGCCTGTGGCGAGAGGGTGGGGTGCAGGTCCCGGGCGCCGGTGACAATGGTGTCGGCGTCGGCGTGCGGACGCTGGGCCAGCACGCTCAGGACCGACAACCGGGGCCGCGTCACCCGCAGCCCGGCCTCCCGGAGACGGTGCTCCCAGGTCGTGTCCATCGGCGTCCACCCAACCGTCTTTTCTTGATTGAGTCAAGAAAACGACACGCCGACGAGCGAGTGCCTTCCTGGTGTGGTGCTGCCCTACCCCTGGGTCCGCGGCCGCACACACGGCGACAAAGGCGCCGGTCCCGGTCCCGCCCCGCCGCACGACCGCGGCGTTGCCGCGGGCGCCGTCAGGCGGAGCCCAGGGCGCGCCCCCGCGCGGCGGTCCGCTCCTCGCTCGTCTCTCGCCGCGATGCTCCCGCGGCCGTCGTCACGCGAAGACGATGGTCTTGGCGCCGTCGACGATGACCCGGTCCTCGACGTGCCAGGTGACCGCCTGGGCGAGCACCTGACGCTCCACGTACCGGCCGATCCGCCGCATGTCCTCCACCGTGGCGCGGTGGTCGATGCGGGCGACCTCCTGCTCGATGATCGGGCCGGCGTCCAGCTCCGGGGTCACGTAGTGCGCGGTGGCGCCGATGAGCTTGACGCCGCGGTCGTGCGCGGCCTGGTACGGGTTCGCGCCGACGAAGGCCGGCAGGAAGCTGTGGTGGATGTTGATCAGCCGCTCGGGGAACCGGGCGCAGAAGTCCGCCGACACGATCTGCATGTACCGGGCGAGGACCACCAGGTCGACGTCGCCGATGAGCTCGAGGGCCCGCGCCTCCGCCTGCTCCTTGGTGTCCGGGGTGACCGGCACGTGGTGGAACGGGATGCCCGCGGCGCGCGCGACCGGCTCGAGGTCGGGGTGGTTGGAGACGACGGCGGCGATCTCCGCCCGCAGGTCGCCGGACCCCACGCGGTAGAGCAGCTCCTGCAGGACGTGGTCGGTCTTGCTGACGAACACCGCCAGCCGCGGGCGGGAGCCGGCCTCGGTCAGCCGCCAGGTGAGCTGCCACTCGCGGGCCAGCAGCGCGAGCGCGCCCTCGAGCTGGTGGCGCCGCTCGGCGAGGTCCGCGAGGAAGAACTCCAGCCGCAGGGTGAAGGTGCCCCCGACCGGGTCGGAGGAGTGCTGCTGCGACTCGGTGATGTTGGCCCCGGCGTCGGCGAGCAGACGCGACAGGACGGCGACGATCCCCGGCCGGTCGGGGCAGCGGACGACGAGGCGCCCGACGTCGGTCAGCCGGTCGTCGCGGGGACCGATGGTGGGCAGCTCAACAACGGACACGCCAACCGAGGATGCCAGGCTCCGCCGCGGTTCCCGACGTCCCTCCCCCGGAGGGGTCACCCCGACCCGCCGCGCCGGCCGCCCCGTCCCGGGGCCTCGCCCGAGTCCGCGGAGGACGGGGTCCGTCAGGCCGGCGGCAGGGCGGCGCGCTGCGCCCCGGCGAGGTCGAACAGGTCGCCGTACTCCTCGACCCGGGCCAGCACGTCCTCGGTGCGGAACCGCAGGTCGCCCGGGTCGGCCCCGTCGAGCACCGCCTCGACCTCGTCCCAGCCGATCGGCGTGGACACCGTGGCGTCCGGGCGGGCCCGCAGGGAGTAGGGCGCGACCGTCGTCTTCGCCGGGTTGTTCTGGCTCCAGTCGATGAGCACCTTGCCCGGCCGCAGCACCTTCTCCATCCGCCAGACCACCCGGTCCGGGCTCTGCGCGGACAGCTCCTGCGCGAGCTGCTTGGCGTACCGGCTGGGGTGCTCGCGGTCGGTCACCCGGATGGGCGCGTACACCTGCATGCCCTTCGACCCCGACGTCTTCACGACCGGGTCGAGGCCGTCGTCGACCAGGCGCTCGCGCAGCCGGTCGGCGACCTCGCAGCACTCCAGGATGCCGGCGTCCGGACCGGGGTCGAGGTCGAGGACGAGCAGGTCCGGCAGCGCCGGCTGCAGCCGGCTGCCGACCTGCCACTGCGGGACGTGCAGCTCGAGCGCGGCGAGGTTCGCCGCCCAGGCGAGGTCGGCGACGGTCTCGAGGATCACCATGTCGAGGGTCTCCCGGCCCCGGGAGCTCCCCGGACTCGGGATCGTGACCCGCCGGACCCAGTCCGGTGCGTGCCGGGCGCTGTTCTTCTCGAAGAACGCCTGCCCCTCCACGCCGTCGGGCCAGCGGGTGAAGGTGACCGGGCGGCCCGACAGGTGCGGCAGCAGCACCGGGGCGATCCGGACGTAGTAGTCGATCACCTGCGCCTTGGTGAACGAGACCTCCGGGAAGAGGACCTTCTCCAGGTTGGAGACGTGCAGCTGCCGCCCCTCCACGCGCACCAGCTGCCGGCTCACGGGCAGGTCCATACCCGGTGCGCGGTCACCACTCCTCCACCACGTCCTCCGGCGCGAGGTCGTCCCGCAGCCCCCGCCAGGAGGGGTGGCGCATCCGGCCGTCGGCGGTCCACACGGCGAAGGCGACCTCACCGACCAGGTCGGGCTCCACCCAGCGCGCGTCGCGGGTCACCTCGCGGGGCAGGTCGCCCTCGAACGGGCTGCTCCGCCGCGGGGTGAACAGCTCCCCGAGGTCGCGCAGCGCCCGGGCGGTGAACCCGGTGCCCACGTGACCGGCGTACACGAACCGCCCCCGGTCGTCGTGCAGGCCCACCAGCAGCGAGCCCACTCCCCCGGCCCGCCGTCCCTGGCCGGGCCGCCAGCCGCCGACGACCACCGCCTGGGTGCGGAGGTTCTTGACCTTGCGCCAGTCCGGGCCGCGCAGGCCCGGGCGGTAGGGCGAGTCCAGGCGCTTGGCGACGATCCCCTCCAGACCGTTGTCCCGGCTGGCGGCCAGTACGGCCTCCCCACCGCCGCGGAACCACGGCGTGCCCACCCAGCGCTGCCCACCGATCCCCAGCGCGTCGAGCCGCTCGCGGCGCTCGGCATAGGGCAGGTCGACCAGGGACTCGCCGTCCCAGGCCAGCAGGTCGAAGACCAGGTAGGTCACCGGCGCGGCCGCGGCCATGCGGTGCACCTCCGGGCCGGTGCGGTGCATCCGCCCCTGCAGCGCGCCGAAGTCGGGCCGGCCCCGCTCGTCGAGCGCGACGACCTCGCCGTCGACGACGGCGTCGTGCCCGGCCAGCGCCGCGGGCAGCCGGCCGAGCTCGGGGTAGCGCACGGTGATCTCGGTGCCGCTGCGCGCCCACAGGGTGAGCGCGCCGTCCCGCACGGCGGCGACCGCTCGGACGCCGTCCCACTTGAACTCGTAGCCCCACTGGGAGTCCTGCGCGGCGGGCGGGAGCGCGCCGAGGGTGGCCAGCATCGGCGCGGGGACGTCGACCGGGGTCTCCGGCGGGGCGGGGTCGAGCTTGCGCACGTTCCAGGTGCCGTCGGCCAGCCGGGAGAGCACGTAGCGCCCGTGCAACCGGCGGCCGTCGAAGGCGACGGTGACGTGGTCGTCGGCCCACTTCTCGGTGGCGTACCGGCCGGCGTCCCAGATGCGCACCTCGCCGCCGCCGTACTCGCCGGCGGCGATGGTCCCCTCGAAGGAGGCGTACTCCAGGGGGTGGTCCTCGGTCGGCACGGCCAGCCGACTCTGGCCGGTGGTGGTGGGCGGCCCCTCGGGCACCGCCCAGCTCTTCAGGACGCCGTCCCGCTCCAGCCGGAGGTCCCAGTGCACCCGCTCGCCGGTTGCTCGCGGGGTGTGGTGCTCCTGGACGACGAAGGTGTCGCCGGTCCCCGGCGGCAGTGGTCGCCCCGCCGCGGGGACGGGCTCGGCGGTGCGGGCCGGGTCGCGCTCGGCGCGGTACTCGGCGAGCGGGTCCTCGCGCCGACCGCGCGGGCGCGCCGGCACGTCAGGCGCTGCGGCGGGCGCGCTTGGCCGGCTGCTCGTCCGCCGTGGCCTTCGCGACGGCCGCGGTCTTCCTGGCCGCGGTCTTCCTGGCCGGGGTCTTCGTGGCCGCCGTCCTCGTGGCCGCCGTCTTCGTGGCCGCCGTCTTCGTGGCCGCCGTCTTCGTGGCCGCCGTCTTCTTCGCGGCCGTCGTCTTCGCCGCCGCGGTCTTCCGGGTCGTCGCCTTGCGCGCGGGTCGCTCCTCGGGCTCCTCGTCGGCCGCCGGGCGCGCCGCCCGCTTCGCGGCGGTGGCCTTCTTGGCCGGCGCCCGCCGGGCCGGCGGTTCCTCCTGCGCGGCGCCGCCGCGGGCCTGCTCGACGCTGCGGCGCAGGGCGCTCATCAGGTCGACCACCGCGGCCCCCGGGTCCGCGGTCTCCGGCAACGGCTGCACCTCACCGCCGCTCTGCTTGGCCTCCAGCAGCGCGGCCATCGCCTCGCGGTAGTCGTCGGTGAACTGCGCGGGGTCGAACTCCCCCGTCATCGAGGAGATCAGCGCCTCGGCCATCTGCAGTTCCTGCGGCCGGACGGCGACGTCCTCGTCGAGGAACGCGAAGTCCGGACGGCGGATCTCGTCGGGCCAGCGCATCGTGTGCAGCACCATGACGCCGTCGCGGACCCGCAGCGCGGCCAGCGACTCCCGCTGCCGGATGGCGATCTTGGTGATCGCGACCTGGCCGGCGTTCTCCAGCGCGTCACGGAGCAGCACGTAGGGGCGGGTCGCCGAGGCGTCGGGCTCGAGGAAGTAGGTCTTCTCGAAGTGGATCGGGTCGATGTCGTCCTGGTCGACGAACTCGAGCACCTCGATCTCCCGCCGGCTGGCCAGCGGCAGCTCCTCGAAGTCCTCGTCGGTGAGGATCACCAACTGCCCGTCCGGCAGCTCGTAGCCCTTGGCGATCTCGGAGTACTCGACCTCCTCGCCGTCGATCGAGCAGACCCGCTTGTACTTGATCCGGCCCCCGTCGGTGGCGTGCACCTGGTTGAACCGGATGTCGTGGTCCTCGGTCGCGGTGTAGAGCTTCACCCCGATGCTGACCAGGCCGAACGACACCGCGCCGCGCCAGATCGACCGCATGCCGCTTCCTTCCGCCGGTCCCGTCCACGACCGCGGGCGGGGAAGGCCTTGCGGTCAAGATCGCAGGATAGGCGCGCTGCCTGCACTGCGGCAGGTCGAGCGGCCCGCTGGTCCTCCGTACGGGTGGGGCTACTGCGGGCCGTCCCCACCCGGTTCCAGAGCGCCGTTCTGGATGGAGTCGTAGAGGAACTGCAGGACGTCGGAGCCGGCGACCAGGGTCATGGTCAGCGCGATCAGGCGGGTGGCCTTGGGTGCGGTGGCGTAGCCGAAGACCAGGCCGGTGGCGACCCACTGCGCCAGACAGAACGGGCAGGTGAGCAGCTCCCCGACCGCGTGCTTGACGCCGCCGTGCTCGCGCACCTCCTCGGCCACCTCGGCGTGCCCCGAGGGACCCTGGAAGGCGGTGAAGGGAGCGCGCAACGGGCTGGTCACCGGGTCCTTGGCGATCCGGCGGGAGAGCCGAAAGGTGGCGATCGCGAGCAGGGCGGCGTCCCCCGGCGGGATGCGGTCCGGGAGCTCGCGCCCGGACGCGCGGACGGCGGCGATGCCGGCCGACACCAGACCCACGTACACGCCCATCGCCCCGAGGTCCCCGGCGAGCGGCCGGGCCTCCCCCTGCGAGTACTCGGCCTTCTGGACCCGGGCCCAGCGGCGCACGGGCGCGCCGATCCGCTGGAGCTCCTGTGCGATCGCCATGGCCCCGCCGCTACCCCGCCCCGGCCGGGCCCATGCGGAACGACGCCGGTCGGTGTCCGCGAGCGGGGTCACGCATGCCGGGGGGTCCGCCGGGTAGGGCGAGATCACGACACCGGTCACCCGACCGGTTCCCCCGTCCCCGGGACGGACGAGTGCGCGCACGGCCGACGCACGCGAAACGGAGGCACCCCATGACCGAGCCCGACCCGAACGACCGCGGAGCCGTCCACTCCGCCCTCAACGACGCCGAGTTCCCCGACGACGAGCGGGGCCTCACCGGCACCCGGGACGACGCCCGCGGCGACTCCGGGGCCACCGGGCCCGAGGGTGTGACCGCCCGCGACGTCTTCCCCGAGGACAACGGCATCCCGGACGTCTCGCAGGACGACTTCCCGACCATGCAGCGCTCCGAGGACCCCCAGTTCGCCCCGGAGCCGGGCGACCGGGAGAGCCACCAGACCGTCGGCTTCGGCACGACCGCGTTCGAGCAGTCCGAGGGCAGGTCGCTGTCGGGGCGCCTGGAGGAGGAGATCGCCGACGACGTCCCCGACGTGCGCCCCGCCGAGGACCCGAACCGCGGCCTCGGCCAGCTCGAGCAGGACTACGACACCACCCCGGACTCCGACTCCGGGACCAACCGCACCGCCGACGACATCGAGGCGTCGCAGGACCCGGTGGTCGGCGGTGAGGGGCCCGAGGAAGCCGCGATGCACGTCATCGACTGACGGCCCGCCGCCTCCTCCGGCCGGGTGTCGGGAGTGGGTCGGCTGCCGCCGGGACGGTTCTCCTCACCCGACCGGGTGTTCACCCGCCCGGACGGCGGCTGCCGTCCGGGCGGGTTGGCGCGCAGGCGAACCGTTGCATACCTTGGGCGGCGGCGGTTCAGCAGGCAGCCGCGGCCACGCCGGGTGCACCACCCGGTGCGGACACGTTCGACGACGTGCGCGTCCGGGGGCCACGACACCGGGGGGCCGCTCAGCGGTAGATTGTCCGGGCGGTCGTGCCGCCGGGCACTGCCGTTGAGAGGAGCTAGCCCGTGACCACATCCGACCTGCCTGCCGAGGGGCAGCCCGACGTGTCGACCGAGGGCACGGAGGCACCCTTCGACGACGTGATCACGCTCTCGACCTCCACCGGTGAGGACGGCGCGGTCACGGTGACGGTCGTCGGCGAAGTGGACACGTTCACCGCCCCGGTGCTCCGGTCGTCGCTGGACACGCAGCTCGAGCAGCGGCCCAAGGCCCTCGTCATCGACCTCTCCGGCGTCCAGTTCCTCGGCTCCGCCGGGCTGGCCGTCCTGGTCGAGACCCAGAAGTCGGCCCGCTCGCGCGAGGTGGACCTGCGCCTGGTGGCGACCACGCGCGCGGTCACCCGGCCGCTGGAGGTCACCGGCCTGATCGACCTGTTCACCATCGTGGACGGCAGCACCCGCTGACACCGCTCCGGGCACCGGCCCGGAGGACCACACACGACGAGGCCCCGCTCCGGCGGGGCCTCGTCGTGTCTGCGGGGGATCCGGACGGTGCCCCACGTCGCGCGCGGCGTCCCCCGGGCCCGGCCCCGTGCAGGGTCCCGCCGCGAGCCTGCGAGTGGCGGGGGTCAGGGGCCTCTCAGGCGGAGCGTCGCGGGTCCGGCCCCCCGCAGGGTCCCGCCGCGAGCCTGCGAGTGGCGGGGGGCAGGGGGGGTCCTCTTTCAGGCGGTGTCCACGGCCTGACTCCGCGCCGCGGTCCGCTCCTCGCTCGTTCCTCGCTGCGATGCTCCCGCGGCCGTCGTCAGGCGGTGAGCATCTGGCAGACCGCCTGCTCCAGCACCTTCTGCGCCGTCCGGTCGTCGGGTGCCGAGGCTGCCTCCTCGAGGGCGTCGGCGATCGTCTCGCCGTCCTCGAAGCGGTCGACGACCCGCGGGTCGACGTAGCTGGCCTTGCAGACCGCGGGCGTGTTGCCGAGTGTCTCCGACACCCGCTCGTAGGCCTGCTTGACGACCCGCTTGCGCGCCGTCTTGGTGGCCGGCTGCGGCGTCTCCGCCAGCGCCGCGGCCATCAGCACGGTGGCGTTCCACGTCCGGAAGTCCTTGGCGGTGATCTCGGCCTCGCTGACCTCCTTGAGGTAGGTGTTCACCTCCGTGCTGGTGACGTCGTGCCACACGCGCCCCTCGCCCGCCGGGTCGTCGACCCAGTAGCCGAGCAGCTCCTCACCGGTGTCCGCGGGGCGCTTGAGCAGCTCCCGGACCACCTCGGCGGTGGGCTTGTCGGTGAGCTCCAGCTCCCGTTCGATGCCTCCCTTGGCGGTGTAGGAGAAGAACACCCGCTCGCCGCGCACGCGGACGTGCTCCCTCCGCAGCGTCGCCAGACCGTAGGTGCCGTTGTCCTCGGCGTACTGCTCGCTGCCGACGCGGAAGGCCCCGAGGTCCAGCAGCCGGATCGCAGCGGCCAGCACCCGCTCCCGGGTCAGCCCGCTGCCGGTGACCGCGTGCACCACGGCGTCGCGGACGTCGGGCAGCTGGTGGGCGATCTCCAGCACCCGCTCGTGCTTCTCCGCGTCCCGGCGGGCCCGCCAGGCGTCGTGGTAGCGGTACTGGCGGCGCCCGGCGGCGTCCACCCCGGTGGCCTGGATGTGACCGTTGGGCCAGGGGCAGATCCAGACGTCCTTCCACGCCGGCGGGATGGCCAGCGCGCGGATGCGGTCGATCCGCTCGTCCCGGATCAGCGATCCGTCGGTGTCGTAGTAGGCGAACCCGCGGCCGGCGCGCCGGCGCCGGTACCCGGGGCCGTGCACGTCGCTGCGGCGGAGTCTCACGCCCGGAGGATGGGCACCGGAGCCGTTCCCCAAACCGGGACGGGCCGGGATCCCCCGTCAGTGCAGCTCGACCAGGCCGGCCAGACCGCTGATCTCGAGGATGTGCCGGGTCACCCCGCCGTCGGGGGCGTCGACGACCAGCCGCCAGCCCTCGTCGCCGGCGATCCGGGCCATGGCGAGGACGACGCGCACCGCGGCGCTGCTGAACAGCGTCACGGCGCTGAGGTCGAGCTCCACCCGGCCCGTGCCGCCGTGGCTGGCCTCCAGCAACCGGATGCGCATCTGCTCGGCACCGATCGGGTCCACCGCGCCGGCGACCCGCACCACGGGCCGTTCCCCCGTCCGGTCGACGACCACCTCGGTGGAGCTGGCGCCGGCGTGCCGCTCCTCGACCTCCTCGGGGCTGCGGCGCAGCCGCATGCTCAACGTGACCGTCGTCCCGTGCTCGCCCTGCAGCACCACGCCGTCCACCAGCTGGCGCATGATCAGCAGCCCGCGGCCGCGGTCCCCCGGGTCCCGGTCCGGCGGTCGCCAGCGGCCCTGGTCGCGGATGGTCACCGTGAGCAGCCCGTCGACGTCGACGGCCGCGGTGACGTACATGCGGCCCGGTTCCGTACCCCGGTAGGCGTGCTCGGCGGCGTTCGCGCAGGCCTCCCCCACCGCCACCATGACGCCGACCCGGTCCTGCTCGCCCATGCCCAGCCCGGCCAGCCAGGCGCCCAGCTGCCGGCGGACCGCCGGCAGGGAGGACGGCACCGCGGGCAGGTCGAGGTCCAGCGGGTCCTGCGTCTCGGCCAGCCGGTGGGCGACCAGGACGGCGACGTCGTCGGGTCGCTCCCCGGGCGAGAGCAGCCCCTCGGCGATGTCCGCGGCGAGCGAGGCAGCGCCCTCGGCGTCGAGGGGCCGGTGACTGGCCAGCACATCCCGGGTGACCGCCGTGAGCCGGCTGAGCCCCTGCGCCGGCGGCGGACCGGAGGCGGCGACCGCGCCGTCGGAGTACAGCACCAGCGTCGCGCCCGGCGGGACGACCGCGGTCGAGACGGTGGTCGGCGCGCCCGGCACGCTCCCCAGCGGCGGCCGCGGGGTCAGCGGGAGGAACGAGCACGTGCCGCCGTCCTCGACCAGCAGCGGCGCCGGGTGCCCGGCCGTGGCGTAGGAGAGCCGGCCGGTGGCGGCCTCGAGGACCCCGTAGAACACCGAGGCCCCCTCGACGTCCTCCATCTGCGCGGCGAACGCGTCCAGCGCGGCCACCACGGCCGCCGGTGCCGGGTCGCGCAGGGCCACCGACCGCATCGCGCCGCGCAGCCGGCTCATGGCCCCGGCGGCGGGGACGCCGTGGCCGACGGCGTCCCCGATGACCAGCGCCACCCGGCCGCGGCCCAGGGGGACCGCGTCGTACCAGTCACCCCCGGCCGCCCGCACCGAGCTGGCCTGGTGGTAGCTGCCGGACAACCGCAGGTCGGGCAGCAGCGGCAGGGCCGGCGGCAGCAGCGCGTGCTGCACCTGCTCGACGACGTCGGCCTCGGCGTCGGGCCGGCCCCCCGTCCTGTCGGACTCCACGAGCAGCAGGACGCCGGGCCGCCCCTCGACCTGCAGCGGCTGGAGGACGACGCTCGCCGATGGCCCGTCCGACCCGAGCGTGCCGTGCACCGTCTCCGGTCGGCCCGACCGGGCCACGACCGCGGCCAGGTCGGCGATGGCGCGGCCGTCGACCGACGGGAGGTCGGCACTGGCCGTCCCCAGCTCGCGGGCCCGGGCGTTGGCCCACACCGGCTCCATGCCCGGCCCGGCGAGGCAGTAGATGGCCGCGGGGGCGTCCTCCATGGCCGCGACCAGGAGGGCTCCGCCCGCGTCCTCGACGGGACCGGACCCCGGCGGCGAGCTGTCCTGGCTGGTGTTCATCTGCGACCAGGGAACAACACGCCCGGGACCCCGGCAACCGCGCTCCCCCGCAGGTCACGGCGGCGTTTGCCGATCGCGGGAGGCGGGTATCCCGTCCCGCTGGGCGCACCGCGCGACCCGCGACGCGCCGGGACCGGCGTGCGGTCGGGCAGGATGGGAGCCGAGCCGGACGGGCCGGGGTCTCCGGCGCCGGTGCGAGAGATGACGATGAGGAGCGGACGACGGATGGTGGACTCGAGGGGTGCCCTCGCGCACGACGGGCGGCGCGCCGAACGACTGGAACTGCGGGTGCCCACCACCCCGACCCAGCTGCCCGCCGTACGGGCGATGGCCGGTGACCTGGCGATGCGGATGGACTACGACCTCGACGCGGTCGAGGACCTCCGCCTGGCGGTGGACGAGGCCTGCGCGACGCTCGCCTCGATCGTCAGCGACGACCGGCGACTGACCGTCGTGTTCGAGACGACCCGCGCCGGGCTGCACATCGACGCCTGGGTGCCGACGGCGGCGGGCACCGACGTCCCGCGCGACGGCTTCGGGTGGGCGGTCCTGCACACGCTGGTCGACAACGTGCACGCCGGCCGCGCCACGCAGGAGACCGTGCCGGCGGGGGACGGCACCGCCAGCCCCGTCGCGGTGATCTCCATGGACAAGTACCTGCCGGGACAGCACCCGGACCAGTCGCTCGGGCAGACGGGCCAGAACGTCTCGGTCGTGCGGTGACCCGGGGCGCAGCAGCCGCACAGCCCCAGCGCGCCGAGGAGGACACCCTGGTCGACGACGACACCCCGACCCCGCGCAGCACGGACGGCGAGATCGCGTCCGACGAGCAGCCGGTCGTGGTGCCCGACCCGCGCAGCGAGGCCGTGCCGGTGCCCGACGCCGGGATCGAGCCCGAGGCCACCCCGGTCTCGGACAACCGGCGCCGCGCCGAGCGGACCGCGCCGCTGTTCGCCGAGCTCGCCACGCTGGAGAAGGACGACCCGCGCCGGGAGCGGCTGCGGGAGATCCTGGTCGAGGAGCACCTGCCGCTGGTGCGGCACTTCGCCCGCCGGTTCAGCAACCGTGGTGAGCCCTTCGACGACCTGCTGCAGGTCGGCACGCTCGGCCTGATCGCGGCGATCGACCGGTTCGACCCGACGCGCGGGGTGGAGTTCCTCTCCTTCGCCGTCCCGACGATCACCGGCGAGATCAAGCGGCACTTCCGCGACCAGGGGTGGTCGGTGCGCGTGCCGCGCCGGCTGCAGGAGCTGCACCTGTCGCTCAACGCCGCCGTCGGTGAGCTGGCGCAGAAGAACGGCCGCGCACCGACGCCCAGCGAGCTGGCCGAGCACCTGGGCATCCCCCGCGCCGAGGTGCTGGAGGGCCTGGCCGTCGCCAACGCCTACCGCAGCAGCTCGCTGGACGAGCGGCTCTCCGGCGAGGACGACTCCCCCACCCTGGCGGCGACGCTGGGCGAGGAGGACGCCGCGCTGGAGGGGGTGGAGTACCGGGAATCGCTGCAGCCGCTCCTGGCGACCATCCCGGCCCGGGAGCGGCGGATCCTCATCCTGCGGTTCTTCGGCAACATGACCCAGTCGCAGATCGCTGCCGACATCGGCATCTCCCAGATGCACGTCTCCCGGCTGCTGAGCCAGACGCTGGCCAAGCTCCGCGAGGGCCTGCTCAAGGACTGAGCGAGGACCCCGTCCTCCCCACCTCCCGCAGGCTCGGGACGGGGCCGGACACGAGGGCGCCGGTCCCGCACGGGACCGGCGCCCTCGTCGACTCAGGCGCGCGGCGCCTGGCCGTCGGCGGTCGAGGGGTCCTCGAGTGACGCGCCCGTGCCGGCCTCCTCGGCGGCCCGGGCCAGGGACGGGGTCGAGGGCATCTCCGGCGAGGGGACGGCGGGCGCGCTGTCGGCGATGCTCGAGAGCTCGATCCGCGCCTCAGGCTGGTCGGCGGCCCGCGGGAGGGCCGACTCGAACCAGCCACTGGTGTCCATCTCCGCGGTGGGTGTCGTGCCGCCGTCCGGCGACGGTCCGACGTCCAGCCACGACTTGCCCTCGCCGGCACCGCCGAGGTTGGCCAGCCCCTCGAGCGCCTTGCTGAACTCGCTGGGCACGATCCACATCTTGTTGGCGTCGCCCTGTGCGATCTGCGGCAACGTCTGCAGGTACTGGTAGGCCAGCAGCCCCTGGTCGGGCTTGCCGTCGTGGATGGCCTGGAACACCGTCTCGATCGACTTGGCCTGGCCCTGCGCCTGCAGGAACAGCGCCGCCCGCTCACCCTCGGCGCGCAGGATCCGGCTCTGCCGCTCCGCCTCGGCCTCCAGGATCGCCGCCTGCTTGCGGCCCTCGGCCGACAGGATCGCCGAGGCCTTCTCGCCCTCGGCGGTGGTGATCGCCGACTGCCGCGCACCCTCGGCCTGCAGGATGATCGCGCGCTTGTCGCGGTCGGCGCGCATCTGCTTCTCCATCGAGTCCTGGATCGACGGCGGCGGGTCGATGGCCTTGATCTCGACCCGCGCCACCCGCAGGCCCCACGGGCCCGTGGTCCCGTCGAGGACCTCGCGCAGCTGGCTGTTGATGCCGTCCCGCCCGGTCAGCGCGCCCTCGAGGTTGAGACCGCCGACGACGTTGCGCAGCGTCGTGGTGGTCAGCTGCTCCATGCCGGTGATGTAGTTCGCGATGCCGTACACGGCCAGCCGCGGGTCGGTCACCTGGAAGTAGACGACCGTGTCGATGCCGACCTGCAGGTTGTCGGCGGTGATCACCGGCTGCGGCGGGAAGGACACGACCTGCTCGCGCAGGTCGATGGTCGCGCGGACCCGGTCGATGAACGGCACGAGGATCGACAGCCCCGGGGAGAGCGTGCGGCTGTAGCGACCGAGGCGCTCCACGACCTTGGCCTGCGCCTGCGGCACGATCGTCACGCTCTTGGCGACCACGATGACCACCAGCACGGCGATGACGATCAAGGCGATGAGTGCGGGTTCCACGGAGGTCCCTTCGTCGGGGTGGTGCGGGTCAGGCCTTGAGGGGTGGGCGTCACTCCAGCTCGAGGGCGTCGCCGACGACGGCCGTGGCCCCGTCGACCTGGAGGATCCGGACGGTGGTGCCCACCGGGAAGGCCTCGCCGCCGTACTGGCTGCGGGCGGTCCACTCGTCGGCACCCAGCCGGATCCGGCCGCCGTGCCCGTCGACCGCCTGGGTCACCTTCGCCGTCCGGCCGATCAGCGTGGCGACGCCGTCCAGCTGCTCCGGCGTGCGCTGGGTGAGGTGCCGCTTGGCCAGCGGCCGGACCAGCGCCAGCAGGACCGCCGAGACGACGATGAAGCCGACCAGTTGCAGCCCCACCGCGCCGCCGAGCAGGGCGACGGTCATCCCGCCGAGCGCGCCGCCGGCGAACATGAGCAGCACGAGGTCCAGGCTCGCCATCTCACCCGCGGCGAACAGGCCCGATGCGATGAGCCACAGCAGCCAGGCGTCCACGTGATCACTCTCGCAGAAGCGGACGGCATCGTGATGGATCTCAACACCATCGTCACCTGGCCGGGGGCCCGTCATAACCTCGCTGGGTGCACGACTTCCCCGCCGGCCGGTTCGCGATCTGGGCGACCGCCTGGCTCTCCGGCCGCAGTTCCTACGACGAGGCGCTCGACGCGCTGGTCGGCGACACCGCCCACCGGGTCTCCGGTCTCCCCGGTACCGACGAGGCGGTCCCCCTCGGCTGGGCCCTCACCGCGCTCCGCGGCCTGGGCGAGCGCCGGGTCCGCCTCGTCCTCCCCGTGCCCGGCGACGTCCGCGGGCTGCCGCGCGTCCCGGGGCTGAACGAGCTGGCGCTGGAGTCCGGACAGGCCGCCGTCGGCGACCACCTCGCGCTGGTGCCCGAGCCGCTCGGGCCCGAGGCCGTCCAGTGGACAGCCTTCCCCCTGGACGGCGCCCCGCACGTGCCGTCGCCGGTCGAGGGGACGCTGCGCGCGGCGTCCGGCGCACTCGACCTGGCGGTCTCCGACGCGGCCCGGACGCTGGTCCGGCTGGACCTCGCCCGCTGGCACCCGGAGGTCCCGGCGCTGTTGGCGGGGCTGTCCCAGGCCGCGCACGTCCCCGGGATGCCGCCCGGCTCCGACCCCCTGGCGCTGTCGTTGCTGGCCCGCGCGCAGCGGCTGGCCCGGGTGCTGGACCTCGCGCTCACCGACGCCCCCGGAGGCGCGGTCACCCACGGCCAGGCGGCGGCCCGCGACGACGCGCTGCGCCCGCTGGGCGAGGCCGTGCGCGACGCGATCACCGCCGCCTACAACGCCATCCCGAGGTAGTCCGTCCCGCTCGGGCCGCCGCCGTGAGCCGCGTTGCGGTGGACCGGTCGCGGGGGCCGGAGGCCTCCCCACTCGGACACGGGTGGGGCTCAGCTCAGGCCGGGGACGGCTCCGGGCCGCGGTGGAGGCCGGTGGGCCGACGTCGGACATGGCAGCAGGCCGCCGGGCAGCTCGTGCCCAGGCGCGGCGGGCCACCGGCCCGGCGCTCGCCGAGCAGCTCGACCAGCGAGCGGACGAACGCCGGGTGCGTGCCGGCGGTCGCGGCGCGGGCGAAGGCCAGCCCGAGCTCCTGCGCGGTCTGCCGCGCCTCGTTGTCGAGGTCCCAGACGACCTCGAGGTGGTCGCTCACGAAGCCCACCGGGAAGAGGACGACGGCGGTCACCCCGCGCTCGGCCAGCGCCCGCAGGTGGTCGTTGACGTCGGGCTCGAGCCACGGCACCGACGGTGGGCCGCTGCGGCTCTGCCAGGCCAGGTCGAAGGGCCGGCCGGGGGCGGCGGCGTCCACGACCTTCTGCGCGGTCACGAGCAACTCGGCCTGGTAGGCGCCGCCGGCCGGGCCCGCGACGGCGGCCATGGAGTCCGGGATGCTGTGCGCGGTCGCCACCAGCCGCGCCGTGCCCCGGACGTCCTCGGGCAGGGTCGCCAGGGCCGCGGCCAGGGCATCGGCGTTGGCCCGCACGAAGCCGGCCGTGTCGAAGTAGTGCGGCAGCTTCTCCGCGGTCGGCCCGCCCGGCGTGGCGGCGTCACCGGAGAGCGCGGCCCGCGCCCGGGCGACGTCCTCGTGGTACTGGCGGCAACCGGAGAACGAGGCGTAGGCCGAGGTGGCCAGCACGTAGACGTGCTCGATGCCGTCGTCGGCCATCTGCTGCCAGACGTCCTCGACGTAGGGAGCCCAGTTGCGGTTGCCCCAGTAGACCGGCAGGTCCACCCCGGCCGAGGGCAACTCGGCCTCCAGCGCCGCCAGCAGCGCCTTGTTCTGCTCGTTGATCGGGCTGACGCCACCGAAGTGGTGGTAGTGCTCGGCGACCTCCTCCAGCCGCGCCCGGGGGATCCCGCGGCCGCGGGTGACGTTCTCGAGGAACGGCATCACGTCGTCGTGGCCCTCGGGCCCGCCGAAGGACAGGAGCAGCAGCGCGTCCCGGCGCCCGGCGGGCGCGGGGCCGGCCGACGGCAGGACCCCGCCGTTGTTGCGGACGGCCAGCGACGGCTCCTCGTCGGGACGCTGGCCGGCAGGGGTGATCTCGACGGTGGAGCGGGGCACGGGGTTCTCTCTCTGGCGGGGACGACGGGAGGGGGCGGCTCACACGCCCACGGCGTGGAAGCCCCCGTCGACGTGCACGATCTCGCCGGTGGTCGCGGGGAACCAGTCCGACAGCAGGGCGACGACGGCCTTGCCGGCGGGCTCGGTGTCGGTGACCGACCAGCCGAGCGGGGCCCGGGCCTCCCACGCCTCCTCGAACTGGGCGCTGCCGGGGATGGACTTCATCGCCATGCTGCGCAGCGGGCCGGCGGCGACCAGGTTGACCCGCACGCCCTCGGGGCCCAGCTCGCGGGCCAGGTAGCGGGAGGTCGACTCGAGCGCGGCCTTGGCCGCGCCCATCCAGCCGTAGACCGGCCAGGCGACGGTGGCGTCGAAGGTCAGCCCGACGACGGAGGCGGTGTCGCCGAACAGCGGGCGGCAGGCCTGGGTGAGCGAGGCCATGGACCAGGTCGACACCTGGAAGGCCGTGGCCGCGTGCTCCCACGCGACCTCCGGGAAGCCCTCCCCCATGGCCTCCTGCGGGGCGAAGCCGATCGAGTGGACGACGCCGTCGAGGGTGTCGCCCACGTGCTCGCGCAGTCGGTCGGCCAGCGTCGACAGGTGCTCGGTGTTCGTGACGTCCAGCTCGATCACCGGCGCCTCCTGCGGCAGCCGCTTGGCGATCCGCTGGCACAGCGACAGGGCGCGGCCGAAGTTGGACAGGACGACGGTGGCGCCCTGCTCCTGGGCGAGCCGGGCGGTCGCGTACGCGATCGACGCCTCGGTCAGCACGCCGGTGACGAGGATCTTCTTCCCCTCGAGGATGCCGCTCATCAGTGCCCCATTCCCAGTCCGCCGTCGACCGGGACGACCGCCCCGGTGATGTAGCCGGCCGCGTCGCTCGCCAGGAAGCGCACCACGCCCGCGATCTCCTCCGCCGAGGCGTACCGCCCCAGCGGCACCTGCCCGAGGATCTCCTGCTGCCGCTTCTCCGGCAGCGCCGCCGTCATGTCCGTCTCCACGAAGCCCGGGGCCACCACGTTGGCGGTGATGCCGCGACTGCCCAGCTCCCGGGCGATCGAGCGGGCCAGGCCGACGAGCCCGGCCTTCGACGCCGCGTAGTTGGTCTGCCCGGCCGAGCCGAGCAGACCGACGACCGAGGAGATGAAGACCATCCGGCCCTGCCGCGCCCGCACCATCTTGGCCGCGGCCCGCTTGGACACCCGGTAGGCGGCGGTGAGGTTGGCGTCGAGGACGTCGGCGAAGTCCTCCTCCTTCATCCGCATGAGCAGCCCGTCACGGGTGATCCCGGCGTTGCTCACCAGCACCTCCACGGGGCCCTGGTGCTCCTCGACCTCGCTGAACGCCCGGTCGACGTCCTCGGCGCTGGTGACGTCGCACCGGACGCCGAACAGGCCGTCGGGCGCCCCGCTGCCGCGGTGGGTGACCGCCACGGAGTCACCCTGCTCGGCGAAGGAGCGGGCGATGGCCAGCCCGATCCCCCGGTTGCCCCCGGTCACGAGCACCGACCTGCCCACGTGCCACTCCCCTGCGCCGACCACTCCGTCGGGTGCCGAACCTAGTCGGTGGGCGCAGGTCACACCCGCGGAGCGGGCGACGCGGCCCGACCGGGCCGACGGCGCCGGTTCAGGGGCGGGCGTCGACCATGAACCCGGCGAAGAACTCGCCGAGCTCGGCGGTGCCGTCCAGGGGCAGGACCGTCGCGACGTACTGGTCGGGGCGGACGACGACCAGGCACCCCTGCGCGCGGTCGATGCCGCGCAGGTCGAACACGTCGGCCCCGGACTTGAGGTCGGGACAGAAGACCTTCTCGTGGTCGACGAGCCCGAAGCGGCCCTTGCGCGGCAGCAGCAGCGAGGGCAGCCCGGTGACCGACAGCTCCCGGTGGCCCTGCTGGACCACCGCGCGCAGGTCGAACACCGCGTCGACGTCGGCGCCGTCGGGCGTGTAGCGGCGGACCGGGGAGTCCGCCGACTCCGCGAGGAACTCGCACAGTGCACGCAGCCGCGAGTCCGCACCGCGCGGGTCGGCCGCGTCGGCGAACGCGTAGAGCCGCCAGCGGCCGTCGGCCTGTGCCACGTGCCCGAGGTGCACCCGCTTGGCGTCGGCGAGGCGGACCACGGGCGCGGAGTGGAAGCGCTCGCCGATGACGAAGCCCTTGGCGAGGTCCTGCGAGGTGGCCGCGCCGGTGATCAGGGAGGGCTCGTAGTGCGTCGCCACGCCGGCGGTGAACCGGCCCTGCTCGGAGTAGAGGCGCTGCAGGTCCGGGGCGCCCCCCTCGTCGCCCGCGGCCCCCGTCGGCCGGGCGCTGTGCTTCGCCGCCCACTCGCGGTCGAAGTCGATCAGCCGCTGCGCCACCGCCTGGCGCTCGGCGGAGTAGGTGCGCAGCAGTTCCGGCGTGGCGCGCCCCTCCAGGACGGCGGCGAGCTTCCAGCCCAGGTTGAACCCGTCCTGCATCCCGACGTTCATGCCCTGCCCGGCCTTCGGGCTGTGCGTGTGGCAGGCGTCGCCGGCGATGAACACCCGCGGCAGGCGGGAGCCGGCCTGGTCGGCGGGGACGTCGTCGAACGCGTCGGTGAGCCGCTGGCCGATCTCGTACACCGACCACCAGACGACGTCCCGCACGTCGAGCGTGTACGGGTGGAGGATCTCCCGGGCCGCCTCGATCAGCCGGTCGACGGTGATCCCCCGCGCCGCCACGCGCTCGCCGGGCGCGAGGTCCTCGAGCTCGATGTAGAACCGGACGAGGTAGCCGCCCTCCCGCGGGATGAGCACGATGTTGCCGGCCTCGGACTGGATCACCGCCTTGAACCGGATGTCCGGGAAGTCGGTCACGGCGAGGACGTCCATGACGCCCCAGGCCTGGTTGGCCGAGTCACCGCGCAGCTCCCGGCCGATCGCCCGGCGCACCGCGCTGCGCGCACCGTCGCAGCCGACGACGTAGCGGGCGCGGACGGTCACCTCCTCGCCCTCCCGTCCGGGGTCGGTCCGGACGAGGGTGACCTCGACGGGGTGGTCGCCCGAGTCACCGACGACGACGTCGCGGACCTCGAGCCCGTAGTCCGGCGTCACGTGACCGGGCGAGCGCCGCATGAGGTCGAGCAGGTGCTGCTGGATGCGCGCCTGGTTGACGATGACGTGCGGCATCTCCGACAGGCCGTCCTCGACGTCCTGGATCCGGCCGCTGCGCTCGATGCGTGTGCGGTCCCGGTCCTCCGGTCGCCAGAAGACGGTCTCGTTGACCCAGTACGCCTCCCGGAGCAGCCGATCGGTGATGCCGAAGGCCTCGAACATCTCCACCGACCGGCAGGCGACGCCGTCGGCCTGGCCGAGCTCGAGCGGGCCGGGCCGGCGCTCCACGACCCGGGTGGTGATGCCCCGGAAGGCCGCCAGCTGGGCGGCCAGCACCAGGCCGGCCGGTCCGGAGCCGACGACGAGGACGTCCACCTCGGCCGGGAGCTCCCCGGGCGGCCGCCCGGCGAGCTCCTCCTCGCCGGGCGGCAGCTCCGGGTCACCGGGGTGGTAGCCGTTCAGGTAGAACTGCACGCTGGCCTCCTCGAGCTCCGGCCCGGCGCCGTCGCGCGAGCCGACCGTTCCCTCCCCGCGACCTCCCGGGCGCCCGTCGGGGTCACCAGAGCAGCGCGTCGAGGTCCGGTTCCGCCTTGAGGGTGCCGTACTCGACCGCGGCCGCGCCCAGCGCGGTCAGCGCCTCCCGGTTCACGTCCGTGCGGTAGACCGGCAGCGCCAGGTCGGCGATCAGCTCCGGGGGCAGCTGCGTGTAGGTGCCGATGACCCGGCGGACCTCGTCGGGGTTCTGCTGGCAGAACTCCAGCGCCCGGTTCATCGCCGTCTGGAACGCCTCCACCAGCTCCGGCTGGCTCTGGATGGTCTCCTGGGTGGTGAACCAGCCGGCGATGTCGAGGTCGGGCACGAAGTCGGTGAAGTTGTAGGTGACCACGCGCAGGTCGTTCGTCGCCGCCATCCCCTCGGTCCACGGGTTGACCGTCGCGGCGTCGACGTCGCCGTTGACGACGGCCGCCAGTGCGTCCGGGAACGCCACCTCGAGGAACTGGATGGTCGACGAGTCGCCGCCGTCGGCGTCGACGACGCCGCGGATGGTGGTGTCGTTGATGTTGGCCAGGTTGTTCACCGACACCCGCTTGCCGGCCAGGTCCGCCGGCGTCTGGATCGGCGAGTCGCTCGGCACGACGACGGCCTGGAAGCCACCGGTCTCCGTCGCGGCCGCGGCGTTGGTGACGTACTGGAGCGGCAGCCCCTGGTCCTTGGCCACCATGCCGGACATGTAGTTGCCGAAGGCGAAGGCGTAGTCCCCGGACACGACGCCGGGGACCGCGGCGGCACCGCCGGTGGTGGACTGCACGGTGACGTCGAGCCCCTCCTCGGCGAAGAAGCCCTGGTCGATGCCGACGTGGACGGCCGCCGCGTCCGGGACCGGGAGCGCCCCCACGGTGATGGCCGTGGTGCCGCCCTCCCCGGTTGCGCCGGCGGACTGCGGCTCGTCGGAGCCGCAGGCACTCAGCGTGGCCAGGGAGAGGGCGAGCACGGAGATCAGCGCTGATCGTCTCATCGCGGGGGGTCCCTTCGAGGTGCGGTCGGGGGCGGGGAGGGGGGTCAGTCGAACGGGTTGGTCGAGGCCGTCGGCACCTCGATGAGCACCGGCCCGTCACCGGCCAGCGCCCCGCGGAGCGCCTTGTCGAGGCCCGCCCGGTCGTCGACCCGCGTGGCCGTGACGCCGTAGCCCTCCGCGATCGCGCAGTGGTCGATGCCGCCGATGTCGAGGCCGGGCACGTCGGGCAGGCCCATGTAGCCGGCGAAGGCCTTGAGCGCGGCGTACGTGCCGTTCTTGAGGACGACGAAGACGACCGGCACGCGGTAGGCGGCGGCCGTCCACAGCGCGGTGATGCCGTAGTGGGCCGAACCGTCACCGATGAGCGCGACGACGCGGCGCTCGGGGCGGGCCAGGGCGGCGCCCACGGCCGCGGGCATGCCGAAGCCCAGGCCGCCGGCCGCCGGGAAGAAGAAGCTGCGCGGGTGCCGGATGTCGACGTGGTCCCAGAAGACCCCCGTGGTCGACGTCGACTCCTTGACGTAGACGACGTCCTCCGGTGTGGCGGCGTCCACCACGCTGAACACCTCGGCCGGCGTCAGCGCGCCGGGCCGCTCCTCCGGCAGCTCGGGGACCGGGCGGGCCGCTGGCATCGGGCGGTCGGCCTCGGGCAGCCGCTCCAGGACCGCCTCGAGGACGGCGCGCAGGTCGCCGACCAGGGCCGTGCCCATCGGTGCGCGGGTGGCCTCCGCGGGGTCGGAGGTGACGTGCACCAGGCGGGCGCCCTCGGGCAGGTACTGGCCCGGGTCGTACTGGTGGTAACGGAAGACCGGCGCCCCGAGGACGACGACGAGGTCGTGGCCGGCCAGCAGCGTGGAGATGCCCCGGACCGCGGCCGGGAGGACCCCGCGGAAGGAGGCGTGCCGGGTGGGGAACGGGCACCGGGACACCGACGGCGCGATCCAGGCGGGCATCCGCAGCCGCTCGGCGAGCGCGACGGCCGCCCCGTTGGCCTCCGCGGCGTCCACCGCTCCCCCGACCACGAGCACCGGGTTCTGCGCCGCGGACAGGACGGCGACCAGCTCCTCGACCTGGGCCGGGGACGGCCACGCGGCCTGGGTGACGGCGTGCGCGGCCAGGTGCTCGCTGTCCGGCCCGGCCTCGTGCGCCCAGTCGTCGTAGGGGACGGAGACGAAGACCGGCCCCTGCGGCTCGAGCCGCGCGGTGTGCACCGCCTGGCTGATGGTCCGCGGGACGTCGGTGGCGCTGGCCGGCTCGGCACTCCACTTCACCAGCGGGCGGGGCAGCTGCGCCGGCTCGGCGATCGCCAGCAGCGGCTCGACCCCCAGCGTGGCCCGGACCTGCTGCCCGGCGGTGACGACCAGCGGCGTGTGCGCGGCGACCGCGTTGGTGAGCGCGCCCATGGCGTTGCCCGTCCCGGCGGCGGCGTGCAGGTTGACGAAGGCCGGGCGCCCGGAGGCCATGGCGTACCCGTCGGCCATCCCCAGGACCGCCCCCTCGTGCAGGCCGAGGACGTAGCGGAAGTCCTCGGGCATGCCCGCCAGGAAGGGCAGCTCGTTCGACCCGGGGTTGCCGAAGATCGTGGTCAGGCCCTCCCGGCGCAGGAGGTCGTACGTGGTCGTGCGGACGGTCGACACCGGCAGCTCCTCGGGATCGGGTCCGCCGGAGCGTAGGGAGGAGCCGGCCCGGGGGTCCAATGAATGTCGTGGCATCGGCGGCATAGACGCGGTCTATGGTGCTGCCCGTGGCGGAGCTGGACCTCAACCTCGTGCGGACCCTGGTGTCGGTCTACGAGACCGGGAACCTCACCCGCACGGCTCAGGCCCTGCAGGTGACCCAGCCGACGGTCAGCCACGCGCTCTCCCGGCTCCGGCACCACTTCGGCGACCCGCTGTTCGTCCGCGGCCGTTCCGGCATGGAGCCGACCGCCGTGGCCGCGGAGCTGCACGCCGGCTTCCGCACCGCCCTCCGCGGCATCGACCTCACGGTGGAGAGCACCCGGCGGTTCGACCCCGCCACCGCCACGCGGCGGTTCCGCATCTGCCTCACCGACGTCGGCGAGATGAGCCTGCTGCCGCGCATCCTGGAGCAGCTGGCGCGGGAGGCGCCGTCCGCCGAGCTCGAGGTGGTCCCGATGGACTTCGAGCGCGTCGCCGAGTGGCTGACCGCCGGGCGGGTCGACGCGGCGATCGCGAGCACGCCGGTCCCCGGCGACCTGCGCAGCACCGTGGTCCTGGAGGACAGCTACGGCTGCCTGGTCCGGGAGGACTTCCCGCTCGTCGACGGCCGCATGACGCTGGAGGACTTCCAGGCCGGCCGGCACGCCGTGGTCGCCGCCAGCACCGGCCACCGGCTGGCCGAGCGGATCCTGGCCGACCTGCACCTGGACCGGAGGACGACGGTCACGGTGCCGCACTTCTCGGCGCTCCCGCACCTGGTCGACCGGTGCAACCTCATCGCGATCTTCCCCGTGTACGCCGGGCACACCGTCCTCGGCGGCCGGCCGCTCGTGGTCGTCGAGCCGCCGTTCCCCATCCCGACGTTCGAGGTGCGGCTGTACTGGCAGGCGCGCCACCGGGAGACGGCGGCCCAGCTGTGGTTCCGCCGGGTCATCCTCACGGCGCTGCGGTCAGGGTCCGGCACGCCCGCCCCCGCCTGACCGGGGACCCCCCGTCAGCCCCGCCGGGCGCGGGCGGCGCCGGCCAGCTCGGCGAGCAGTTCCTCCGTCGTCTCGAGGTCGACGCAGGCGTCGGTGACGCTCTTGCCGTACTCCAGGGCCTCGGGACGGCGGCGGTCGAGGTCCTGCCGGCCGGCCACGAGGTTGCTCTCCACCATCACGCCCCGGATCCCCCGCTCGCCGGCCGCGACCTGCCCGGCCAGGTCGCGCACGACCTCGATCTGGCGCAGGTGGTCCTTCTGGCTGTTGCCGTGGGAGGCGTCGACGACGACCACCTCCGGCAGGCCCCGCGCCGCCAGCCTCCGCTTCGTGTCCGCGATGTGCGCGGCCGAGTAGTTCGGACCGTCCGCGGCGCCGCGCAGGATGACGTGGCCGGTGTCGTTGCCCGTCGTCGACAGCTGGGCGGAGACCCCGTGGGAGTCGACACCGAGGAACTCGTGCGGAGCCCGCGCGGCGACGACGGCCGAGATGGCGGCCTCGACGCTGCCCTCCGGCGAGTTCTTGAAGCCGACGACGGACGAGAAGCCGGACACGCGCTCCCGGGCGGTCTGGTCGGTGACGTTGCGGGCGCCGACGCCGTTGTAGGTGACCAGCCCGTTGACGTACTGCGGCGTCAGCGCGTTGAGCGGTTCCGCGGCCACCGGCACGCCCAGCGCGGTGATCTGGCACATGAGCACCCGCGTGGCGACCAGCCCCACGCTGATGCGGCTGGACCCGTCGAGGAACGGGTCGTAGGCGAACCCCTTCCAGTCGACCTCGGTCCTCGGCTTCTCCGTGTAGGTCCGCATCAGGATCTCGAGGTCGTCGCCGTGCCGTTCCCGCATGCGGGCGAGGAAGCCGGCGTACTCCACGGCGGCGGCCGGGTCGTGGATCGAGCAGGGGCCGGCGATGACGGCCAGCCGGTCGTCGGCACCGGTGAGGACGTCGGTCATGGCACGGCGCCCGGCGCGCGTCGTGGCCGCCGACGCAGCCGACAGCGGGACGACGGTGGCGACCGCCGCGGGCGTCACGACGACGCTCAGGCCGGTGATCCGGGCGTTGACCAGGTCGGAGAGGTCGACGTCGTCGGCCGGTCCGACCCCGAGCCGCTGCACGACCCCGGGCAGCAGCTCCGCCAGCGCGGCGTCGATCTGCCCGTTGACCCGCGTCTGGACCTCCAGCAACTGGTCGGCGATCCGCGTCGCCACGTCCAGGATCCGGTCGGCCGGGAGGAGAGCCTGCATGCCCCCACTCTCCACGACCGCGACGGGCTGCGGCCGGGGGCCGCCCCGACGGCGCCCGGGGGTGAGCACAAGGACCCTGTCGGGACGACGCGCCCGGGACCACGCTGTCGCGCGAGCGCTCACCGGTCCGCCAGCACGACGAACGCCCCTCCGCGGAGCACCCGCCGTCTCCTGGCCTGCTCCGCCTGCCCCTGCTGCGTCTCCTCGGCGGGGTGCCCGCGGCCGAGTCCGCGCCACCACCAGCACCCCGCGCAGGCGTGGTCCCGGCGCGTCCCCTCGCCGCGGCCGCTCGACCCGAGTCCCGTCCCCACGACCCGATGAGGTCACCATGACCAGCCGCACGCGCCGCCCCACCGGCCGCACCATCCCGACCGCCGCCGCCACCGCCGTCCTGGCCGGCGGCCTGGTCCTCGTCCCCGCCGGCGCCGCCGTCGCCGCGCCGGAGGACTGCGCCTACATGGGCTACGGCTCCGGCCCGGACCAGCTGGGGCTGCAGTGGGACGCCGACGAGCAGTGGGTGGCGGACAACATCAACGCCTACCGCACGCAGAACGGCCTGGCCGCCCTGGCGCCCTCCGAGCCCCTCCGCCGCCCGACCATGTGGGGCGCGCTCGACTCCGCCACCCGCACCGACGGCCAGCCCACCAGCCACACCGACACCCGCGGCATGGGCCCCGCGGAGCGCGCGGAGTTCTGCGGCGGCTACACCGGGCCGATCGGGGAGATCAAGTACTTCGGTGAGGGCGGCACGGCCGAGGACCCCTACTACTACGGGTCCGGCCCCGCGGCGCTGGAGGGGTGGAAGAACTCCCCGCCGCACAACGCGTTGCTGCTCAGCCCCGACTACACCACCTTCGGGGTCGGGTGGGCCTACCAGGGCGTCAACGCCGAGCAGGGCTACTGGACGGTCATGTTCGGCACCTCCTGACCGGGCGGTGTCCTACGGTCGGGGGTGTGCGCACCGGCACCCCCGCCATGCGGGTCCTCGTCCGCACCGGTCGCGGCTCCCCTGACCGGTGCCGAGGCCGTGCGGCGACGGCCGGTGGAATAGCGGTGGACCGGTCGGGTAGTGGCCGATGAAAGAGGGCGCGGCGGACCAGTACGTCTGCCCTTGGAGGACTGGACGTCGCAGATGAGCAACAACGCCACACACCGCTTCACCAACACGGCGGTCCTGACCGTGCAGACCGCTGACGCCTCCCGGGTGATCAGCTCGGACGCGTTCGACGACGCCCTCGCCGACACCTACCGGCGGGTGGGGCTGCGTCCGGGCCTGCTCGAGCGCCTCGCCGGCATCCGGGAGCGGCGCTGGTGGGCCGAGGGGGTCAGCTTCGTCGAGGGCGCCGCCACCGCCGGGGCCAAGGCGATCAGCGAGAGCGGCGTCGACCCGGCCGGGATCGGCGTGATGATCAACACCTCGGTCAGCCGGAAGTACCTGGAGCCCTCGACCGCGGTCGCGGTGCACCACGCGCTGGGCCTGCCGCGGTCGTGCCAGAACTTCGACGTGACCAACGCCTGCCTGGGCTTCGTCAACGGCATGGAACTGGCCGCCGCGATGATCGACTCCGGGCTGGTGGAGCACGCGCTGATCGTCAACGGCGAGGACTCCCGCCCCGTGCAGGAGCGCACGATCGACCGGCTCAACCGCCCGGACACCGTGTCCAAG
The DNA here is from genome assembly GCF_054050095.1 of Geodermatophilus sp. SYSU D01105. NCBI lineage: Bacteria > Bacillati > Actinomycetota > Actinomycetes > Geodermatophilales > Geodermatophilaceae > Geodermatophilus > Geodermatophilus sp. SYSU D01105. The sequence goes on from NZ_JBJGYR010000032.1 coordinate 29,694, forward strand.
GACGTGCTGGCGCAGTTCGCGACCCTGACCCTGGGCTCCGGTGCCGTCGCCATGGTGCTCGGCCGCGCCGACCGGCACCCGGAGGGGCACCGCCTCGTCGGGTCGGTGAGCCGGGCGGGCAGCGAGCACCACGAGCTGTGCGTCGGCGACAACGACATGATGCGGACCGACCTCAAGGGCCTCCTCGACGCCGGCCTGGACCTCTCCCTGCAGATGTGGGCCGACGCCGCGGACGAGTTCGACTGGGCGCAGGGCATGAGCCGCTACGTCATGCACCAGGTGTCCAAGGTGCACACCCAGGCCATGTGCGACCGGTTCTCCGTCGACCCCGCCCGGGTGCCGACGACGTTCCCGACCCGCGGCAACCTCGGCCCGGCGTCGGTCCCCTTCACGCTCGCCGGCGAGCAGGACTCGCTGGTCGACGGTGACCGGGTGCTGCTCATGGGGATCGGCTCGGGCCTCAACGCCGCGTGCCTCGAGATCGCCTGGTGAGGGCGGAGGACGCGGCGACCCTCCCGCCCGCACTCCCCGGTCTGGACCCCGCCTGGTCCCGCCTGGTCGACGTCCCGGACAGCTCCGGCGTCAAGCACACCTGGCACGTCCTCGACAACGGCGTCCCCGACCCGGTCGGCACCCTGCTGTGCGTCCACGGCAACCCGACCTGGTCCTACCTGTGGCGCCGGCTGCTGGCCGCGGCCCCGCCGGGCTGGCGGGTCGTCGCCCCCGACCAGCTCGGCATGGGCTGGTCCGAGCGGCTGCCCGGGCCGAGGTCGTTGCAGCAGCGGCTGGCCGACCTCGGCGACCTCACCGCGGCGCTCGGCGTCAGCGGCCCGGTGGTCACCGTCGGGCACGACTGGGGTGGCGTCATCTCCCTGGGGTGGGCGCTGGAGCACCGGCAGGACCTGCGCGGCGTCGTCCTGGCCAACACCGCCGTCGCCATGCCCGAGGGCGACCTCGGCCCGGCGCTCATCCGGCTCGCCCACCTCCCGGGTGTGCGCGCGGCGGTGACCGTGGGCACACCGGTGTTCGTCCGGGCGACGACGGCGCTGTCCCGGCCGGCGCTGCCCGCCGACGTCCGGCGCGCCTTCGCCGCCCCCTACGCGACGGCGGCGCGCCGGCGGTCGGTCGGGGACTTCGTCGCCGACATCCCGTTCTCGCCGGACCACCCGTCCCGGCCGGTGCAGGAGGCGGTCGCCGAGGGCATCCGGTCGCTGGACGTCCCGGCGCTGCTGCTGTGGGGCCCCCGCGACCCGGTCTTCGGCGAGCGGTACCTGGCCGACCTGCGCAGCCGTCTCCCCCGGGCCCGGCTGCACCGCTACGAGGGCGCCTCCCACCTGCTCCCCGAGGACGCCCCGCAGTACGCCGACGCGGTGGTGCAGTGGGTCGCCGACCTGGGGAGCGGCCCCGCCGGACAGCCGGCCCGCCCCGTGGCGGACGGCGGGCGCCGCCTGTGGTCCGCCCTGGAGGAACGGGCCGGCGACGACGCCCCCGCGGTCGTCGAGGTCGGCGGCGCTCCGGTGACCTGGTCGCAGCTGGCCCGGCGGGTGGCGAGCCTGGCCGCGGGGCTGGCCGCGGCCGGCGTCCGCCCCGGCTGCCGCGTCGCGCTCCTCGTGGAGCCGTCGGCCGACCTCACCGCCGCGGTGTACGCGGTGTGGCGCGCGGGTGCCGTCGTCGTCGTCGCGGACAAGGGCCTCGGGTTCGCCGGGATGCGCCGCGCCCTGCGCAGCGCGGCCGTCGACGCCGTGATCGGCAGCCGCACGGGCCTGACCGCGGCCCGCCTGATGGGCCTGCCCGGCACCCGCGTCGCCGCCGGCCGGGTCGGCCGGGCCGGGCTGCGGACCCTGGGCGCCGCCCACGCACTCGACGACCTGGAGGTCCTCGGCCGGTCGGCGCCGGCGCCCGCCGAGGCCCCGCTGGACGCCGACTGCGCCGTCCTGTTCACCTCGGGGGCGACCGGACCGGCCAAGGGCGTCGTCTACACGCACCGCCAGGCCGCGGCCCAGCTCGAGCTCGTGCGGTCCACCTACGGCCTCACCGCCGACGACCGGATCGTGGCCGCGTTCGCGCCGTTCGCGATCCTCGGGCCGGCGCTCGGCATCGGGTCGGCGGTCCCGGACGTCGACGTGACCGCGCCCGGCTCGCTGACCGCCGCCGCGCTGGCCGACGCCGCGGCGGCCGTCGACGCGACGGTGGTCTTCGCCTCGCCCGCGGCGCTGCGGCGGGTCGTGGCCAGCGCAGCGGAGCTGTCGGCGGCACAGCGCGCGGCCCTGGCCGGGATCCGGCTGCTCATGTCCGCCGGCGCGCCGGTCCCGGCGGCCCTGCTGCGGTCGCTGCGGGCGGTCCTCCCCACCGCCGACGCGCACACCCCGTACGGGATGACCGAGGTCCTGCCGGTCACCGACGTCTCCCTCGCCGGCATCGAGGCCGCCGGCACCGGCGAGGGCGTCTGCGTGGGCCGCCCCCTCCCCGGCGTCCGGGTGCGGGTCAGCCCCCTGTCCCCCGACGGGTCGGCCGACGGCGAGCTCACCGCCCGCCCGGGCGTCCCGGGCGAGGTCTGCGTGCAGGCCGCGCACGTCAAGGACCGCTACGACGCGCTGTGGGCGCTGGAGCGGAGGACGTCGCGGGACCCCGGCTGGCACCGCACCGGCGACGTCGGGCACCTGGACGCGGACGGCCGGCTGTGGATCGAGGGGCGTCTCCAGCACGTGGTCCCCACGGCCTCCGGGGTGGTGACCCCGGTCGGGATCGAGCAGCGGGTCGAGGGGCTGCCCGGGGTGTCGGCCGCCGCGGCGGTCGGCGTCGGACCGGTCGGCGCGCAGGTCGTCGTGGTGGTCGTCGTGCCGTCGGGCAGCCCGGACCGGCGCGGCCGGGGAGCACGCCTGCGGCTCGCCGACGCCGACACCGCCGACGCCGTCCGCGCGGTCGCGGGCGTCGACGTCGCCGCGGTGCTGACCGCCGCGCGGCTGCCGGTGGACATCCGCCACCAGTCGAAGGTCGACCGGAGCGAGGTCGCCCGCCGGGCCGCACGGGTGCTCGCCGGCGCCCGGTCCCCCCGCCCGTGAGGGTCCTGGTCACCGGGGCGAGCGGGATGCTCGGCCGGGCCACGGCCACCGGGCTGCTCGAGCGCGGCGACGAGGTGACGGTCCTGCAGCGCCGTCCCTCCGGCCTGCCGTGCCGCGAGGTGCTGGGGGACGTCGCGGACCCGGCCGTGGTCGGCCGGGCCGCGCAGGGCCAGGACGCCGTGCTGCACCTGGCCGCGAAGGTCGACGTCACCGGGCCGTGGGCGCAGTACGCGCACGCCAACATCGAGGGCACCCGGGCCGTCCTCGCCGCCTGCCGGGCCGCGGGGGTGGGCCGGCTGGTGCACGTCTCCTCCCCGTCGGTGGCCCACGCCGGGACGGCGCTGACCGGGGTGGGCGCCGAGCCGGCCGACCCCGCGCGGGCCCGCGGCCGCTACGCACGCTCCAAGGCCGTGGCCGAGCTCGACGCGCTCGCCGCGGACTCCCCGTCGCTGGCCGTGCTGGCGCTCCGCCCGCACCTGGTGTGGGGGCCCGGTGATCCCCAGCTGGTGGCGCGCATCGTCGAGCGGGCGCAGGCCGGGCGGCTGCCGGTGATCGGCTCGGGCGTGGCCCTCATCGACACGACCTACGTCGACAACGCCGCGGCCGCGCTGGTCGCCGCCGTGGACGCGTGCGGACCGGTGCACGGCGAGGCCCTGGTCGTCTCCAACGGCGAGCCACGCCCGGTGGCCGAGGTCCTCGGCCGACTGTGCCGGGCCGCCGGCGTCCCCGGGCCACGACGCCGGGTGCCGTTCGCCGCGGCCTGGGCCGCCGGTGCCGCGGCGGAGGGGGTCTGGGCGGTGACGCGCCGCCGGTCGGTCCCCCCGCTCACCCGCTTCCTGGCCGAGCAGCTGGCCACCGCCCACTGGTTCGACCAGCGGCGGACCCGGGCGGCGCTGGGGTGGCGGCCGCGGGTCGGCCTCGAGGAGGGGTTCTCCCGGCTGGCCGAGTGGTACCGCCGGGCCTGACGGTCACGCAGGGAGGACGGCGGCCACCGCGCCGCGGGCGCCGAGCCGGTCCAGCAGCTCCACCGCCCGGCCGTAGGCGCGCCGGAAGCGCTCGTCGTCGGCCAGGTCGCCGAACACCTCCCCGCAGCTGAGGACGGCGAGCGGGTCCTCGGACCGGCGGCGCAGCAGCGGCGTCAGCTGCTCCAGGCGGGCGTCCACCACGACGATCGGGTCGCCGTCCTCGTCGACCCCCGCCGCGTACCGCGCCCACGCCGCGACGGCGAGCACGGCGAGGTCGCACGGGCGGCCCTGGGCGAGCAGGTCGCGGACGACGGGCAGGACGAAGGTGGCGATCCGCTCGGACCCCTCGGCGCAGTTGCGGGCCAGCGTGTCGCTGACGGCCGGGTTGGCGAAGCGCTCCAGCAGGGTGCGCCGGTAGGCGGCCAGGTCCGTGTCCGGCACCGGGGGCAGGGTGGGTGTCGCCTCGAGGCGCGTGTAGCGCTCGACCAGCGCGGCGAACAGCGGGTCGGCGAGCACCTCGTCGACGCGGCGGTGCCCGGCCAGGTAGCCCAGGTAGGACATGACCTGGTGGCTGGCGTTGAGCAGCCGCAGCTTCATCAGCTCGTACGGGCGGACGTCCTCGACGAGCTGGACCCCCACCTCCTCCAGGGGCGGGCGCGCGTCACTGAACCGGTCCTCCAGCACCCACTGCAGGTACGGCTCGGCCACGACCGGCCACGCGTCGACGACGCCGGTCTCGGCCGTCAGCCGCCGACGGTCCTCGTCGGTGGTGGCCGGGGTGATCCGGTCGACCATGGAGTTGGGGAAGGCGACGGAGGCGGCGATCCACTCCGCGAGGTCGCCGCCGGTGCGCGCCTGCTGCAGGCGGGCGAACTCGACCAGGGTCTGGCGGGCCAGGTCGCCGTTGCTCTCGACGTTGTCGCACGAGATGACGGTGAAGGGCGGGGTCCCGGCAACGCGTCGCCGGCGCAGCGCCTCGGTCAGCAGCCCGAAGGCGGTGCGCGGCACCGGCGCGGCGAGGTCGGCGGTCAGCGCGTCGTCCGGCCGGAAGCGGCCGGTGGCCTTGTCGGTGCTGTAGCCACCCTCGGTGATGGTCATGGTCACCACGTGCGTCGTCGGCGCGGCCATGACCGCCAGGACGGCCTCGGGGTCGTCGTCGAGCAGCAGCAGGTCCAGCAGGGAGCCGACCACGGAGGGCTCGATCGACCCGTCCGGGGCCTTGAGCACCAGGGTGTAGAGCCCGTCCTGGGCCCGGAGCGCCGCGTGCAGCGGCCGGTCGACGGCGAGGACACCGACACCGGTGATGCCCCAGCCGGCGTGCCCCCGGCCGAGCAGGCGGTCGAGGTACACCGCCTGGTGCGAGCGGTGGAAGCCACCGACCCCGAGGTGGACGACGCCGGTGACGGCCGCGGAGCGGTCGTAGGCCGGGCGCCGCACCGCCTTGGGCAACGTGGCCAGGGTCGACTGACGCAGCGGGGTGGTCACGGCGGGGGCTCCTCTGCGAGCGGCGGGGACGGGGGTGGAGCGGGACGGTGGTCGTCGGCGTCCGGCGAGGTGGCCCCGACCTGGGAGGTGGCGGTGCCCGAGCCCGGTGCGGAGCCGGGGAACAGGACCGACGCGTCCGCCGGGGACCAGCACGACCGCCGTTCCACGAGCCGGACCGGGGTGACCGTGTGCCGGCGGAACCGTCGCTCGGGTGCCGCGAGCCGCGCGACCACGCGTTCGGCGGCCAGCCGCCCCAGCGCGACGGGGTCCTGGTCGACGACGGTCAGCGCCGGCGTGAGCATGTGGGCCATCGGGAAGTCGCCGAAGCCGACGACGGCCCAGGTGCTGCCGGCCAGCGCCGGGACCAGCGTCATCGTCGTGCGGGCGTCGGCGCTCACCAGCGCCGTCGGCGGTCGCGCGGCCCGGCGGAGCCGGCCGACCACGCGCGCGGCGCTCGCGGCGTCCGACGCGCCGAAGGCGACCAGCTCGTCGCTCGGCTCGATCCCCGCGTCCACCAGCGCCGCGCGGTGACCGGCCAGCCGCTCGGCGGTGGTGGACATCCGCGGGCTGTCGCCGACGAAGGCGATCTCCCGGTGGCCGTGGGCGACCAGGTGCGCGGTGGCCATCCGGCCGCCCGCCCGGTCGTCCCCGGTGAAGGCGTCCGCGGCCAGGCCGTGCGGTGGGCGGTCGACGAAGACGACGGGGAGGCGGGCGGCCCAGGTCCCCAGCCCGCTGTGGTCCTGCGACGTCGGGGCGACGACGAGCCCGCTCAGCGAGCGGCGCAGCAGCGAGTCCAGGGTGCCGGCCTCGCGCCGGGGGTCGTACCCGAGACTGCTCACCACGACGGCCAGGTCGGCGCCGGTGGCGACCTCCTCCACGGCCTGGGTGAGCGCGGCGAAGAACGGGTCGGCGAGGTCGGGCACGGCCACGCCCAGGGCCGGCGGCCGGCCGGTGCGGAAGCTGCGGGCCAGCGAGTTGGGGACGTAGCCGAGCTCGCGGAGTGCCTCGGTCACCCGCGCCCGGGTCTCCGGGAGGACGTGCGGGTCGTCGTTGAAGACCCGCGACACCGTCTTGGCGCTGACCCGGGCGCGGGCGGCGACGTCCCGCATCGTCGTCATGACGGTGTCGGTCCCGTGCCGGGCAGGCGACCCCGACCCGGGCTCAGCGGGCGGTGTAGCCGCCGTCGATCGGCAGGGACACGCCGGTGATCATCGAGGCCCCGTCGCTGAGCAGGAACACGATCGGCGCGGCGATCTCCTCCTCGGTCGCCCACCGGCCGAGCGGCATCTGGTCCAGGAAGGGCCCCTCGATGTCCGGGCGGCCCCAGTACCACGCCGACATCTCGGTCATCACCACGGTCGGGTTCACGCTGTTGACGCGGATCCCGTACCTGCCCAGCTCGAGGGCCGAGACGCGGGTGATGTTGTCCAGCGCCGCCTTCGAGGACCCGTAGGAGATGTGGCCGGACAGCGCCACGAGGCTCGCCTGGCTGGAGACGTTGACGATGGCACCGCCCTGGCCGAGGCGGATCATCGAGGCGGAGGCGTACTTGGTCACGAGCAGCGCACCGCGGGCGTTGATGCTGATGACCTCGTCGAAGACGGCGATGTCGGTCTCCATCGGGGTGGCGATCTCCCCGCCGAAGCCGCCGCAGTTGACCACGCCCCACAGGTCGAGCCCCTCCAGCGCCGAGCGGACGCTCTCCTCGGAGGTGAGGTCGAACGGCAGGGGCCGGGCGCCGGTCTCGGCGGACAGCGCCTCCAGGCCCTCGACCGACCGGCCGCTGGCGATGACGTCGGCGCCGGCCGCCACGAGCTGACGGACCGTGGCCCCGCCGATGCCGCCGGTGGCCCCGGTGACCAGGACGGTGCGGCCGTTGAAGTCGGTCATGTCAGCACATCTCCTCAGCAGTCCTGCGCGGTCGGCACCGCCGTCTCGCCGAGCCGGTGCTGCGGCGATGCAACCACACGGGAGCCGCCATGTCACCGGTGACATGGGGATCGGCGCCCTGCCGTTGACATCGTTGTCGAGCCGTCCCTACCGTGCCGCAGGACCGCTGCCGCCGCCCGTCCCCGGATCGGCCGGCGTCCGGACGGAGAGGACGTGGACCGTGCACGAGGCAGCACCGTCGGGCACCGGGTCGCCACCGGTCGTCCGCGCGACGGTCGAGCAGCTGGTCGACCGGGCCGCGGCCCTGGCGCGTCCGGGCACCCGGCGCATCCTCGGCATCACCGGCGCGCCCGGAGCGGGCAAGTCGACGCTGTGCGCGGCCCTGCACGCCGCGCTCGGCGAGCGGGCGGCCCTGGTCGGGATGGACGGGTTCCACTACGCCAACGTCGAGCTGCGACGTCTCGGGCGCCGGGACCGCAAGGGCGCGCCGGACACCTTCGACGTGGACGGCTACGTCGCCCTGCTCACCCGGCTGCGGACGCCGTCGGACGCGCCGGTCTACGGGCCGGTCTTCGACCGCGGGCTCGAGGAGCCCATCGGCAGCGCCGTCCCGGTCCCCCCGGCCACCCCGCTGGTGCTCACCGAGGGCAACTACCTGCTCCTGGCGGAGCACGGCTGGTCGGCGGTGCGCGCGTGCCTGGACGAGGTGTGGTACCTCGACGTCCCCCCGGAGGTGCGCGAGCAGCGCCTCCTCCGCCGGCGGCTCTCGTACGGGCACGAGCCGCGGGCGGCCGAGGACTGGGTGCGCACCGTCGACGGGCGCAACGGCCGCACGGTCGAGACGTCGCGGTCGCGCGCCGACCTGGTCGTGCACCTGCACGTGCCGGAGACGCCTCCCGACGTCCCGGCCTGAGGCCTCCGGCCCTCGACGCGACGACGCCCCGCCCCTCCGGAGAGGGACGGGGCGTCGGTCGTGCGTGCTGCCGATCAGCAGTCGGACTTGTAGACCGCGTCCTGGTTGTCGGCGAGGTTGTCCTGCGTGAGGATCGTGAAGCCGGTCTGGATCTCGGCCTGGGTCTCCTCACCGTTCAGCGAGGCGACGACCTGCTCGAGCCCCTGGCGCCCGATCTCCGCCGGCTGCTGGGCGACCAGCGCCTGCACGGTGCCGTTCTGCAGGGCCTCGACCTGGGCCGGGCCCGCGTCGAAGCCGACGACGGTCACCTGCTGCTCGGCCCCGGCCTGACGCAGCCCGGTCGCCGCACCCTCGGCCGCGAACAGGTTCGTGCCGAAGATCCCGATCAGGTCCGGGTTGGCCTGCAGCGTCGAGGTGACGATGCGGGCACCCTCGGCGGGGTCGTTCTGCGCGTACTGCGTGGGCAGGGCGGTGAACTTCGGGTCCTCGGCGAGCGCGTCGAGGAAGCCCTTGATGCGGGCCTCGTTGGTGCTGATGCCGGGCTCGTGCCCGACGACGAGGACCGTGCCGCCGTCCGGGTTGGCCTCCTGGATGGCCTGGAAGGCCGCCGCGCCGCCGCCCTCGTTGTCCGAGGCGACCTGGGTGACCGCCATGGAGGGGTCCTCCAGGGTGGTGTCGACCAGACCCACCGTGATGCCCGCGTCCGCGGCGGCCTTGATCGGCCGGAACATGCCGCTGACGTCGGTGGGGGCGATCAGCAGGCCGTCGGGCTGGCTGGCCACGACGCTGTCGACGATCGGGGTCTGCAGCGCCGGGTCGAACTGCTGCGGGCCCTGGACGGTGACCTCGACGCCCAGCTCCTGGGCGGCCTCCTGGATGCCGCACTCCATGGTGATGTAGAACTCGTCGCCCGCCACGCCCTGGACGAAGGCGACCTCGTAGTCCCCACCGCCGCCCGCGGCGTCGCCGCCGCCACCGCCGCCGCCGTCGTCCCCACCGCACGCGGCGAGGCTGAGCAGGAGGGCGGAGACGGCGGACACCTTCGCTGAGGTGCTTCTCTTCACTGGGTTTCCTTTCGACGGGCCCGGGCTGGGCGGGAGAAGCGTGAGGACAGGGAGCGGCGGCCGCTCGCACCCCGGGCGGCCGCGGCGCGGCGGACCTGGTCGACGTAGACGGCGACGATGAGGAACGCACCGACGACGACCTGCTGCCAGAAGGGCTGGACGCCCATGATCACGAAGCCGTTCTGGAGCACGGCCGGGATGAACAGGCCGACGACCGTGCCGGCGATGGTGCCGATGCCCCCGAAGAGGCTCGTGCCGCCGATGACCACGCCGGCGATGACGTTGAGCGCGGTGTTGGACTGACCGGCCAGCGTCGTCGAGGCGAAGAACGCCAGGTTGAGGATGCCCGCGAGGCCCGCGCAGAAGCCGGCCAGCGTGTACACCAGGATCAGGTGGCGGTCGACCCGGACACCGACGCGCCGGGCGGCCTCGTCGTTGGAGCCGACGGCGTAGGTGTACCGACCGAACCGGGTGCGGTGCAGGATGACCGCCCCGACCACCACGACGACCAGCGAGATGATCGACAGGTACGGGATCTGCCCGAACAGGCGCCCGAAGCCGATCGTGTCGGTCAGCACCGTGGGGGCGCCGCGGACGTCGATCCCGCCGGTGAGGATCTGCGCGCCGCCGAGCGCCATGCCCAGCGTCCCCAGCGTCACGATCAGTGGCGGCACCTTCGCCTTGGCCACCAGCACGCCGTTGAGCAGGCCCCACAGGGTGCCCGACACGCACGCGATCAGGGCGCCCAGGAGGGAGACCCCCACGCCCTGGCCGCCGAGCGCCTGCATCGTCTGGGCCGCCACGACGCCGCTGAAGACCAGGACGCTGCCGACGGACAGGTCGATCCCGCCGGTGATGATGATGAAGGTCATCGCCACGCCGATGATGGCGAGGATCGAGACGTTGACGACGATGTTGCGGAAGTTGTTGATCGACAGGAAGGCGTCCGGCTCCGCCGCGCTGAACAGCACGACGAGGATGAGCAGGACCGCGAGGATCTGGAAGGCCTGGGCGCTCAGCAACCGCTGCAGCGGGGTCTTCGGCGCCTCCTCGTCGGCGGGCGCGGGCCCGGCAGCCTGCTGCTGTCCCGTGGCGGTGCTCACGCCGCCTCCTGGTTGATCGCGCCGGTCATGGCCCCCACCAGCTCCTCCATCGAGGTCTGCTTCGCGTCGTAGGTGGCCACCCGCCGGCCCAGCCGCAGCACCTGGATGCGGTCGGCCACCTCGATGACGTGCGGCATCGAGTGGCTGATGAAGACGACGGCGATGCCGCGGTCGCGCACCCGCCGGATCAGGTCGAGCACGTTGCGGGTCTGCACCACGCCCAGCGCCGCGGTGGGCTCGTCCAGGAAGATGACGCGGCTGGCCCAGGCGGCCGCGCGCGCGACCGCGATCTGCTGACGCTGGCCGCCGGACATCGACCCGACCGGCGCGCTGAAGTCGCGCACCGTCGCACCGAGGTCGTCGAACGCCTGACGGGTCTTCGACCGCATCTCCGCGTGGTCCATGAAGCCCAGCCGGCCCAGCAGGCCCGACTTCATGACCTCCCGGCCGAGGTACATGTTCTGCACCGGGTCCAGGTGCGGGGCCAGCGCGAGGTCCTGGTACACGGTCTCGATGCCCAGCGCCCGCGCCGCGGACGGGCTGTCGATCGTGACCCGCTTGCCGTCGCTGAGCAGCTCGCCCGAGTCGACGGCGAGCGAGCCGGAGAGCGCCTTGACCAGGGTGCTCTTGCCCGCGCCGTTGTCGCCGATCAGGGCGACGACCTCGCCGGGGTTGACGTCGAAGTCGGCGCCGTCGAGGGCACGCACGTGCCCGAACTCGCGTCGGAGGCCCCGGGCCTCGAGGGCGGGGGTCACCGCGCCTCCTGCTGTCCGTGCGGCGACGTCATGGTCGACGCCCCCCTTCCACTCCGTCGTGCTCCATGTCCTGCTCCCTGTCGTGCTCCAGGACGGCGTCCTGGTCCGCCGGATGACCCGGCGGTCGTCCGGCCCCCGCCCCGCCTCCACCGCCGCGTGCACCGGAGGGTCCTGGCGGAGGCAGCTCGCCCGAGCCACGCGGCACCAGGCCGACCGGCACCACGACCGTCTCGGCGGGCGCGTCGAGGTCCTCCAGCCGGCGGAAGAGGAGCTCCGCCGCGGCGGCGCCGATGACCTCCGGGTCGTGGTCGATGACCGTGACCGCCGGTACGAGCGAGTCGGCCATCGGGAAGTCGTCGAAGCTGACCACGGCCACGTCGGTCCGGCCGCTGGCGTGCAGCAGCGGCACCAGCCCGAGCGAGCAGCGCATGTTCGAGGAGAAGACCGCGGTGGGCGGCCGGGGGCCGGCGAACAGCTGCTCGGCGGCCGCACGGGCCTCCGGGGCCGACTCGGCGCCCACCGCCACCAGCGACTCGTCGACGGCCAGGCCGCGCTCCTCCAGCGCCCGGCGGTACCCGGCCAGGCGCAGCCGGGTCGTCGGGTTGCGGAGGGCGGACCCGAGGAACGCGACCCGGCGGTGCCCGTGGTCGAGGAGGTGCCGCGTCGCCGCCTCCCCCGCGCCCAGGTCGTCGACCAGGACGGCGTCGCCGGGAACCCCCTCCGGCGCCCGGTCCACGAAGACGACCGGCGTCCGTTGCCCCGTCCCGGCCAGGTGGGCGGAGCTCTGCGCCATCGGGACGACGATGAGGCCGGCCACCTGGCGCACCAGCAGGCTCTGCACGATCACGGTCTCGCGCTCGGGCTCGTGGCCGGCGCTGGAGACCATCACCGCGAGGCCCCGCTCGTGGGCCGCCTGCTCCACGGCGCTGGTGAGCCGGGCGAAGAAGGGGTCGGCGAGGCTCTCGACCACCAGGCCGATGACGTCGGCGCGGCCCATCCGCAGCGACCGGGCCACGAGGTTGGGCCGGAAGCCGAGGTCGGCGATGGCCTGCTGCACCCGGGCCCGCGTGCTCGGGGTGACGTGCGCGTCGCCGTTGACCACCCGCGAGACGGTCTTCGGGCTCACCGCGGCGATGCGGGCGACGTCACGCAACGTGACGCGCTCGGGCACGGCGGGCTCCCCGGGACACGGCCGCAGGACCGGCGCCGCACGGGCGGGAGGTCCTGGCGGGAACGGGCACGGCACGCACCTCTGCGGGGTTCGAGGGGGTCTGGGTCACGGCGTGACGTGCGTCATGGAACAAGCGCGTGTCATCGATGTCAATCCATCGATACACACCTGAGACACAGCTGTGCCTGGCGGCTAGGGTCCCTCCCCTGACCATCCCGGCGGGCCCGACGCCCCCCCTCGAGGAGGACCCATGACGTTGACCGCTGGCGACGCGCCGTCCGGCTCCTGGACGTCCCTGCCGGCCCACCGCGCCTGGCTGGACGGGGAGGGCGACCGGCTGCTCACCTTCGCCGAGGCCTCCGGCGGTCCGGGGACCGGCTCGGCCTGGCTGGACGACCACGGCCGCCCCGACCCCGCGCAGCTCCCGCAGCTGTGGATCACCGCCCGGATGACGCACGTGTTCGCGCTGGCCCACCTGCGCGGGCGCCCGGGTGCCGGGGCGCTGGTCGACGCCGGGCTCGCCGCCCTGACCGGCCCCTTCCGGGACGCCGAGCACGGGGGCTGGTACTCGTCCCTGAGCGCCGAGGGCGCGCCCGCCGCCACGGACAAGTCCGCCTACGACCACGCCTTCGTCGTCCTCGCCGCGGCCAGCGCGACCGCCGCCGGCCGCCCCGGCGCCGCCGACCTGCTGCGGGAGGCGCTGGAGGTGGTGGAGCGGCACTTCTGGCGGTCCGACGAGGGGCGCTGCGTGGAGAGCTGGGACCGGACCTGGACCGACCTGGAGGCCTACCGCGGCGCGAACAGCAACATGCACATGGTCGAGGCGTTCCTCACCGCGGCCGCCGTGACCGGGGACGACCGGTGGCTGACCCGGGCCGCGAGCATCGCCGAGCGGCTCGTGCACACGGCGGCCCGGGAGAACGGCTGGCGCCTGCCCGAGCACTTCGACCCCGCGTGGCAGCCGCTCCCGGACTACAACGCCGACCGCAAGAACGACAAGTTCCGCCCCTTCGGGTCCACCCCCGGGCACTGGCTGGAGTGGTCGCGCCTGCTGCTGCACCTCGAGGCCGCCCTCGGCGAGGAGGCGCCGGACTGGCTGCTGCCCGACGCCCGCAGCCTGTTCGCGGCCGCGGTGGAGGTCGGCTGGGCGCCCGACGGACGGTCCGGCTTCGTCTACACGCTGGACTGGGAGGACCGCCCGGTCGTCGCCTCCCGGCTGCACTGGGTGCTCACCGAGGCCATCGGCGCGGCGGCCGCCCTCGTCCTGCGCACCGGCGAGGACGGGTACGAGCGCTGGTACCGGACCTTCTGGGACGAGGCCGCCACCCGCTTCATCGACCGGGAGCGTGGCAGCTGGGTCCACGAGCTGCCCGCCGGGGACAGCCCGCCGGTCTGGTCGGGCAAGCCCGACGTCTACCACGCCTACCAGGCGACCCTGCTGCCGCAGCTGCCGCTGGCACCGGTGCTGGCCGCCGCGCTGCGTCAGGCGCTGGGCGGGACCTGAGCGGTCAGCCGGCGAGCAGCCGGACGAGCCGCTCGACCTCCTGCGCGGTCGCCGTCCGCGCCGCCCCCAGGTACTTGCGGGGGTCGACCAGCGCCGGGTCGCCGGCGAGGACCTCGCGGACCCGGCCGGTGAACGTGCCGTTGAGGTGCGTCGAGATGTTGATCTTCGTCATGCCGGCCGCGACCGCCTCCCGCAGGTGGTCGTCCGGGACGCCGGAGGAACCGTGCAGCACGAGCGGCACGGGGACGGCGTCCCGGATGGCGGCGATGAGCTCCAGGTCCAGCCGGGCGGTGCGGGTGGTCATCGCGTGGGAGCTGCCGACCGCGACCGCGACCGCGTCGATGCCCGTCGCCGCCACGAACTCGGCGGCGTCCTCCGGGCGGGTCCGCACCCCGGGGGCGTGGACGCCGTCCTTGCCGCCGATCTCACCGATCTCGGCCTCGACGGAGACGCCGAGGGCGTGCGCTCGCTCGACGACGCCGCGCGTCGTGGCGAGGTTCTCCTCCACGGGCAGGGTCGAGCCGTCGAACATCACCGAGGTGAAGCCGAGCGCGAGGGCCTGCTCGACCAGCTCGACGTCGGTCGCGTGGTCCAGGTGCACCACGACCGGGACGTCGGCGGTGTCGGCGATCTCCAGCATCGCGCGGGCGATGGGCGCCAGGGCCCCGTGGTAGCGGACGGCGTTCTCGCTCAACTGCAGGACGGTGGGGCGCCCGGCGGCCTCCGCGCCGGCCACGATGGCCTCGGCGTGCTCGATCTGGATGACGTTGAAGGCACCCAGGCCGCTGCGCGCCTGCTGCGCCGGGGCCAGGACGTCGGTCAGTGCTGCGCGTGCCACGGGGCGCTCCTCGGGTCAGGTGTCCCCCGGGAGCGTCCGGGACGGGCTCGGGGGTGGCAGGGCGGGCCCTGCGGGTCGCCGGGGAGCCGGTCACCGGGGCTGACCCGGCGATCGGGGACGCCCCGGCCCGGCGGCCAAACTAGCAACACCCCCCTCTAGCCTGCTCACCGGCGCCCGGAGCCGGGCCGGCCCAGGAGGAGGAGACGTGCCAGCACCCCCCGCGGGCCCGACGGTCCACGTGGTCAGCCCCAACCCCGCGCAGGACCGCCTGCAGGTGGTGCCCCGGCTGGCGGTCGGCGAGGTCAACCGGGCGACCGAGGTGGTCAGCCGGCCCGGGGGCAAGGGCATGATCGTGGCCCGCGGCGTGGTGCGGCTGGGCGGCCGGGCCGCGCTGCACGGCTTCGTCGGCGGGTCCGTCGGCGCGCAGATCTCGGCCGGGTGCCGCGACCTCGGCATCGAGGACCACCACGTCGCGATCGACGGGGAGACCCGGGTGACCTCCGTGATCGTGGACAGCGCCACGGGCGCCTCCACCGTCGTCAACGAGCCCGGCCCCGAGGTGCGCCCCGCGGAGGTGGACGCCCTGGTCGACGGGCTGCTGGCAGCGGTGCGCCCGGGCGACCTCGTGGTGTGCACCGGCAGCCTCCCGCGCGGCGCCCCCGTGGACCTCTACGCGCGGTGCGTCACCGCGCTGCGCGGGCGGGAGGTGCTGACCGTCGTCGACACCTCGGGTCCGGGCCTGGCGCTGGCGGTCCGGGCCGGGCCCGACGTCCTCAAGGTCAACGAGGACGAGCTGCGCGCCGACGCCGGCCTCACCCAGGGGGACGACGCCGCGGCGGACCTGCCGGCACTGATGGGCCGGGCCCTGGACGCCGGGGTCCGCGCGGTGGTCGTCACCCGCGGTGCGGCGGGCCTGTCCTACCGGTCGGCGGCCGAGGGGTGGGACGTGCGCAGCCCCGTCGTGTCCGTCGTCAACGCCACGGGGTCCGGCGACCTGATGCTGGCCGGCTTCGTCACGGCGCTGGCCCGCGGGGACGACCGGGAGTCGGCGCTGCGCACCGGAGCGGCTGCCGGAGCGGCCAACGCCGCCCGCCTCGAGCCCGACCTCAGCGGGCCCGACGAGGTCCACGCGCTGCAGGACCAGGCCGTCGCCACCGCCGTCCCGGGAGTGCGCGGGTGAGCGCCACCTTCCTCGGCATCGACGTGGGCACGACCCGCACCAAGGCGGTGCTGCTCGGCGCCGACGGCTCCGCCGTCCTCGCCGCGGCGGCCGCCCCGACGCCCCAGGGGGACGCCAGGGGCGTCGCCGTCCACTCGCCGCGGGCGATCCGGGACGTGGCCGTCGACGCGGCCCGCCGCGCCCTGGCCGAGGCCGGTCCCGAGGCGCGGGCCGCGCTCGGCGGCATCGCCGTGACATCGGTCGGCGAGGAGGCGGTGCTGCTCGACGACGCGGGCAAGCCCGTCGGGGACGTGCCGACCTGGTTCTCCGGCGTCGGGCACGACGCCGCCCGCGAGCACGCCGCCGAGCTGGAGCGCCGCGCCCCGGTCACCGGCCTGCGGCACCCCGAGTACACCGTCCACACGCTCGCCTGGTGGGCGCGCGCCCGTCCCGACCGGGCGCGGGCGGCCACCACCCTGACCGACCTGGGCAGCTGGCTGCTGTCCGCCCTGGGCCCCGGCGACCTGGTGATGGACCACTCCCACGCCTCCCGCACCGGCCTGTTCGACGCCCCCACCCGGTCCTGGCGCCCCGAGGGCCTGGACGTGGTCGGGATGGGCGGGCTGGCCCTCCCCCGGCTGGTGCCCTCGGGCACCGTGGTCGGTGAGCTGGGCGCCGAGGTGGCCGCGGAGCTCGGCGTGGCACCCGGCGTGCCGCTGGTCACCGGCGGGCACGACCACTTCTGCGGTGCTCTCGCCGCCGGGGCGCGCTCCCCCGGCGACCTGTTCATCTCGGCCGGGACCTCCGAGGCCCACCTGCTCGTGACCGACTCCCTCGACCCCGCGGCGACCAGCGACAGCGAGGTGGGCTGCTTCGTCACCGACGGGCTGTTCTACCTGCACGCGGCGCTGCCCTCCGGCGGCCTGTACCTGACCTGGACGCGGCTGCTGGGCCTGGACCCCGCCACGCCGCTGGACACGCTCCTGGGCGACGAGCCGGTCGGCAGCCACGGCGTCCGTGGGGAGATCTCCGCCGACCGCCGGCTGTCCCTGACCGGGATGCCGCTGGACCTCCCTGCGGCGACGATCCTGCGCGCGCTCATGGAGACCACCGCGGTGGCGTCCCGGGACATGACCCGCGACCTCAGCCGCACCGCGGGCCGCGCCGTCGTCCAGCGCCTGATCGCCGGCCGGCCCGCCGAGTCCGCCGCCTGGCGGGAGATCCGCGGGGCGGTCGGCGAGGGCGCGGCCGCCTTCGTCGACGCGCAGGAGGCGACGGCGCTGGGCGCCGCCCACCTGGCCGTGCGCGGTGTCACCGGCACGCTGCCGCCGCCGCTCCCCCGGCGCCGCCCCGACCCGGACGTGCCGCCGGAGCGCCGGGAGGCGTACGCCCGCGCGTTCGGGTGACGCGCGGGCGCGGTCAGAGGAGCTCGACGAGGTCCCGGTAGGGGTCGAGCCGCTCGTCCTCGGGCGCCAGCTCGGTGACCAGCAGGTCGACCTGCCCCAGGTCGACCGAGCGCACGGCGGCGCGCGCGTCGAGCTTCGTGCTGTCGCAGACCAGGACGACCGACGACGACACGGCCACCATCGCCTGCTTCATCTCCACCTCCTCGGCGGTGGGCTCGGTGCAGCCCAGCACCGGGTGGACGCCGGTCGCGGAGAGGAAGCAGCGGGAGAGGCTGAAGCTGTGCAGCGCCCGCAGCGCCAGCGGCCCGACCATGCTCCCGGTCCGGCGGTCCCGCTCGCCGCCGGTGAGGTAGGCGCGCGCCCCCGGCCGGTCCTGCAGGACCTGGAACGCCTCGAGCCCGTAGGTCACCACGAGCAGGTCCTCGGGCTGCACCTGCTCGACGATCTGCAGGGCCGTGGTGGAGGCGTCCACGCCGATCGCGGCGCTGCGCGGCACCAGTCGCTGGACCTTCTCCGCGATCCGCCGCTTGGCGGGCAGCGCCCGGGCCTGCCGGCCGGCGAACCCGGTCGGCCCGGCGAACACCGCCCCGCCCCGGACCAGGCGGGCGAGGCCCTCCTGCTCCAGGCTGCGCAGGTCGCGGCGGATGGTCATGGGGTGGACCAGCCACTCGGTCGCGGCGTCGTCGATCCGGACGACCCCGGTCGCGCGGAGCCGGTCGGCCAGACCGCGGCGGCGCCGCTCGACGTCGAAGGTGCTGCCGACCGCCATCGCCCCTCCCGCCCGCCGCGCCGAGTTCACATGATGTCACACCGCCGGGTCACCGACGACCGATCCGCGGGCAGACCTTGCGGTGACCGGCACGGCGGTCCAGGGTGTCCCTGGTCGACGGTGTGACAAGGTGTCAACTCCACGACGGCGAGCGTCGTGCCGCACCGTGCCGACGGAGGGGAGCTCTCGTGTTCGAGGACCTGGACGGCCGCGTCGCCGTGGTGACCGGAGGAGCCCGGGGACTGGGCCTCACGATGGCCCGGGCACTGGCGCGCTGGGGCGTGCGGCCCGCCCTGCTCGACGTCCTGCCGGAGGTCGGTGAGCGGGCGGCGGCCCTCCAGGAGGAGGCCGGCGTCGGGTCCGTCGGCATCCCCACCGACGTGACCGACCAGCGCAGCGTCGCCGACGCCTTCGCCGAGGTCGAGCGGACGCTGGGCAGCCCGTCGATCCTGGTCAACGCCGCCGGCATCACGGTGTGGGAGGACAGCATCGACGCCCCGCTGGAGTCCTGGCAGCGGGTCATCGACATCAACCTCACCGGCACGTTCGTGTGCTGCCAGGCACTGGCCCGGGCGGCGCGCGCCGCGGGGTCCCGGGCGTCGATCGTGAACATCTCCTCGATGTCCGCCCAGGTCGTGAACGTCCCCCAGCACCAGGCCTCCTACCACGCGTCCAAGGCCGGGGTGGACATGCTCACCAAGGCCCTCGCCGTGGAGTGGGCGCCGCTGGGCATCCGGGTCAACGCGATCGCCCCCGGCTACGTCCTCTCCGACATGACCCGGCAGTTCATGGACGCCAACCCCGACCTCGCCCGCCGCTGGACCGACATGATCCCGGCCGGGCGCATGGCCGAGCCCGCCGACCTCGAGGCCCTCGTCGTCCTGCTGTGCTCGGACCGGTCGTCGTACCTCGTGGGCCAGAGCGTCGTCATCGACGGCGCCTACACCGCCGTCTGACCCGCCCCCCACTCCCCGCACCGCGACACCACCCGGAGGACACCAGACGTGACGAACCCCGTGGTCAGTGAGTTGATCGAGCGGAGCAACCGGTTGGGTGGCGATCCGCGGAACACCAACTACGCCGGGGGGAACACCTCGGCCAAGGGCAGCGCGGTCGAT
>NZ_JBJGYR010000033.1:0-48785 GCF_054050095.1 Geodermatophilus sp. SYSU D01105
GTCGCCGGGCCCCCGAGCCCGGCGACGCCGCGTCCACCACTGACCTCCCGAGGGCGCGGTGCAGTTCATCCGAGACAACTTCGATCTGCTGTGGAGCGCGTTCCTGACGACGCTCTCCCTGGCGGTCGTCAGCGGCGTGTGCTCGCTGGTACTGGGCACCGTGCTCGCCGGCATGCGCGTGAGCCCCGTGCCGCCGCTGCGCGGGCTGGCCACCTTCTACGTCGAGGTGTTCCGCAACACCCCGCTCACCGTGGTCTTCTTCTTCCTCGTCTTCGGGCTGGTCTACGTCGACCTGCAGTTCCCCAGCCGGTTCGTCGCGGCGGTCACCGCCCTGTCGCTCTACACCGCGGCCTTCGTGTGCGAGGCGCTGCGCTCGGGCATCAACGCCGTCCCGCCGGGCCAGGCCGAGGCGGCCCGCGCCCTGGGCCTGGACTTCGGGCAGACGCTGCGCACGGTGGTCCTCCCCCAGGCGTTCCGCACCGTCGTCCCCCCGCTGGGCAACGTGTGGATCGCCCTGGCCAAGAACACCTCGATCGCCGCGGGGTTCGCGGTGACCGACCTGACCGCCGCCCTCCAGCGGCTGTCGAACGTCAACGCCGACCAGCTGCTCGCCGTGTTCGCTGCGGTGGTCATCGGCTACCTGGTCATCACACTGCCCTCCGCCTGGGCGATCCGGGCCGTCGAGAAGCGGGTGGCGATCGTCCGATGAGCAGCACCGTCCTCTTCGACCTCCCCGGACCGCGGGCCCGGCAGCGGCAGCGGGTCGGGACCGTCGTCGGCGTCCTCCTGGTCCTGGGCCTCGTGGCGCTGGCCCTGTGGCGGCTGGGCGCCAACGGACAGCTGGAGCCCGAGCGCTGGGCGATCCTGTTCGACCCGGCCACCGGCGTGCCGCAGGCCCTCTGGGACGGCTTGCTCAACACCCTCGCGGCGGCCGCTGTCGGCATGGTGCTGGCCACCGTCCTGGGTGCGCTCCTCGCCGCGGGCCGGCTCTCGGACCACGCCTGGGTGCGGGTCCCGGTCACGGTGGTGATCGAGTTCTTCCGCGCCGTACCGCTGCTGCTGCTGATCCTGTTCTGCCTGCTGTTCCTGCCGACCATCGGCGTCTCGATGACGGCGTTCCGGGCGCTGGTCCTGGGCCTGACGCTCTACAACATGGCCGTCCTGGCCGAGATCTTCCGGGCGGGGATCCTCTCGGTGGACCGCGGCCAGCGGGAGGCGGCCTTCGCCCTGGGCATGCGCAAGACCCAGGTGATGACCCTCGTGCTGCTGCCACAGGCGGTCCGCCGGATGCTGCCGGTGCTGGTCGCGCAGCTGGTCGTCCTGCTCAAGGACTCCTCGCTGGGCTTCATCGTCGGCTACCTGGAGCTGTTGCGGACCGCGCGCAGCCTCGTGGAGTTCTTCAACTTCGAGTTCGGCAACCGGTACACGTTCCAGCTCTACGTGGCCGCCGGCCTCATCTACATCGTGGTGAACCTGCTGCTGTCCTGGCTGGCCCGGTACGTCGAGCGGCGGACCCGGCGCAATGCGAAGGCGGCGGCCACGGCCGAGGCCGAGCTGCCCGCGGACGTGCAGATGGGCGGTGGAGGCGGCGCGGTCCGGGTCTGACGGCGACGGGCGATCTCGCTGGGACCCGTGGGGCGCCGGTGGTCACGTCCGGCCCCTCAGCTGCCGAGTCCTGTTCCGTGGACACCGCTCTCCGCCCCGCCGTACCGCCGCTGCCGGCCGCTGTGCGGGTGCCCGACGGCATCACCGATGCGGCTCAGGAGTTCGTGACGCGCATGCGCGCGGCGGCGCCGGACTTCGCCGCTGCCGCCGGCGCCAACAGCGCGGTGGTCCGCGAGGTGGTCCCGCCGGCCCGTCACCGGCGGTCGCGCTGCCGGGTGGTGCTCCGCTTCGCCGGCGGCGAGGAGGCCGACCTGACCTTCCTCGGCCCGGTCAGCCGGGTGTCGTCCTCACCGGAGCGCGCGTTCGACCTGCAGATCCAGACCTGGCTGGCGCACGGCCGGGGCACCGACGGCGACTGGCTGGTGCCGGACGACGAGGCACACGACGGAGTCGCCGTCGACGTCTCGGCCTGGTCGGCGACGGCCCGCCCCGTGGGCTGACCAGCTCCACCCACCTCGTCGCGGGTCCTGAGCGGGAGGCGCCGACCCCGGCGTCGGTCGCCGTGCCGGGGTGAACGACGTCGGCCACCCTCCGGCGCACGCCGGTCTCGCGCGATTCCCCCGTCGCGTTGCGTCGCGTCGCGTCGCGCCCGGGGAGATCCGGCCGGGCGCTGCCGTCCGGTCCGGGGTGCCCGAGAGTCCGCGCGCCTCGGGTTCGCGCGCCCCCGTGTTCAGGCGCTCAGGTGTCCGGGCACCGAGACGTCAGGCGCTCAGGGCAGCCAGGCGTCGAGCCCCAGGTCGCCGTGCGGGCCGGGCTCGTCGGTCTCCTCGCCGGCGCGGTCCTCGTCGAGGGCCTCACGGACGACCCATCCCGCCAGCCCCGATCCGTACCCCTTGCGGGCCAACATGCCGATGAGCCGGCGCTCGGCGGTGGCCCGGTCGACCCGCCGCAGGCTCGGCAGGCGTCGCTGCACCAGACGTCGGGCGGTCGCCCACTCGTCCTCGTCGTCGACGAGCGCGACCGCCTCCTCGGCGACCTCCCCGTCGACACCCTTGGCACGCAACTCGGCCTTGAGGGCGCGTCGGGCGAGGCCGCGCCCGGCCTGCCGGGAGGTGACCCAGGCGCGGGCGAAGGCGGCGTCGTCGATGAGGCCGACCTCCCCGAACCGGTCCAGCACCCGCTCAGCGGCCTCATCGGGGACACCGCGCTTGGCCAGGAGCTCCTCGAGCTGCCGGCGGGTCTTCGGGGCGCCGGTGAGCGCGCGCAGGCAGATGGACCGGGCGACCTGTTCGGGGTCACCCGGGTCGTCCTCGGGATGCGGGCCGGCGGCCGGCAGGGCGGCGTCCGTACCGTCCGGGTCAGGGGACGGAACGGATCGCCGCCCGCGCCGGCGTCCGGGAGCGGAGCGCTCCCGGGCCTCGGGCCAGCTGCTCACGGTCAGAAGTCGACCGGCTCGTCAGCGGACGCAGGGGCGTCGAGCTTCGGGCCGATGCCGAGCTTCTCCTTGACCTTCTTCTCGATCTCGTCGGCGAGGTCGGGGTTGTCGCGCAGGAAGCTGCGGACGTTCTCCTTGCCCTGACCGAGCTGGTCGCCCTCGTACGTGTACCAGGCGCCGGACTTGCGGATGAAGCCCTGCTCGACACCGGCATCGATCAGGCCGCCCTCGCGGCTGAAGCCGGTGCCCCAGAGGAGGTCGAGCTCGGCCTGCTTGAACGGTGCGGCCACCTTGTTCTTGACGACCTTCACGCGCACCCGGCTGCCGACGGCCTCGGTCCCCTGCTTGAGGGTCTCGATGCGACGGACGTCCAGCCGGACCGACGAGTAGAACTTCAGCGCGCGGCCACCGGTGGTGACCTCCGGGGAGCCGTAGACGACGCCGACCTTCTCGCGCAGCTGGTTGATGAAGATCGCGGTGGTGCCGGAGCTGTTCAGTGCACCGGTGATCTTGCGCAGCGCCTGGCTCATCAGCCGGGCCTGCAGACCGACGTGGCTGTCACCCATCTCGCCCTCGATCTCGGCGCGGGGCACCAGGGCGGCGACCGAGTCGATGACGATGATGTCGAGCGCGCCGGAGCGGATCAGCATGTCGGCGATCTCGAGCGCCTGCTCACCGGTGTCGGGCTGGCTCACCAGCAGGGCGTCGGTGTCGACACCGATCGCGCGGGCGTACTCCGGGTCGAGCGCGTGCTCGGCGTCGATGAACGCCGCGATGCCACCTGCGGCCTGGGCGTTGGCCACCGCGTGGAGGGCGACCGTCGTCTTACCGGAGGCCTCGGGGCCGTACACCTCGATGACGCGGCCGCGCGGGAGGCCGCCGATGCCGAGTGCGATGTCGAGGGCGATGGAGCCGGTCGGGATGACCTTGATCGCCTGTGCGGCGTTGTCGCCCAGCCGCATGACCGAGCCCTTGCCGAACTGCTTGTCGATCTGGGCGAGGGCCATGTCGAGGGCCTTGTCGCGGTCGAGCGTTGCCATGGTGCTCACCTTCGGGAAGTCGCGTGGAGCGGGTCGGTGTCGACGCTAGGGCGGGGGTCTGACACTTCCGGGGGAACCGGTGGACCTGTGGACGGGCACCCGGCCTGTGGACTGCCGGACCAATCTAGACCGAACGTGTGTTCGACTGCCAGGGTGACACGCCGCGCCGTCGACTCACCGCTCCTTCTGCGGGACGTCGTACTCCTCACAGATGGCCAGCCACACCCTGCGCACCGGGAGTCCCGCCTCGATCGCCTCGACCGCGGTGCGCCCGCCGAGGGAGGCGAAGACGTGGTCACGGGCCACGCTCTCGGCCCGCATGGAGCCGAAGTGGGAGGTGAGGCGGGACCAGAAATCCTGCAGGCGCACGTCCTCGACGCTAGCGCGCGCTCGCGGAGGACCGCCCGGGCCGGCGGGCTCCTACGCTGGTCGTGTGATCCCCAGCACCGGGTCGTCGACGTGGGACCTCGTCCTCGAGATCGGCATCGTGCTGTGCCTCGTGGTCTCGCTGGTCCTGCTCTACCGCAACTACCGGGGGCGCTGAGCCGGGTCCGGCACCAGGCCGGCCCGGGCCCAGACCAGCACGAGCGGGACGACCAGCGCAGCCGACACCGCCGCCACGAGCCCGTAGCCGCCGAAGGTCAACAGCGGGCCACCGACGACGCCGGCCAGCGCCGCGCCCAGTCCCATGAGCAGGTCCGTCCCGCCCTGCGCCGTGGGCCGCTGCTGCTCCCCGACCGACTCGGTCACCAGGGTGGAGCCGGCGATCAGCCCGCAGGACCAGCCCAGGCCCAGCAGCAACAGGCCCGCCCCCAGCTGGAGGGCCGCCCCAGGGGCGGCTGTGCCGGCGAGCGCTGCCGCGGCCAGCAACAGCGCCGCGGCCACGGCGACGACGGCGCGGCGCCCGACCCGGTCGGCCAGCTGCCCCACCAGTGGGGAGAACAGGTACATGCCGGCGACGTGCACGCTGATCACGAGGCCGATGACGCGCAGCGTCGTCCCCTCCGGGCCCCCGGCGTGCCCCATGTGCACGGGCGTCATCACCATCACGCCGACCATCACCGAGTGGGAGACGACGACCGCGGTCAGGCCCAGGCGGCCGCCCGGGTCGGCCCACACCGCGCGCAACGCCGTCGCGGTCGCCCGCCGTGGGCGGACGACACCGCCGGCCCCCGTGCCCCTCAGCCGCCGGGCCAGCAGCAGCGGGTCCGGTCGCAGGAGGACGAGCAGGCCCACCGCCACCACGGCGAAGACCGCCATCGAGATGGCGAACGCGCCGGTGAGCGGGGGCAGGCCGAGCGAGTCGCCCAGAAACTCGCCCGGGCCGGCCAGGTTGGGGCCGAGCACGGAGCCCACGGTGGTCGCCCACACCACCAGCGACAGCGCCCGTCCCCGGTGCTCCGGGGCGGCCAGGTCGGCGGCGGCGTAGCGCGCCTGCAGCCCGCAGGCGGTGGCGGCGCCGAAGCCGAACAGGCCCAGCAGCAGCAGCGGCAGGGAGGACAGCAGCGCGGCCACGACCGTGACGACAGAACCGAGGACGGCGACGGCGTAGCCGACGGCCAACCCCGCCCGGCGGCCGGACCGGTCGCTGATCCGCGCCAGGGGGACGGCGATCACCGCGGCCCCGAGCACCCCGGCGGTCTGGCCGAGGCCCCCGGCGCTGTCGGTGCCCGCCACGTCCCGCGCCAGCAGACCGCCGACGGTGATGCCGACCGTGACCCCCAGCCCCGCGAGGGCCACGCCGGCGCCCAGCACACCCAGGGTCCGGCGCTGGACGGGCACCGGGTCGGGGAGGGCACGCGTCTCGACGGTCACCGCGGACCCTGCCTACAGCCCCATGGAGCGGCCGATGATCTCCCGCATGATCTCGTTGGTCCCCCCGTAGATCGACTGGATGCGGGCGTCGCGCCAGGCCTTGGAGACGGGGTACTCGTCCATGTAGCCGTAGCCCCCGTGCAGCTGGAGGCAGCGGTCGGCGACCTTGTTCTGCAGCTCGGTCGTCCAGTACTTCGCCATGGCAGCGTCGACCGGGGTCAGGTCCCCGCTGTCGAGCTGCCGCAGGCACTCGTCGACGAAGGTGCGGGCGATGGTGACCTCGGTCTGCAGCTCGGCCAGCACGAACCGGGTGTTCTGGAAGCTGCTCACCGGCCGGCCGAACGCGGTGCGGCCGGTGACGTACTCGACGGTCTGGGCGAGCACCGTCTCGGCCGAGGCCACCGCACCGACGGCGATGGACAGCCGCTCCTGCGGCAGGTTCTCCATGAGGTGGTAGAAGCCGCGGTTCTCGGTGCCGAGCAGGTTCTCCGCGGGCACGCGGACGTCGTCGAAGAACAGCTCGGCGGTGTCCTGTGCCTTGAGCCCGACCTTCTCGAGGTTGCGGCCGCGGGTGAAGCCGGGCATGCCCCGCTCCACCACGAGCAGGCTGATCCCCTTGGAGCCGGGCGCGTCCGGGTCGGTGCGGGCGACGATGATGACCAGGTCGGCGTTGATGCCGTTCGTGATGAAGGTCTTGCTGCCGTTGAGGACCCATGCGTCGCCGTCCCGGCGGGCCGTGGTGCGGATCCCCTGCAGGTCGCTGCCCGCCGCCGGCTCGGTCATGGCGATGGCGGTGATGAGCTCGCCGCTGCAGAACCCGGGCAGCCAGCGCTGCTTCTGCTCCTCCGTGCCGAGGTCACGCAGGTAGGGCCCGGTCACGTCGTTGTGCAGCGTGATGCCGACGCCGGTGGCGCCGATCCGCATCAGCTCCTCGTCGATGACCGCCTGGTAGCGGAAGTCCCGGACGCCACCGCCTCCGTACCGCTCCTCCATGTCGATGCCCAGCAGCCCCTGGGCGCCGGCCGAGGTCCAGACGTCCCGCGGGACGATGCCCTCCTTCTCCCACTGGTCGTGGAAGGGGACGATCGTCTTCTCGGCCCAGGCCCGGACCATGTCACGGAAGTCCTCGTGCTCGGCCTCGTACAGGGAGCGGCGCATGGCCGTCAGTGTGCCCGACGCCACCCCCGCTCCCGGACCACGTCGCTGTCGCGCGAGGGAGGCGTTCCCGCGCCCCGGTCGCGGCCCGGCGAACTGTCGTAGCTGCGGGCGACACTGGTGCCCGTGTCCGCTCTCGACCGGTTCTCCGAGGCCACCCGCGCGTGGTTCACCGGGGCCTTCGCCGAACCCACGCCCGCGCAGGAGGGCGCGTGGCAGGCGATCAGCAGCGGCGGGCACGCCCTCGTGGTGGCCCCGACCGGCTCCGGGAAGACCCTCGCCGCCTTCCTGTGGTCGCTGGACCGGCTGGCCAGCACCCCGGCGCCGGAGGACGAGCGGGCCCGGTGCCGGGTCCTCTACGTCTCCCCCCTCAAGGCCCTCGCCGTCGACGTCGAGCGCAACCTGCGGGCGCCGCTGGCCGGCATCGGGCAGGCCGCGGCCCGGCTGGGGCTGCCCCGCCCCGAGATCTCCGTCGGCATCCGTTCCGGGGACACCCCGGCCGACCAGCGCCGGGCCTTCGCCCGCCGGCCCACCGCCATCCTCATCACCACGCCCGAGTCGCTCTTCCTGCTGCTGACCAGCTCGGCCCGTGAGGCTCTCCGCGGGGTGGAGACGGTGATCGTCGACGAGGTGCACGCCGTCGCCGACACCAAGCGCGGAGCGCACCTGGCGGTGTCCCTCGACCGGCTCGACGAGCTGCTCGACCGGCCGGCGCAGCGGATCGGGCTGTCGGCGACGGTGCGGCCGATCGAGGAGGTGGCGACCTTCCTGGCCGGCGGCCGGCCGGTGGAGGTCGTGGCCCCGCCCGCGGCCAAGGTCTGGGACCTCTCGGTGGTGGTCCCGGTCGAGGACATGAGCAGCCTCGGGCAGCCGACCGGCGAGCTGGACGGCTCGGCGGCCGGCAACCAGCCGCGGACCTCGATCTGGCCGGCGGTCGAGGAGCGGGTGCTCGACCTGGTCGAGGCCCACCGCAGCACCATCGTCTTCGCCAACTCCCGGCGGCTGGCCGAGCGGCTCACCAGCCGCCTCAACGAGCTGGCCTACGAGCGGGCCACCGGTGAGACGGTCCCGCCCGGCACCAACGCCGCCGCCCTCATGGCGCAGGCCGGCTCCGGGGGCGGCGTGCCGGAGGGCGTGCAGCCGGTCGCCGCGGCCCACCACGGCTCGGTCTCCCGCGAGCAGCGGGCGGTGGTGGAGGAGGCCCTGAAGTCGGGTCGGCTGCCGGCGGTGGTCGCCACGTCCAGCCTCGAGCTCGGCATCGACATGGGGTCGGTGGACCTCGTCGTCCAGGTGGAGGCGCCGCCGACCGTCGCCTCGGGCCTGCAGCGGGTCGGGCGGGCCGGGCACCAGGTGGGTGCGGTCAGCCGGGGGGTGCTGTTCCCCAAGTACCGGGGTGACCTGGTGCAGTGCGCGCTGGTCGCCGAGCGCATGCGGGCGGGGACCATCGAGTCGATCCGGTACCTGCGCAACCCCCTCGACGTCCTCGCCCAGCAGGTCGTCGCGATGGTCTCCGAGGCGCCCCGGACGGTCGAGGAGGTGGCGGCGCTGGTGCGGCGGTCGGCGCCGTTCGGGTCGCTGCCGGACTCCGCGCTGCACGCGGTCCTCGACATGCTGGCCGGCCGGTACCCGTCGGACGCCTTCGCCGAGCTGCGCCCGCGGCTCACGTGGGACCGGGTCACCGACACGCTCACCGCTCGCAGCGGCGCCCAGCGGCTGGCGGTCACCAGCGGCGGGACGATCCCCGACCGGGGGCTGTTCGGCGTGTTCCTCGTGGGCGGGGAGGGCTCCGGTGGTCGACGGGTCGGCGAGCTCGACGAGGAGATGGTCTACGAGTCCCGGGTGGGCGACGTCTTCCTGCTCGGCTCCTCCTCCTGGCGGATCGAGGAGATCACCCACGACCGGGTCCTCGTCAGCCCGGCCCCGGGCCAGCCCGGGAAGATGCCGTTCTGGCACGGTGACGCACCCGGACGACCCCTGGAGCTCGGCCGCGCGCTCGGCGCCTTCCTCCGCGAGGTCGGGTCGGCGACGCCGGCGGCCGGCCTCGAGCGGGCGCGGGCCGCCGGGCTCGACGAGTGGGGTGCGGCCAACCTGCTCACCTACCTGGCCGAGCAGAAGCAGGCCACCGGGCACCTCCCCGACGACCGCACGCTCCTCGTCGAGCGCTTCCGCGACGAGCTCGGCGACTGGAGACTGGTCGTCCACTCCCCCTTCGGCGCCCAGGTCAACGCCCCCTGGGCGCTGGTGCTGGCCGCCCGCCTGCGCGAGCGGTACGGCGTGGACGTCGCCTCGATGCACTCCGACGACGGCATCGTGCTCCGCCTGCCCGACACCACGGGGGAACCGCCCGAGGCCGACCTCGCCGTCCTCGACCCGGACGACGTCGAGCGTGAGGTGACCGCGGAGGTCGGCAACTCCGCCCTGTTCGCCAGCCGCTTCCGCGAGTGCGCCGCCCGCGCCCTCCTCCTGCCCCGCCGCGACCCCCGGCGCCGCACGCCGCTGTGGCAGCAGCGCCAGCGCGCCGCACAGCTGCTGTCGGTGGCCAGCGAGTTCTCCAGCTTCCCGATCACCCTGGAGGCCGCCCGCGAGGTGCTGCAGGACGTCTACGACGTGCCGGGCCTGGTCGAGCTGATGCGGGACGTGCGGTCCCGCCGGGTCCGGGTCGTCGACGTCCAGACCCAGTCCGCCTCACCGTTCGCCCAGTCGCTGCTGTTCGGCTACGTCGGACAGTTCCTCTACGAGGGCGACGCCCCGCTGGCCGAGCGGCGCGCCCAGGCGCTGGCCCTCGACACCGGGCTGCTGGCCGAGCTGCTCGGCCGCTCGGAGCTGCGCGAGCTGCTCGACGCCGAGGCGCTCGCCGAGGTCGAGAAGGAGCTGCAGCGCCTGCCCGCCGACCGCCACCCCCGCGACCTCGACGGCGCGGCCGACCTGCTGCGCATCCTCGGCGACCTGACCCCTGCCGAGGCCGCGGCCCGCGGCGTTCCCCGCGCCTGGCTCGACGAGCTGGTCGCCGCACGACGGGCGCTGGTCGTGCGGGTCGCCGGCGAGGAGCGGCACGTCGCGATCGAGGACGCCGGCCGGCTGCGCGACGCGCTCGGCACCGCGCTGCCCGTCGGGGTCCCGGAGGTCTTCACCGAGCCGGTTCCCGACCCGCTGGGCGACCTGGTCGGCCGCTACGCCCGCACCCACGGCCCCTTCCAACCCGCCGAGGTGGCCGACCGGCTCGGCCTGGGCGTGGCCGTGGTCACCGCCACGTTGCAGCGGCTGGTCGGCACCGGGCGGCTGGTCACCGGCGAGTTCCGTCCCGGCGGCACGGGGCAGGAGTGGTGCGACGCGGAGGTGCTGCGCTCGATCCGCCGGCGCAGCCTGGCCCGGCTCCGGCAGGAGGTGGAGCCGGTGCCGATCGACACCCTCGCCCGGTTCACGCCGTCCTGGCAGTCGGTGGGCAGCCGGATGCGGGGGCCCGACGGCGTGCTGGCCGTCGTGGAGCAACTGGCCGGCGCGCTGGTGCCGGCCAGCGCGCTGGAGTCCCTGATGCTGCCGGCCAGGGTGCGCGACTACTCCCCCGCCATGCTCGACGAGCTGACCAGCGCCGGTGAGGTGCTCTGGGCCGGGGCCGGCGGGCTGCCCGGTGGGGACGGCTGGATGAGCCTCGTCCCGGCCGACCTCGCCCCACTGCTGCTCCCCGACCCGCTGGAACTGCCCGACGAGGGCAGCGTGGCGGCGGCCGTGCTCGCAGGGCTGGCCGGCGGGCAGGCGATGTTCTTCCGCGGCCTGTCCGACCTCGTCGGCTCCACCGACGACGCCGCGCTCGCCGACGTCGTGTGGGACCTCGTGTGGGCCGGTGCCCTCACCAACGACACGCTCGCCCCGCTGCGCACCCGGCTGTCCGGCGGCGGCACGCACAAGCGGCAGCCGGCGCCGCCGCGGGCCCGGCCGGACCGCACCCGGTACGGGCGCCCCCGGCTCGGCCGGCCGGCCATGCCAACCCGCACCGGGCCCCCGACGGTCGCCGGCCGCTGGTCGCGGCTGCCCGACCGGGAGGCCAACGCCACGAAGCGGACGACCGCCCGGGCCGAGGCGCTGCTGGAACGGCACGGCGTGCTGACCCGCGGCGCGGTGATGGCCGAGCAGGTCCCGGGCGGCTTCTCCGCGGTCTACCCGGTGCTCCGCGCCTTCGAGGAGAACGGTCGCGCCCGGCGGGGCTACTTCGTCGAGACCCTCGGCGCCGCCCAGTTCGGCACCCCCGGCGCGGTGGACCGGCTGCGCAGCTTCGCCACGCCCGACCGGGTCCCCTCGGGGGCGGTGGTGCTGGCCGCGACCGACCCGGCCAACGTGTACGGGGCGGCGTTGCCGTGGCCGGAGCGGTCGACGGCCGGGGACGACGGGGGCAGTGCCGTCGACGGGGCCGCGGCCGTGGACGTCGGCGAGGGCACCGGCGGCGGACGGCGGTCCGGCGCCGGGCACCGGGCCGGTCGCAAGGCCGGCGCCCTGGTGGTGCTCGTCGACGGCGACCTGGTGCTCTACGTCGAGCGGGGCGGCAAGACGCTGCTGTCGTGGACCGAGGACGAGACGGTGCTCAAGGAGGCGGCGACGGCGCTGTCCGGGGCGGTGGCCGCCGGTGCGCTCGGCCGGATGGTGGTGCAGAAGGCCGACGGCGCGTCGGTGCACGAGTCCACCCCGCTGTCGGCGGCGCTGCAGGCGGCCGGTTTCGCCGCGACCCCGCGGGGCCTGCGCGTGCGCGCCTGAGATCGAGGAGCCGGGCCGGCCTCGATCGCGCTGTGAATGCAGCGGGGCCGTCCTCGGTCGCGCTGTGAACGCGGCCGGGCCGGTCGCGCGGCGCGGACACCCGGGTCGGCGTCGGTCGTGCGGCGCGGACAGCCAGCCCGGCGTCAGTCGCGCCGGGACCACGACCAGCCGGCGTCAGTCGCGCCGGGGCCCCAGCCAGCCGGCGTCAGTCGCGCCAGGCCCCAGCCAGCCGGCGTCAGTCGCGCTGCGGCCGCAGCCAGCCGGCGAACAGCCGAGTGAGCGCCGGCATGACGACGAACCCGAGCAGCACCACCACGATGCAGGCCGACAGCAGCAGCCGGAACGGCCAGGGCCAGCCGGCGACGTGCGGCATGACCAGCACCTGCAGCGTCGAGGTGATGAGGAAGACCGCGGCGATGGTGAGCACCGTGGAGCGCCACCGCGGGCCGGGGGTGGCGGGGCGGGTGAAGAAGCTGTCCAGACCGGCGACCCGGGCGTACCGCTCCTCGTCCACCATCTCCTGCATCCGCTCGAGGGCGGCTCGCCGCTCCGGCGACCGCTCCCACCCGGCCAGCGAGGCGTCGTCCTTGAACCGGTAGACCAGGTGGTACTCGGAGCTGCCCAGCCCGGGCTTGAGCAGGGTGCCGCCGAGGTTGCCGGGATAGGTGGCCGCGAGCGCGAGCGTCTCCGCTGCCCACCGCTCGAAGGCCTGCCGCCGCTGGGGGCGCACCACCCGCGCCACCGTGACCGTCACCGGCTCGGGCACCCGCCCGGCGACCTCGGTGCGGGCGAGCCGGGAGCGGAGCAGGGTCGTCACAGCCACGCGAGGTCGAGCGCATCGGCGCCGCGGCGTCATCCCGGCTGTCAGCGGTCTCACAGCAGCTCAGCGACACGCGGGGGACACTGGCGGCGTGCCCGAGGGAGACACCGTCTGGTTGGCGGCGAAGCGGATGCACACCGCCCTCGCGGGCGCGACGCTGCGCCGCGGCGAGCTGCGGGTGCCCCAGCTGGCCGCCACCGACCTCGCCGGCCGCACGGTGTCGGAGGTCGTCCCCCGCGGGAAGCACCTGCTCATCCGCTTCGCCGACGGGTGGACGCTGCGCACCCACTTCCGCATGGACGGCAGCTGGCACATCTACCGGCCGGGCGGGAAGTGGCGCGGCGGGCCGGCCTTCGCCGTCCGCGCGGTGCTGGCCACCGAGCAGTGGGAGTGCGTCGGCTACCGGTTGCACGACGTCGCGATGGTCCGCACCGAGCACGAGGACCAGCTCGTCGGCCACCTCGGCCCCGACGTCCTCGGCCCGGACTGGGACCTGGACGAGGCGCTGCGCCGGCTGCGCAGCCGGCCCGGTGAGCAGATCGGGGTCGCGCTGCTCGACCAGCGCAACCTGGCCGGCATCGGCAACCTCTACAAGGTCGAGTCGCTGTTCCTGACCGGCACCCACCCGTGGACCCGGGTGGCCGACGTCCCGGACCTCGCCGGCCTGGTGGAACGGGCCCGCACGCTGATGCGGGCCAACCTCGAGCACCCCGAGCAGAGCACGACGGGCAGCCTGCGCCGCGGCGAGACCCACTGGGTCTACGGCCTCAAGGGCCGTCCCTGCCGGCGCTGCGGCACGCCGATCCTGCTCGGCGACCAGGGGCCGGACTCGCAGGAACGCGTCACGTACTGGTGCCCGAACTGCCAGGCGGCCCGCTCCCCCATCGACCCGGCGGCCCGCACCGGGGAGCCCGGCCGGCCCCGCCCCCTGGTCGGCTCGTCCTGACCGACGCCGACCCCGGCGCCGACAGCGGCGGGTCCTCCGGTCGTGCGGCCACCGTGCCAGGAGCCGCGGTCGGACGGCCTACCGGCCCGGCTCGTCCGGGTCGAGGAGGTCGACGAGGAGGACGGCGAGCAGCGTCTCGGCGCGCCGGCGCAGGGACGGAGGAGGGGTCGCCGCCACGACCGTGGCGAGGCGCGCCGGGGAGACCAGCAGCGCCAGGAAGGACAGCAGCGCGGCACCGGTCGCCACGACCGACCCGACCAGACCGACGCCGAACACGCCGACCAGAGCCGGCGACCGCAGGACGAGGCCGGCCGCCATCGCCACGACCCCGAGGGCGCAGCTCGCCCATGCTCCCCGGACGGCCCAGAGCAGGAGGCGGTAACCGGGGTCGCCGTGCCCGGCTCCCGGGGCGTCGCTGCGCACCGCCACCCGGCCATGGTGGACCCGCGGGGAGGCACCGGGCCACCCAGCAGGCCGCCGCAGCCCGGTCCATCGGCGCAGATGTTGCCCGGAACAGGTGCCCCCCATAGCCTCCACGGCACGTCAACGCCGCGTGTGAGGTCCATCACACGTCCGGGTGCAAGGAGGCAGCGATGCCGGACTCCATGGAAGCGGTCGTCTGTCACGGCCCCGAGGACTACCGCCTCGAGGAGGTCCCCGTCCCGAAGCGCGGACCCGGGGAGGCGCTGGTCCGGGTCGAGGCCGTGGGGATCTGCGCCAGTGACCTGAAGTGCTACCACGGCGCGGCGAAGTTCTGGGGGGACGAGAACCGTCCCGCCTGGGCCGAGACCGAGGTCATCCCCGGGCACGAGTTCGTCGGCGAGGTCGTCGACCTCGACGAGGAGGCGCACCGCCGCTGGGGCATCGACGTCGGCGACCGGGTCACCTCGGAGCAGATCGTGCCCTGCTGGAAGTGCCGCTACTGCCTGCGCGGCCAGTACCACATGTGCGCGCCGCACGACCTCTACGGCTTCAAGCGCCGCACCCCGGGGGCCATGGCCTCCTACATGGTCTATCCGGCCGAGGCGCTGGTCCACAAGATCTCCAAGGACCTGCCAGCGGCGCACGCGGCCTTCATCGAGCCCCTGTCCTGCGCCCTGCACGCCGTCGAGCGGGCCGACATCCACTTCGAGGACGTCGTGGTCGTCGCCGGGTGCGGCCCGATCGGCCTCGGCATGATCGCCGGCGCCAAGGCGAAGTTCCCCGCCCAGGTGGTGGCCCTCGACGTCGCCCCGGCCAAGCTCGACCTCGCCAGGCAGGTGGGTGCCGACCTCGCCATCAACATCGCCGAGGAGGACGCCGTCGCGAGGATCAAGGACATGACCGACGGCTACGGCGCCGACGTCTACCTCGAGGGGACCGGCCACCCGTCGGCCGTGCCGCAGGGACTCAACCTGCTCCGCAAGCTCGGCACCTTCGTCGAGTACAGCGTCTTCAAGGACGACGTCACCGTCGACTGGAGCATCATCAGCGACGACAAGGAACTCGACGTCCGCGGTGCCCACCTCGGCCCGCACTGCTGGCCGGCCGCCGCCCGCATGCTCGAGTCCGGCATGTTGCCGATGGACCAGATCGTGACCCACCAGCTCCCCGTGCAGGACTTCAAGGAGGGCCTGGACCTGGTCGGCTCCGGCACCAAGTCCGTCAAGGTCTCCCTCATCCCCGGCTGAAGCGGCCGGCCGCGCCCCGCCTGCTCGACCCTCCCCGTCCCACGCCCCGGCACGACTCCGCAGACACCTGGAGACCTCCATGCACGGCAGCCACCCCATGTACCGCCGCGACCTCGGGCACCACCAGCTGTCCCGACGCTCGATGCTGCAGGCGCTCGGGCTCGGGGCGGCCGGCCTCGCCGGCGTGCCCCTCCTGTCGTCGTGCGGCACCGGGGGCACCAGCACCGGGGGCGGGAACGCGGAGAACGGTGCCGCGGAGGTGACCGGCGGGTTCGACTGGAAGAAGGCCGACGGCCAGACCATCTCGATCCTGCAGACGCCGCACCCCTACCAGCAGAGCTTCCAGCCCCTGCTGGCCGAGTTCACCCAGCTGACCGGCATCCAGGTGAACGTCGAGCTGGTGCCCGAGGCCGACTACTTCACCCGCCTGAACACCGAGCTCGCCGGTGGCGCCGGCAACTACGACGCCTTCATGACCGGCGCCTACTTCATCTGGCAGTACGGCCCCCCTGGCTGGATGGAGGACCTGCAGCCCTGGATCGACAACGACTCCGCCACGAACCCGGACTACGACTTCGAGGACATCTACGAGGGCCTGCGCAACGCCACCCGCTGGGACTTCCAGCTCGGCAGCCCACTGGGCAGCGGTGGCCAGTGGGCGATCCCGTGGGGGTTCGAGACCAACGTCATCGCGTACAACAAGGCGGAGTTCGACCGCCGCGGCATCCGGCCGGCGGAGACCTTCGAGGAACTCCAGCAGATCGCGGTCGACCTGACCGACCGCGCCGCCGGACGCTACGGCATCGCCTTCCGCGGCTCCCGCTCGTGGGCGTCGATCCACCCCGGGTACATGACGCAGTACACCCGGGAGGGAGCCCGGGACTACACCGAGGACGGCGGCCAGCTCCAGGCCGCGATGAACTCGCCCGAGGCGGTGGACTTCACCCAGGCGTGGGTGACCCTCGCCCGGGACGCCGGCCCCGCGGGCTGGACCACCTACGAGTACCCGGACGTCACCCGCGACCTCGGCAACGGGGCGGCGATGATGGCCTACGACGCCGACAGCGCCACCTACCCGCTCAACGTCCCGGGGGCGAGCGCCCAGGCCGGCAACATCGCCTGGCACCCCGGGCCGGCCGGCCCCGACGGCAGCTACGCCACGAACCTGTGGACGTGGTCGTGGGCCATGAACTCCGCCTCCCAGAACAAGCTCCCGGCCTGGCTGTTCATCCAGTGGGCGACCGGCTCGGACGCCATGTCCAAGGCCGTCCAGCAGGGCACCTTCGCCGACCCCACCCGCGCCTCGGTGTTCGACGGTGCCTTCAAGCAGACCCTGGGGAACTTCCCCGGCTACCTGGAGACCTTCGAGACCGTCATCGACAGCACCGCGATCCAGTTCACCCCCCAGACCCACTTCTTCGAGACCACCGAGGAGTGGTCGGTCGCGCTCCAGGACATCTACGACGGCGCGGACGCCAAGCAGCGCCTCGACGACCTCGCGGAGCGCAGCACCGAGATCGTGAACGGCTGACCGGGGGGACGGTCGGCGACCAGCAGCGCACCCGTTGCGGAAGGGCAGCTCGTGACCACGACCATCCCGGGCCGGCCGCCCGGCGAACAGCAGGCCCCGTCCCCGGGCGCGGGTGGACCGCCTCCCGTGGTCCCGAGCTGGCGTCGGCGACTACGTCCCTACGTCCTGGCGGTGCCGGCGCTCGCCATCACGATCGGCATCCTCTACCCGTTCGTCCTCGGCGCCTACTACGCCTTCATCAACTACTCGGCGGTCAACCCGAACCCGACCTTCGTCGGTCTCGAGAACTTCCAGGCAGTCCTCGGCAGCAGCGTCTTCTGGGAGAGCGTCCGGACGACCCTGGTGTTCGCCGTTGCCGCCACCGTGCTGGAGACGGTGCTCGGCGTCGGGATCGCGCTGCTGCTCTACCGGGCGAGCTTCGTCGGGCGGGTCTTCGAGCGGGTGCTCATCCTCCCGCTGATGATCGCGCCGGTGATCGCCGGCGTCATCTGGGGGCTGATGTACAACCCGCAGTTCGGCGTCCTCAACTACGTGTTCGGGCTCGGCAACTTCGACTGGCTCAGCCGGGACAACGCGCTGTGGTCGGTCATCCTCGTCGACATCTGGATCTTCACGCCGTTCGTGGCGATCCTCGTGCTCGCCGGCCTGCGGTCGCTGCCACGGGAACCGTTCGAGGCCTCGCAGGTGGACGGTGCCGGCTGGTTCTACATGTTCCGCCGGCTGATGCTGCCGATGATGTGGCCCTACATCCTGGTCGCGGTGATCTTCCGGTTCATGGACTCGCTGAAGGTCTTCGACCAGGTGTTCGTCCTCACCGCCGGGGGCCCCGGCAACGAGACCCGGACCCTGCAGATCGGGGCCTACCAGGACTCGATCATCAACCTGAACTACTCACGCGGGGCGACCTACATGTTCCTGCTCTGGGTGCTCGTCTTCATCACCGCCCGCTGGCTGGTCAGCGTGCTCGGCAAGGCCCAGCGTCGCGCCGCCGGAGCGGAGGACTGACATGGCCGCTGAACTGATGCCCGGCCAGAAGCGCTTCACACCGGCCTCGATCGGCGCGGACGTGCTGCTGGTGCTGTGGTTCGTGTTCTCCCTGTTCCCCATCCTCTGGATGGTCCTGCTCGCGCTGAAGACGCCGGCGGAACAGACCACCACGTACTTCGCCTTCTCGCCGACGCTGGAGAACTTCGGCATCGTGCTCAGCGACGAGGGGACCCGGTTGACCAGCGTCAACTACCCCGGGGCGATCCTCTCCAGCGTCGTCAACTGCGGGGGCGCGGTCCTGGTCTCGTTGCTCATCGGGATCCCCGCTGCCTACGCGGCCGGCCGTTACCGCTTCCGCGGCTCGAACGACCTGATGTTCACGATCCTGTCGTTCCGGTTCGCCCCGGAGCTGATGGTGATCGTGCCGCTGTTCGTGATCTACAACCAGATCGGTCTGTTCGACACCCGCCTGGGCATGATCTGGGTGCTCCAGCTGGTCACCATGCCGCTGGTCGTGTGGATCCTGCGGTCCTACTTCGAGGACCTGCCCGCCGACCTGGAGCAGGCCGCGCTGCTCGACGGGTACACCCGCCGCCGGGCGTTCGTGATGGTGGCTCTGCCGCTGGTACGGCCCGGTATCGCGGCGGCCGCCCTGCTGGCCTTCATCTTCGCCTGGAACAACTACGTGTTCCCCCTCATCCTCGCCGGTTCGGAGAACGCCACGGTCACCGTCGCGATCTCGCGGTTCCTCGGCGGCGGGGGCCAGGCCTTCTACAACCTCACCGCGGCGGCTGCGCTGATCGGCGCCCTGCCACCGCTGATCCTCGCTCTGACCATCCAGCGGTACCTGGTGCGAGGCCTGTCGTTCGGGGCGGTGAAGGCCTGATGGGTGCGGTGCAGTTGCAGGGCGTGACCAAGCACTACGGGTCCACGGTCGGCATCGAGGACCTGACCCTCGACGTCGGCGACGGTGAGTTCTTCGTGATCCTGGGCCCGTCCGGGGCGGGGAAGACGACGACGCTGAAGTCGGTCGCCGGGCTGGTCGACGTCGACCGCGGCGACGTGGTGATCGCGGGCAAGCCCATGAGCGGCGTCGAGCCGTACCACCGCGGGGTGGCGATGGCCTTCGAGAGCTACGCGCTGTACCCGCAGAAGACGGTGTTCCAGAACCTCGCCTCCCCGCTGCGGTCGGGGCGCACCGGCCGGTACGCGGAGGAGGAGCAGCGGCGGCGGATCGACCTGGTCACCACCACGCTGGGGATTAACCACCTGCTCGAGCGCCTCCCGCGGGAGCTGTCCAACGGTCAGCGGCAGCGCGTGGCGCTGGGCCGGGTGCTGGTCCGGCCGGCCGACGTGTACCTGCTCGACGAGCCGCTGTCGCACCTGGACGCCAAGCTCCGCGCCGCGATGCGTGCGGAGCTCAAGCAGCTCGGGGGGATGTCCCACACGACCTCGTTGTACGTCACCCACGACTACCAGGAGGCGCTCTCCCTCGGCGACCGGATCGCGGTGCTGCGCCACGGCCGCCTCGTGCAGGTCGGTACACCGGCGGAGGTGTGGCGCGAGCCGGTGGACAGCTTCGTGGCCAAGGCCCTCGGCCAGCCGGAGATCAACGTGATCGACGCGGTGGTGGAGGACGGCCGGATCCGCGCGGCCGGCGGTGCCATCGACCTCGCCGTCCCGCCGCTGGACCTCGAGCGCGGCCAGCGGGTCCGATTGGGCATCCGGCCCCGTGACGTCGAGGTGGTCCGCCCGGGTCGGGGCGGTCCCGGCTGGCTGCGGATGAGCGGCCGGATCCGGCTCGCCGAGCGACTCGGCCGCCAGTTGGAGCTCGACGTCCGGGTCGGCGACGTCGACCTGATCGCGGTCGACGCCGCCGTCCAGCACGTCGACGAGGGCCAGGACGTGGAGCTGCAGGTCCCCCTCGAGCACGTCCACCTGTTCGCCGACGGCCCCGCCGGCGAGGACACCCGCCGCCTGGGCGGGGCGATGGAGCCCAGCGGCCGGCTGCGCGGGGGCGTGCAACCGGTCGGACACCAGGAGCAGCGATGACCAGCACCGGGAGCGGACGGCAGACCACCACCGCGGAGGGACCGCAGCCGCTGGTCCTCGAGCAACTGCGCAAGACCTACGTCTCCCGGGGGCGGGAGTCCTTCGAGGCGGTCAAGGGGATGGACCTGTACATCGAGCCGGGTGAGCTGATCGCCCTGCTCGGCCCCTCCGGCTGCGGCAAGACGACGACGCTGCGGATGATCGCCGGACTGGAGACGGTGACCTCGGGCAGCATCCGGATCGGCGACCGCGCCGTCCAGGACCTGCCGCCGGGGAAGCGGAACGTGGGGGTCGGGTTCGAGAGCTACGCGCTCTACCCACCGCTGAACGTCCGCGAGAACCTCGCGTACGGGTTGAAGGCCCGGGGGGTCAAGGACGCCGGCCGCCGCGTCGACGAGCTCGCCGAGCGGCTGGAGATGACCGAGCTGCTGCCGATGCGCCCGGCCAACCTCTCCAGCGGGCAGAAGCAGCGGGTGGCCCTGGCCCGCGCCCTCATCCGCAACCCCCCGGTGCTGCTGCTGGACGAGCCCCTGTCGCACCTCGACGCCGCGCAGCGGCAGCGGGTGCGCCGGGAGCTGAAGGTGCTGCAGCGCGAGTTCGGCTACACGACGGTGGTCGTGACCCACGACCAGCTGGAGGCGTTGAGCCTGGCCGACCGCATGGCGGTGATGGACAAGGGCGTGATCCAGCAGTTCGGGACGCCCGACGAGGTCTTCGACGACCCGGCGAACCAGTTCGTCGCCGACTTCGTCGGCGAGCCCAAGATCAACCTGGTCGAGGGGACGATCACCCGCGAGGACGGCGACGTCCGGGTGCGGATCGGCCGGACCGGGGCACTGCCGACGGCCGCGCAGACGCCGGAGCACGACCGGCCGGTCGTGGTGGGTCTGCGCCCCCAGGACTGCCGGGTCGACGTCCCCGAGGGTGAGCCGGCCATCGAGGGCGAGGTGCGGGTCTTCGAGCACCTGCTCGAGTACGGCCAGGCCACGGTCGACGTGCCCGGCGTGGACGGCCCCGTCGTCGCGGTCACGCCGGCCGACGAGGACTGGGACCACGGCACGCCGGTGCGGCTGTCCGCCCCACCGCAGCGGGTCTACCTCTTCGATGCGGACACCGGCGACCGGATCCGCTGACCGCGGCGCCGCCGCACCACCGACGGGAGGACGCCCGTGACCCGCCTGTACGACGACCCGGCGCAGTTCACCGAGGACATGCTGGCCGGCTTCCTCGACGCGTACGCCGGCCGGGTGGTCGGCGTCCCGGGTGGCGTCGTGCGCGCGACCCGGCCGCGTCCGGGCAAGGTGGGCGTGGTGGTCGGGGGCGGCTCCGGGCACTATCCGGCCTTCTGCGGCGTGGTGGGCCCCGGCTTCGCCGACGGGGCGGTGGTGGGGAACGTGTTCACCTCGCCGTCCGCGGCCGAGGCGACCTCCGTCGGGCGGGCGGCCGATGGCGGCGGCGGCGTCCTGCTGACCACCGGCAACTACGCCGGGGACGTCATGAACTTCGGCCTGGCCGTGGAGCGGCTGCGGGCCGAGGGGCGGGACGCCCGTTACTTCGCGGTGACCGACGACGTGGCCAGCGCGCCGGCCTCGGAGATCCCGAAGCGGCGCGGCATCGCCGGTGACTTCACCGTCTTCAAGGCCGCCTCGGCCGCCGCGGAGGAGGGGTACGACCTCGACGGCGTGGAACGGGTGGCCCGGCACAGCAACGCGCGCACCCGGACCCTCGGGGTCGCGTTCGACGGCTGCACCATGCCCGGCGCGCGGGAGCCGCTGTTCACCGTGCCCGACGGGAAGATGGGCCTGGGGCTGGGCATCCACGGCGAGCCGGGCGTGGCCGAGCAGCCCATGCCCACCGCCTCGGAGCTCGCCGGGATCCTGGTCGAGGGCCTCCTGGCCGAGACCCCGGAGGGCGCCGGGACCCGGGTGGCGGCCATCCTCAACGGCCTCGGGCGGACCAAGTACGAGGAGCTGTTCATCGTCTGGGCCTCGGTGGCCCGCCGGCTGCGGGAGGCCGGGCTGGAGGTCGTCGAGCCCGAGGTCGGCGAGCTCGTCACCAGCCTGGACATGGCCGGCTGTTCACTGACCCTGATGTGGCTGGACGAGGAGCTCGAGCGCTTCTGGCGAGCCCCCGCCGACACGCCCGCCTACCGCAAGGGCACGATGGCCGCCGACTCCGGGGAGGAACGGCGGTCCGCGTCCGAGGTCGCGGCCGCGG
This sequence comes from Geodermatophilus sp. SYSU D01105, assembly GCF_054050095.1. Classification (NCBI taxonomy): domain Bacteria; kingdom Bacillati; phylum Actinomycetota; class Actinomycetes; order Geodermatophilales; family Geodermatophilaceae; genus Geodermatophilus; species Geodermatophilus sp. SYSU D01105. The sequence goes on from NZ_JBJGYR010000033.1 coordinate 22,020, forward strand.
CCTCCGCACCGACCGCCGAGGCCGTCGAGGTCGACGACGCGGCCCGGGAGTGCGCGGCCGTCGTGCTCGCCGCGGTCGAGGCGATGGCGCAGACCGTGGCCGACATGGAGGAGGAGCTCGGCCGCATCGACGCCGTCGCCGGGGACGGCGACCACGGCCGGGGCATGGTCCGCGGCACCGCCGCCGCCCGCGACGCGGCCCGGAGGGCGGTCGACGCCGGCGGCGCCGGCCCGGGGACGGCCCTCGTCCAGGCCGGCGATGCCTGGGCCGCCAAGGCCGGCGGCACCTCCGGCGTCCTCTGGGGGGCGGCGCTCACGGCCATGGGGCGGCGGCTGGGCGACACCGGCGCCCCGGACGCCCGCACCGTGGCCGCCGGGGTCCGCGACGCCTACGACGCGCTGGTGCGTCTCGGCGGGGCCCAGCCCGGGGACAAGACCATGCTCGACGCCCTCCTGCCCTTCTCCGAGTCCCTCTCCGCCGCCGTGGACGCGGGGCAGGACCTGGCTCGGTCCTGGGACGAGGCGGCACGGCGGGCACAGGACGCCGCCCGGGCCACCGCCGAGCTGCGGCCGCGGGTCGGCCGGGCGCGACCACTGGCCGAGCGGAGCGTCGGCACGCCGGACGCCGGCGCGGTCTCACTGGCGGCCTGCCTGACCACGATCGGGCAACTGCTCAAGGACGTCTGACCCGATCTCGGAGAGGAGTCGGTGTGCCCGATGGGTTGAGGATCGTGGTGGGCTGCGACGACGCGGGGCTGCAGTACAAGGAGCGGCTCAAGGCCGACCTGGAGGCCGACGACCGGGTGGCCGAGGTGACCGACGTGGGCGTCGGCACCGACGACACCACCGCCTACCCGCACGTGGCCGTCGCCGCGGCGCAGCTGGTCGCCGAGGGCCGGGCCGACCGCGCGCTGCTGGTCTGCGGCACCGGGCTGGGTGTGGCGATCAGCGCCAACAAGGTGCCGGGGGTGCGTGCCGTGACGGCCCACGACAGCTTCTCGGTGGAGCGCTCGGTGTTGAGCAACGACGCGCAGGTGCTCTGCATGGGCCAGCGCGTGATCGGCATCGAGCTGGCCCGGCGGCTGGCCCGGGAGTGGCTCGGCTACCACTTCGACCCCGCCTCCGCGTCCGCGGCCAAGGTCGACGCGATCCGCGGCTACGAGGCGGCGACGGGGCAGGCCGACTCGGCGTCGGAGCTGGCGGTGGAGGAGGACATGGCCCGCTCGGCCTGCGACTGACCCCGCCGGCCGTGGCCTCGGGCCCCGCTCGGCCACGGGTCTGCACAGCACGACGGGCCGGCCGCCACGCGCGGCCGGCCCGTCGGGCGGGGTGAGTCAGGCGTTCTGCTCGGGCGCCTCGGCCGGCTGGGCTGCGGGCTGGGCGGCCGGCGTCTGCACCGAGGGGTTGCCCTGCTCCAGCGCCGGGCCCGCGGCGCCGCCGGTGACCGCGGCCGGCCCGGACGTGCCGCTGGGCAGCTGGTTCATCGACGCACGGATCTGGTCGAGCCGCGAGGACCCCGCGACGTCGAGCGTGGCCTTCTGGACCTCGAGCATCCGGCCCTCGACCGAGGTCTGCGCCAGCTCGGCCTGGCCCAGCGCGTTGGCGTACCGCGCCTCGATCTTGTCCCGGACCTCGGACAGGCTCGGCGTGTTGCCCGGCGCGGAGAGCTCGTTGACCTGCTTGAGCGAGGAGGCCACGTGCTCCTGCATCTTCGCCTGCTCGAGCTGGCTCATGAGCTTGGTGCGCTCGGCCAGGGTCGTCTGCAGCCGCATGCGGCTCTGCTCGACCGCACCGCGGGCCTGCTCGGCCGCCTGCAGCGCCTCGTCGTGGCTGCGCTTGAGGTCCTCCATGGCCTGCTCCGCGGCCACCAGCTGGGTCGCGAAGGCCTGGGCGGCGTTCTCGTACTCACCGGCCTTGTTCGCGTCACCGGCCGCCCGGCTCTGGTCGGCCAGCACCAGCGCCTGGCGGGCGGAGGCCTGCAGCTTCTCGACCTCCCCGAGCTGGCGGTTGAGCCGCATCTCCAGCTGCCGCTGGTTGCCCAGCACCGCCGCGGCCTGGTTGGCCAGCGCCTGGTGCCGCTGCTGCTCGGCCTCGATGGCCTGCGCGATCTGGATCTTCGGGTCGGCCTTCTCGTCGATCTTCGCGTTGGCGGAGGCCGTGAGGTACTTCCACAGCTTCACGAACGGGTTGGGCATCGGTCCTCCTGCTCAGCGCGGGTTCCTCTGCCGGTCGTCTCCGGCCCGGCGGAGCCGCAGCGGTGGTCGTCACCTCCCATCGTCCCAGGTGTGGCCCTCCGTGAGCCACCAGGGACGCCCCTGAGGGCTTCCCCCGTTAGGGTCTCGGGGTGTCCACCGAGACCCCGGTCCTCAGCGTCCTCGGCGAGCTGGTGGTCGACCTGATCCCCGTCCCGGAGGCCGGCGCCGGTCCCCAGGGGACTGCCCCGCAGTACGTCGCCCGTCCCGGCGGCAACGCGCTCAACGTCGCCGTGGCCGCGGGCCGGCTCGGCACCCCCGTGCGACTGCTGGCCCGGCTGGGCTCGGGACCGCTGGCCGCGCCACTGCGCCGGCACGTCGAGCTGGCCGGGGTGGACCCCGGCGGGCTCGTGACGGCCGCCGAGCCGGTGAGCCTGGCCGTCGTCGGGCTCGACGACGACGGCGCCCCCGACTACGGCTTCCACGTCCTGGGCGCGGCGGACTGGCAGTGGACCGACGCCGAGCTGGCCGCGGTCCTCCCGGAGCGGACGGCGATCCTGCACGTGGGCTCCATCTCCAGCTGGACCCCGCCCGGCTGCGAGGCGATCGCCCGCCTGGTGGAGAGCGTCGCCGGCAGCGGCCGCGCCCTGGTCAGCGTCGACCCGAACATCCGGCCGATGCTGGCCGAGGGGCAGGTCGGCGCGGCGCTGGGCAACACCGCTCCCGAGGTGCACGCGCGGCTGGACCGGCTGCTCGCCCGGGCCGACATCGTCAAGGTCAGCGCCGAGGACCTCGCCTGGCTCGAACCCGACGCGGGCGACGACCTGGACGCCACGGCGCTGCGCTGGGCCGACCGGGGCGCGGCGCTGGTCCTGCTGACCGACGGCGCCGCGCCCCTGCGGGTGGCCCGGCCCGGCCGCGCCCTGCTGCACCGCGAGCTGCCGCGGGTGACCGTCGTCGACACCGTGGGCGCCGGGGACTCCCTGGCCGCGGGCCTGTTCGCCGGGCTCCTCGCGGCCGGGGTCACCACGCGGGTCGCGCTGGAGGAGCTCCCCGACGAGCAGCTGCTGCCGATCGTCGACGACGCCGCCCTGGTCGCCGCCCTCAACTGCACCCGGGTCGGCGCCGACCCGCCGACCCGCGAGGAGCTCGCGGCGGCCCGCCGGTGACCACGCCCGACGACGTCACCCTGGTCGGCCTCGCCGAGCTGTCGGCGACCGTCGTCCGCGCCCGCCTGCTGGCCGCGCACGACCGCTTCTGGGACGTCGACACGCGCGCCCTCCACGACCCGGTGTGGTTCGACCAGTTCGGCGGCTTCGGCGCGCTGGCCCGCAGCGCCGACGGCGAGGACGTCGGCTACCTCCTGGGCGTGGCGACCGCCGACCGGCTGGCCTACGTCCACCTCCTCGCCGTCCGGGACGACCGGCGGCACACCGGCCTAGCCGCCCGCCTCGTGCGGTGGTTCGACGAGGTGGCCGTCAGCACCGGGGCCCGGATCGTCCAGGTGGTCGCGCGGCCGGACGACGACGCCGCCGTCGCCCTCCACGTGGGGCTGGGCGCGAGCGGGCACCCGGCGGCCGATCGCGCCGGCCCCGGTCAGGACCGCCTGGTCCTGACCCGCTCCCTGGCTCGCTAGCCGGTCGTCAACCAGGCGGCGGTGTCCGGCGGGAGGTCGTCCTGCACCGCCTCGCTGGTGAGCACGGGGTCCCCCAGCCCGGCCAGGGGCAGCGGCCGGGAGGAGAGGTTCACGACGCACCGGAACGCCGTCCCGCGGTCGAAGGCGAGGACGTCGTCGCCGAGCTCACGCCACACCAGTGCCTCGTCGTCGGCCAGACCGGGCAGCCCGCGGCGCAGCCGCAGGGCGGCGCGGTACAGCGACAGGGTGGACGACGGGTCGCGCTGCTGGGCGGCCACGGTGAGCTCCCGCCAGGCGGCCGGCTGCGGCAGCCACGGCTGCACGCCGTCGACGGTGAACCCGAACGGCGGGCTGTCCCCCGCCCAGGGCAGCGGCACCCGGCAGCCGTCGCGGCCGCGGGCGGTGTGCCCGGACCGCTCCCAGGTGGGGTCCTGCAGCAGCTCCTCCGGCAGGTCCTCCACCTCGGGCAGGCCGAGCTCCTCCCCCTGGTACAGGTAGGCACCGCCGGGGAGGGCGAGGGTCAGCAACGCCGCTGCCCGGGCCCGTCGCAGGCCGAGGACGAGGTCGGCCGGTGCCGCCGGGTCGAACCCCATGGTGGCGGCGCCGCTGTGCGCCCGGCCGAAGCGGGTGACGTGCCGGGTCTCGTCGTGGCTGGACAGCACCCACGTCGCAGGGGCGCCGACCGGTGCCAGCGCGGCCAGCGTCCCGTCCACGACCGCGCGCAGACTGCGCGCGTCCCACGGCGCCTTGAGGTAGTCGAAGTTGAAGGTGGTGTGCAGCTCGTCGGGCCGCACGTACCGGCTCAGCCGCTCGGGGCCGTTGACCACCGCCTCGGAGACGAACAGCCGGTCGCCGGGGTAGGTGTCCCCGATCCGCCGCCACCGGCGGAACACCTCGTGCACCTCGTCGACGTCCCAGTGCGGGTTGCCCACCCAGGAGCTGGACTCGAACAGCGCCCCGGGACCGTGACCGGCGTCCGGCAGGCCCGGGACCTTGGCCATCGCCGGGGCGGCGTCGACCCGGATGCCGTCCACGCCGCGGTCGAGCCAGAAGCGGACGACGTCGTCGAACTCCTCCTGCACCACGGGGTCGTCCCAGTCCAGGTCCGGTTGCTCGGGGGCGAACAGGTGCAGGTACCACTGCCCGGGCCGCCCGTCGGGCTCGAGGACCCGGGTCCAGGCCGGACCGCCGAAGGCACTGATCCAGTCGTTGGGCGGCTGCGCGCCTCCGGCGCGGCCGTCGCGGAAGAAGTAGCGGGCCCGCTCCGGGGCGCCGGGTCCGCCGGCCAGCGCGGCGGCGAACCAGGGGTGCTGCACGGAGGTGTGGTTCGCGACGAGGTCGATGACGATCCGCAGCCCGAGGTCGTGGGCCTCCGCGAGGAGCGCGTCGGCGTCGGCCAGCGTGCCGAAGCGGGGGTCGATGTCCCTGTGGTCACTGACGTCGTACCCGCCGTCGGCCATCGGGGACGGGTACCACGGGGTGATCCAGACGGCGTCCACGCCGAGGTCGCGCAGGTGGGACAGCCGGCTGCGCAGCCCGCCGATGTCCCCGGTGCCGTCCCCGTCGGAGTCGGCGAAGCTGCGCAGGTAGACCTCGTAGACGACCGCCGTCCGCCACCACGGGCGGCGGTCGTCTGCGGTGGTCACCGTCCCGTTCAGCGCATCCCCGGCCCCGTCGTCAGGCGGCGCCGGCCCGGTGCGCTCCGCCTCCTCCGGTGACGGTGGTGCCCTGGGTCTGCGCCTCCTGGACCTGCTCGACGCGGTCCTCCTCGGCCATCTGGGTGAGCCGGGCACCGGCTTCGGCGTCCCGGGTCAGGTTCTCCCCGGTCTGCGGGTCGAACACGTGGACCTTGCGGCTGTCGAGCCAGAACTCGGCCTCGCGGCCCTCCCGGATCCGGCTCGTCGCGTCGATGGAGACGATCGCCTGGGTGCGCAGCTCCTCGGAGTCCAGCTCGCGGGACAGCTCGCGCAGCTGGTTGGTGATCGACTCGGGCGCCTCGTACGGGATGTAGGCGTACTGGGAGTCGCCCAGCCACTCGGTGACGTCGACCCGGGCACGGAAGGTCGAGCCCAGCGGCCGCTTGGCCTCGTCGACCAGCGACGCGTCCTCGAAGTACTCCGGCCGGATGCCGACCAGCAGCAGGTCACGGCCGCCGACGGCGGACGCCCGGCCCTCGTCGAGCACGATCGGTCCGAAGGGCGTCCGCAGCTGGTTGCCCTCGAGCGTGGCGGGCAGGAAGTTCATCGGCGGGGAGCCGATGAAGCCCGCGACGAACAGGTTGACCGGCTGCTCGTAGAGCTCACGCGGTGAGGCGACCTGCTGGATGCGCCCCTTCCGCAGCACGCACACCCGGTCGCCGAGGGTCATGGCCTCGGTCTGGTCGTGGGTGACGTACACCGTCGTGATGCCCAGCCGGCGCTGCAGCCGGGAGATCTCGGTGCGCATCTGGCCGCGCAGCTTGGCATCGAGGTTGGACAGCGGCTCGTCGAAGAGGAACGCCTCGGCCTGGCGCACGATCGCCCGGCCCATCGCCACGCGCTGACGCTGACCACCGGAGAGGTTGGCCGGCTTGCGCTCCAGGTGGTCGCGCAGCTCCAGGACCTCGGCGGCCTCGGTGACCCGGCGGCGCACCTCGTCGTCGGGCGTCTTGGACAGCCGCAGCGGGAACGCGATGTTCTCGTACACCGTCATGTGCGGGTAGAGCGCGTAGTTCTGGAACACCATGGAGAGGTTGCGCTCCCGAGGTGCCTTGTCGTTGACGCGGACGCCGCCGATGATCATGTCGCCGCTGGTGATGTCCTCCAGCCCGACGATCATGCGCAGCAGGGTCGACTTCCCGCAGCCGGACGGGCCGACCAGGATCATGAACTCGCCGTCGGCGATGTCCAGGCTGACGTCGTTCACGGCGGGATAGCCGTCGCCGTACTGCTTGACGATGTGACGCATCTCGATGGAAGCCATCTGTACTCGTCCCCTCGGGAGGTCGGTGGGAAGCGGCGGCCGTCAGCCCTTGACGGCGCCGTTGGTCAGGCCGGCGACGATGCGTCGCTGGAAGAGCAGCACCAGGACGACGACCGGGATGGTGACGACCACCGCGGCTGCGGCGATGGCCCCGGTCGGGTCCTCGAACTGCGAGGCGCCGGAGAACAGGCCCAGTGCGGCGGGGACGGGCCGCGACGCGCTGGTCGACGTCAGGGAGATGCCGTAGGCGAAGTCGTTCCACGCGATGAAGAAGGCGATGATCGCGGTGGTGAAGACGCCGGGTGCGGCGAGCGGGACGATGACCTTGCGGAACGCCTGCCAGTTGGTCGCCCCGTCGACCTGGGCGGCCTGCTCCATCTCCCAGGGGATCTCCCGGAAGAACGCCGACATCGTCCAGATGGAGATCGGCAGGGTGAGCGACAGGTACGGGATGATCAGGCCGGGCCAGGTGTCGTAGAGCCCGATCTGCCGCCACAGGTTGAACAGCGGCGTGACGATCGAGATGACCGGGAAGATGGCCACGCCGAGCGCGGTGGAGAGGATCAGCTTCTTCCCCGGGAAGTCCAGCCGCGCGATCGCGTAGGCGGCAAACATCGACAGCAGGCACGAGATCGCCGTGGCGATCAGGCAGATGCCGAAGGAGTTCCGCAGCGCCGGCAGGAACAGGTCACTCGCCGAGCCCGTGAGGATCGTCGTGTAGTTCTCCCACGTCGGGGACGTCGGGAGGAACTGCGGCGTGGCGATGTCCGAGGCCGCCTTGAACGACAGCGAGACGATCCACGCGATCGGGAACAGGCAGTACAGGACGATCAGCACGCCGCCGACGATCCACCAGGTCTTCTCCCGCCGGGACATCAGCGTTCCCCTCTCGCCTGGGCCAGGTCGACCCGGAAGCCCTTGATGAAGATGAAGGCGATGAGCACCACGCAGAGGAACAGCAGCACCGAGACCGCCGACCCCAGGCCGATCTCCACCCGCGCGATGGTCTGCCGGTAGGCGAGGAACGACACCGACTCGGTGTTGTTCGCCCCCGCGGTCATGATGTAGATCGAGTCGAAGATCCGGAACGCGTCCAGCGTGCGGAACAGCAGGGCCACCATGATCGCGGCCTTCATGTTCGGGATGGTCACCCGCCACATCCGCTGCCACCACGTGGCGCCGTCCACCTTGGCCGCCTCCTGCAGCACCTCCGGCACCTGGGCGAGGCCGGCGAGCAGGAGGAGGGAGATGAACGGCGTGGTCTTCCAGATCTCGGCCAGGCACACGACCGCCAGCGAGGACCACTGGCCACCGAACCAGTCGGTGTCCGCCGAGACGCCCGGCAGCCAGGCGAACCAGCTGTTGACGAAGCCGGTGTCGATCCGGAAGGCGAACGCCCAGGCGAAGGCCGACACGACCGTGATCACCGCGTACGGGATGAGGATCGCGGCCCGGACCACCGGCCGGATGGAGCTCAGCGCCTTGGCCATCACCAGGGCCAGCGCGAAGCCGAGGAGCAGCTCGACCACCACGGTGACCACGGTGATGAACAGCGTCACGCCCAGGGCGGTCCACCAGACCGGGTCGGAGAGGATCACCGCGTAGTTGGACAGGCCGTTGAACGACCGGTTGGCGGGGTCGGTGAGCCGGTAGTTGAACAGCGAGTAGTAGACCGCCTGGAGGATCGGGTAGGCCGTGACCAGCAGCATCACCGCGAACGCCGGTCCGGCCAGCATCCAGCCGAGCTTGCGCTCGGCCCGGGATCGGTCACTGATGGTCCCGCCGGGCGCGGAGACCGGTGCGGTCTTCTCCCGGGGTGGGAGTGTGGTCTGCGTCATCGGTTCGCCTCCGGACTCACTCCGCTCGTCGCTGGTCCCCCGCTGCGATGCCCACTCGCCTGTCGGCTCACGGTCGTCACAGCAGCTGGTCCCCTGAGAGGACGGCGCTGATCAGTTCCTGCGCCCGCTCACCGGTCTCGGGCGACACCGACGACGGCGGGTGGTACACGCGCTGCAGGCCTCCGGAGACCTCGTTGTAGTACGGGGTCTGGGGGCGGTTGGCCGCGGCCTCCAGCGAGTCCAGGATCGTGGGGGCCATCGGGAAGACCTCCAGCACCTCCGGGTCGTCGTACACCGCGGCCGACGACGCCGGGTTGCCGTTCGTGGTCATGTAGTACGCCTGGTTCTCGTCGCTGGTGATGCACTCGGTCGCGTCGTAGACCAGGTCGACGTGCTGGCTGAAGGCCGAGACGGCGAGGTCGATGCCGCCGAACGGCGGTGCGCTCGGCTGGTCGGCGTCCACCTGCGGGTACAGGGCCCAGCCGTAGTCCTCGGGCACGGAGGCGTCCAGGGTGCCCGCCTCCACCGCGGCGAGGGCGCGGGAGTAGACGAACGGCCAGTTGACCATGAACCCGCCGTCGGCACTCTCGAACTCCGTGGCGCTGGTGTCCTCGCTCGAGGTGGAGAACGCCGGACCGACCACGCCGGAGTTCGCCACGGTGTTCATCACCTCGGCCGCGCGGTCGGCGGCCGGGGTGGTGAGGCCCAGCTGGATGTCCTCGGGGTCGGTCGAGTTCTCCTCGATGATGGAGCCCCCGGCGGACTCGATGAGCGCGTTGAGCCACACCGTCAGGGACTCGGCGCGCCGGCCCTGGGCGCTGAGGGTCTTCCCCTGGTCCTGCGCGGCGGTGACCAGCTGCTCCCAGGTGACCGGCTGGGTCATGTCGAGCCCGGCTGCCTCGGCGACCGACTTCCGGTACCAGAGCAGCTGGGTGTTGGCCCAGAACGGGACGGCGACCAGCTCGCCGTCCCACGTCGCGGAGTCCACCGAGCTCTGGACGACGCCCTCGCTGACCCGCTGGGCGAGGTCCTCGGGCACGGGGGCGAGGAAGCCGGCCTGGGCGAACTCGGGGATGTAGGGCGGGTCCAGGCTCATGAGGTCGATGGAGGCGTCGCTGGCCGCGAGTCGGCGGACCAGCTGCTCGCGCTGCGCGGAGGACTCCCGCGGCAGCTGGGAGACCTCGATGGTGTACGCGCCGTTGGAGGCGTCGCTGCACCGCTGGGCGATCTCGGCCTGGCCCCCCGAGTCGGGGTTGATGTACCAGGTGAGCGTCGGGGTCGCGCCCTCCTCACCGCCACCGCCGCAGGCGGCGAGCGTGGACGCCAGGACCAGCGCGGCCGCGGACCCCCCGAGCGTCTTCCGGGACCGCGCGCGCCGGCGTGGGGAGCCGCTGCTCGGCGGCCCCTCCCTCTCGTCGTTCGACACCGTTCTGTCGCCTCCCCATCGGCGAGCGGCGACCCGTGATCACCGCGGTCCCCGTAACGTGGCCCAGGTCACCACACCGTGCAACTCGAACGACACCGGCCCGTGACCTGCCCTCGGGGCCTCCCCCGCAGGTCAGCCGGACGGGCTCACGAAGGCCGAGGGCGTGGTCAGCTCCTTGGGGGTGCGCGGCAGGACGGTCTCGAAGTAGGACCGCGCCGCCCGCGTCGTCCCGACGTCCGCGCCGGCCTTCTCCGACAGGAACCAGCGGTGCTCGAGGATCTCGTGGAAGACCTCCGCCGGGGCCAGCCGGCCCCGGAGGTCCGGCGGGATGGCGTCGACGACGGGCTGGTAGGCCTCGGCCAGCCAGCGGTAGCCCGCCACGGTCTCCGACACCGGCTGACCGGTCTTCTGCTCGAGGTTGGCCCGGAACGCGCGCAGGTCGTTGAGCAGCCGCCGGGCCTGCCGCTCCTGGACCTCCAGCCCGGTCAGCCGGAACAGCTCCCGGCGGTTCTGCCCCGGCTCGGCGACCCGGGTCTCCACCCGCAGCTTCGCGCCGCCGTCGGGGGTCGTGACCAGCTCGATCTCGCCGACGTCGAACCCCAGGTCGTTGAGCCGCTGCAGGCGTGCGGCCACCCGGTAGCGCTGCTCGTCGAGGGCGAAGACCTCCTCGCGGGTGACCTCGTCCCAGAGCGCCGCGTACCGGGGCGGCAGGCTGTCGGCCACCTCGATGGGGTCGATGTCGGGCGGCAGCAGCTCGCCGAACTGCAGGTCGAGCAGCTCGGCGCCCACACGCTCCCGGGCCAGGTCGACGTCGTAGTTGCGCTGGCCGGGGGTCAGACTCGGGTGGCGCTCGCTGGTCTCGGCGTCGACGAGGTATGCGGCGAGCGTGCCGGCGTCGAGCCGGAAGAGCGTGTTGGACAGCGAGCAGTCCCCCCAGAACACCCCCGCCAGGTGCAGCCGCACGAGCAGGACGACCAGCGTGTCCAGCAGCTGGTCGGCGGAGTGCTCGGAGGTCGGGCGGGAGAACAGGTACCGGTAGGACATCGAGTACTCGAGGTACCGGGTGACGAGGATGGCGTCCTGGCCGTCGGGGCGGTCGACGCAGATCCCGAGGACGGAGACCGACGGCAGGCCCTCCTCCTCGAACTGGCCGAGCAGGGCGTACTCGTGCCGGGCCAGCGACTCGGCGATCTCCTTGAGCGCGTAGACGCACCCGTTCTGCGCGGTGAAGCGGACGACGTGCCGCGAGATGCCGCGCTGCGGGACCTCGAGCAGCAGCTCGGGGTCCCACTGCTCGAGGGGCTGGTGCCAGGGCAGCGCCAGCAGGGCGGCCCCGTCGGTGGCCGGTGGCCGGAAGAGGTACCGCACGGCGGACTCCGTTGGTCGCAGCAGCCGACCCGCCTCGGCTGGGCGGGATCCGACCGTCACCCTGCCACCACGGCGCTGTCGCGACCACGCCACGGTCAGGACGGCGGGGCGCCCACCAGGACCGCGAGCCGCTCGGCGGCCGTCCGTCGGGCCGGGGTCTCCCCCGGCTGCAGCACCAGGCCGACCAGCCAGCGGGCCAGGACCCCGGCGGTGCCCCGGTCGGTCCCCAGCGCCGTGGCGAGCCGGTCGAGGACCTCCACCCAGCGGTCGGGCGGGGCGGCGAGCAGCCCGGTGAGCACCTCGGGTTCGTCCCGGGCGAGGCACTGCAGCACGGGGTGCCCGGCGACCTCGTCGGCGAGCTCCGCCAGCGCGGTCGCCGCGGGCCGGCCGGCGGCGAGCGCGCCTAGGCGGTCCAGCTCGGCGGCGAGCAGCGCGCGGGCGACCTCGTCCTTGGTCCGGAAGTGGTTGTACAGGGTGGCCTTGGCGACGCCGGCCGCCGCGGCGACCGACTGCATGGTGCTGCGGCGCAGCCCCCGCTCGGCGAAGGCGCGGGCGGCGCCCTCGAGCAGCCCCGCGCGGGTGCGGCCCATGGCGTTGCCGCCGCGGGTGTGGCTCCCGGGCGCGTGGGCGGGGCCGCGCGGCACCCACGCCGACGTCCCCGGGTCGACCGTCGCCATGGCTCCCTGTCTGGCACCGCCGGGGCGGTGAGTCAAGGACGCGCGGCCGCGCCGGGGCGTGTCGCGGCGGTCAGGCCGCCAGCGAGACGGCGCTGCGCGCGGCCGGACGGGCGGAGGCGCCGACCAGCGCGAGGGCCGGCTCGGCGACCGGCTGAGCGGCGGCCTGCTCCTCGGCCGGCTGCTCCGCGGCGGGAGCGGCGGCACCGGGCGCGGGGGTCAGCGGGCGCAGCCCGCCGGCGTGCCGCAACTCCAGGCTGACCTCGGCCAGCAGGTCGGCCAGTTCCAGGTCGAGGGCGTCGCAGATCGAGGCGAGCAGCTCGGAGGAGGCCTCCTTCTGCCCGCGCTCCACCTCGGAGAGGTAGCCCAGACTCACCCGGGCGGCGCCGGAGACGTCCCGCAGGGTCCGGCGCTGACGCAACCGGTGGCCGCGCAGGGTGTTCCCGAGCTGGGTGCGCAGCAGCGTCATGGCCGTCTCCTGTCCTGCCTGTGCGGAAGCGGCGGCGCCCTCGAGGGCGCCGTGCGCTCACGGTACGCGGCGCCACTGACCGGCACCGCGCCATCCCCGGCACGTCCGCTCTGGGCGTAACGCCCGGGGACGTCGGTCCCTTCCCGCGGGCGGCGCCGCGGGGAGGGACGGCGGTGCCGCGCAGGGCCCCGCCCCGAGCGGACCAGTGACGGGCAGGGCCCTGGTTCAGGCGGTGGCGTCGGTGCGCGAGCCGCCGGCGGCACGGCGTGCCGCGGCCGCGCGCATCGCCCGGGCGCTCGTGCGGCGCAGGGTCAGGGCCCGGTAGACGTAGTCGAGCCCGGTGACGACGGTGAGCACGACGGCCGTCACCATGACCCACCAGCGGGCAGTGGCCAGCACGCCCTCGAGGGGCAGGATGTAGAGCCCGATCGCGACCGCCTGGACGACGGTCTTGGCCTTCCCGCCCCGGCTGGCCGCGATCACGCCGTGGCGGATCACCCAGAACCGCAGCAGGGTCACGCCGACCTCGCGGACCAGGATCGTCAGCGTCACCCACCACGCCACCAGGGACAGCACCGACAGCCCGATGAGCGCGGTGCCGGTGAGCGCCTTGTCGGCGATCGGGTCGGCGAGCTTGCCGAACTCGGTCACCTGGCCGCGCCGCCGGGCGATCATCCCGTCGTAACGGTCGGTGATGATCGCCAGACCGAAGGCCAGCGTGGCCCAGTAGCGCTGGGCCTCGTCCGTGCCGCCGTCGGTGAGCAGGAGGACGGCGAACACCGGCACCACCGCCAGCCGCAGCACCGTCAGGGCGTTGGGCAGGTTGACCAGCCGCACCGACTGCGGCGGCGTGGCGGCGGGGTCGGCGCCTGGGTTCATCGAGCCACCGCGGGGACCAGCGCGGTGGCGACCAGGTCGACGCCCTCGGTGCCCGCGACCTCCGCGGCGACGAGCTGCCCCGCCACCGCCCCGGCGGGCACCCCGGTCACCGTCGTCGTCCCGTCGGCCTCCGGGTCCTGGTGGGCGGCGTGCCCGAGCCACGTGCCCGGGCCCTCGTCGTCGCCGAGGTCCTCGGTGAGGAGCACCTCGACCCGCTCGCCGACGCGGTCCTCGGCCCGCTGCGCGGTCAGCTCCTCCACGAGGTCGGTGATCCTCCGCACCCGGGCGTCGATCTCGGCCTGGTCCAGCTTGCCGGGCATGCCGGCCGCCTCGGTGCCCTCCTCGTCGGAGTAGCCGAAGACCCCGACCGCGTCGAGCCGGCCCTCCACGAGGAACCGCTCGAGCTCGGCGACGTCGGCCTCGGTCTCCCCGGGGAAGCCGAGGATGACGTTGGTGCGGAATCCGGCGGTGGGCGCCAGCGCGCGGGCCCGCTCGACGAGCGCGAGGAAGTCGTCGGTGCCGCCGAACCGGCGCATGCGGCGCAGCAGCGTCGGCGAGGAGTGCTGGAAGGACAGGTCGAAGTAGGGGGCCACGCCGTCGGTGGTCGCGATGACCTCCAGCAGGCCCGGCCGGAGCTCGGCCGGCTGCAGGTAGGCCACCCGCACCCGGGCGATGCCCTCCACGGCGGCGAGCTGGGGCAGCAGCCGCTCGAGGGAGCGCAGGTCGCCGAGGTCCTTGCCGTAGGAGGTCGAGTTCTCGCTGACCAGCACGACCTCGGTGACGCCCTGGGACGCCAGCCACTGCGCCTCACCGAGCACCTCGGCCGGCGGGCGGGAGACGAACGCGCCGCGGAAGGCGGGGATGGCGCAGAACGCACACCGCCGGTCGCAGCCCGAGGCGAGCTTGAGCGCGGCGGAGGGCCCGCTCGCCAGCCGGCGGCGCTGCACCCAGCCGTGGCCGGGGATGACCGGCGCGGCGCCGGCGTCCGCCCGGCCGGCGGCCACCGCGGCGGTGCGCGCCACCGGGCTGATCGGCAGCAGCGTGCGCCGGTCCCGCGGGTCGTGCGGCACCAGGGACCGGCCGGCGAGGACGTCGTCGAGCCGGTCGCCGATCGCGGCGTAGTCGTCGAAGCCCAGGACGGTGGCCTCGGGGAGCGCGCCGGCGAGCTCGGACCCGTACCGCTCGGCCATGCACCCGACCGCGACGACCGGGGCGCCGGAGTCGGTGGCCGCGAGGATCGCGTCGACCGAGTCCTTCTTGGCCGACTCGATGAAGCCGCAGGTGTTGACCAGGACGGCGTCGGCGTCGTCGGCGTCCTCGACGAGTTCGTAGCCGCCGGCGGCGAGGCGGCCGGCCAGCTCCTCCGAGTCGACCTCGTTCCGGGCGCACCCGAGGGTCACCACCGCCACTCTGCGGGCAGGGTTGGGCGGAGCTGTCACCGGCCCATCCTAGGCGCCCATCGCCACCCGGCCGGGCCGACGCCGTGTGAGCTCAGCCCGGGCTGCCGTCAGGCCGCGTCCCCGCCACCGCGGAGGGTGAAGACCACCGACTCGAGCTCGTCGGGCTTGACCAGCACGTCGCGGGCCTTGGAGCCCTCCGACGGGCCGACGATCCCGCGGCTCTCCATGAGGTCCATGAGGCGACCGGCCTTGGCGAAGCCGACCCGCAGCTTGCGCTGCAGCATCGACGTCGACCCGAACTGGCTGGTGACCACGAGCTCGACCGCCTGGACGAGCAGCTCGAGGTCGCCGCCGATGTCCTCGTCGATCTCCTTCTTCTCGCCGCCGCCGGCGGTGAAGACCTCCTCGCGGTACTCGGGCTCGGCCTGCCGCTTGGTGAACTCGACGACCGCCTCGATCTCGGCGTCGGACACGTAGGCGCCCTGGACGCGCATCGGCTTGCCCGCCCCGATGGGCAGGAACAGCGCGTCGCCCATGCCGATGAGCTTCTCGGCGCCGGGCTGGTCGAGGATGACCCGGCTGTCGGTGAGGCTCGAGGTGGAGAACGCCAGCCGCGAGGGCACGTTGGCCTTGATCAGGCCGGTGACGACGTCGACCGACGGCCGCTGCGTGGCCAGCACCAGGTGGATGCCGGCCGCACGGGCCTTCTGGGTGATCCGCACGATGCAGTCCTCGACGTCGCGCGGCGCGACCATCATCAGGTCGGCGAGCTCGTCGACGATCGCGAGGATGTACGGGTAGGGCCGGTACACCCGCTCGCTGCCGGGCGGGGCGGTGATCTCGCCCTTCTCGACCTTGCGGTTGAAGTCGTCGACGTGCCGGACACCGGAGGCCCGCATGTCCTGGTAGCGCTGCTCCATCTCCTCGACCAGCCAGGCCAGCGCGGTCGCGGCCTTCTTGGGGTCGGTGATGATCGGCGTGATCAGGTGCGGGATGCCGTCGTAGGGGGTCAGCTCGACCATCTTCGGGTCGACCAGGATCATCCGCAGCTGGTCCGGCGTCGCCCGCAGCAGCAGCGAGGTCAGCAGCGAGTTGATGCAGCTGGACTTACCGGCACCGGTGGCACCGGCGACCAGCAGGTGCGGCATCTTCGCCAGGTTGGCGCAGACGAACTCGCCGTCGATGTCCTTGCCGAGGCCGACCAGCATCGGGTGCGGGTCCTGCTTGGCCGTCCGCGAGCGCATGACGTCGCCGAGGCTGACCATCTCGCGGTCGCTGTTGGGCACCTCGATGCCGACGGCCGACTTGCCCGGGATCGGCGCCAGGATGCGGATGTTGTCGTTGGCGACGGCGTAGGCGAGGTTGCGGGTCAGCGCGGTGATCTTCTCGACCTTCACCGCGGGCCCGAGGGTCACCTCGTAGCGGGTCACCGTAGGGCCGCGGGTCATCCCGGTGACGTCCGCGTCGATGTTGAACTGCTCGAGGACGCTCCGGATGGCCTCGATGGCGACGTCGTTGGCCTTCGAGCGGGCCTTGGGCGGGTCACCGGGCCGCAGCACGGTGACCGACGGCAGCATGTACTCGCCCTCGACCGGCTCGATGCGCAGCTGCTGCGGCTCCTCGATCGGGGGGAGGTCCTCCGGCGGAGCCGTGCGGTCGACGACCACCGGCCGCGCCGGCACCGGGGCGGGCTCGGGCGCGGACCCGACGTGCACCGCATCGGGCGCCTCGTCGTAGGCGGCGTGGTCGATGGCCGGGAGGGTCTCCACCGGTCCGGTGTCCATCAGGTCGTCCGCGAGGGAACGGCGGCGGGAGCGCGGCGCCGGGGCCGGGACCGGCTCCTCCTCGTCGTCCGCCCAGTCCTCGTCGTAGTCGTCCTCGTCGGAGGCCTGGCCCAGCAGCCGGTCGCCGAGCTCGCGGAGGCGCTCGGGGATCTGGTGCACCGGCGTTGCGGTGAGCACGAGCAGGCCGAAGAAGGCCAGCAGGACCAGCAGCACGACGGTGACGACGCTGCCGACGCCGGCGACCAGCGGTGTGCCGACCGCCCAGCCGATCAGCCCGCCGGTGCCGGGACGGCCCTCGGCGGGGACGGCGCCGTCGCCGACGACCTGCGCGATGCCCAGGACCGACGCGACGGCGCACAGCCAGCCGATCGCCAGCCGGCCGCGGGCCTCGGGGCGCGGGCCGCGGCGGAGCAGCCGGAGGGCGGCGACGAAGAGGACGACCGGCAGCACCATGACCAGCGCGCCGACCACCCAGCGGACGCCGCCGGCCAGCGCGGCCCCGACCGGGCCGATGCCGTTGGTCCAGGCCGCGGCACCGAGCACGACGGCCAGGCCCAGCACCGCCAGCCCGACACCGTCGCGGCGGTGTTCCGGCGCGAGCGGCTCGGCCTCCTCGGGCCGGGCCACCGAGCGGGCCAGTCCGCCGGCCCCGCGGGCCAGCAGGGACCAGCCGCCGCTGATGACGCCCCACAGACCGGGGCCGGAGTTCTTGGGCGCGGGCTTCCGGGCGGCGGGCTTGCGGCCGCCGGAGGCGGGCCGCTTCGCGGGCGGGCGCTTCCGGGACGCGGTCGAACCCGAGCCGGAGCGTCCGCGCGCCGGCGACTTACCCGACGCGCGGGTCGTCGTCGTGCGAGCAGGCATGCGTCAGACGGTAATCGCCGCAGGTGCGCGCCGACGGCAGGCGACGCCTCGTGTCCGCCACCTACGGTCAGGGCATGCCGACTCCTCCTCCGCTCCCCCACGGCAGCTGGCCCACCCCGATCACCTCGGAGCTCGTCGTCCGCGCGGCCGCCCGGCTGGGAGAGGTGGCCGTCGACGGCACCGACGTCTGGTGGTCGGAGTCACGGCCCGGGGAGGGTGGCCGGTCGGCCCTGGTCCGCCGGTCCGCGGACGGCGCCGTCGAGGACGCCCTCCCGCCGCCGTGGAACGCCCGGACGCGGGTGCACGAGTACGGCGGCGGCGCGTGGACCGTCGCCGGGGGCACCGTGTGGTTCACCGGGTTCGCCGACCAGCGGCTGTACCGGCTCGACCCCGGAGCGGGCGAGCCGGTCGCGGTCACGCCGGAGCCCGACCTGCCGGCGGGGGTCCGCTACGCCGACCTGACCCCGACGCGGGGCGGCGCGCTGCTCGCCGTCCGGGAGACGCACACGGCCGGCGGTGCGGCGGCCGACGTGGTCAACGAGATCGTCCGGATCGGGCCGGAGGGGACGGACGAGGTCCTCGTCAGCGGCCCGGACTTCGTCTCCGACCCGCGCCCCTCCCCCGACGCCCGGTCCCTGGCCTGGCTGCAGTGGGACCACCCGGACATGCCGTGGGACGCCGCGCAGCTCGTCGTCCGCACCGACGAGGACGAGACCGTCGTCGCGGGCGGGCGTCGGGCCGACGGCACCGCGGAGTCCGCCGTCCAGCCGACGTGGGCCGCCGACGGCAGCCTGTGGTTCTGCCTGGACCGCACCGACGTGTGGGCGCTGTACCGCTGGCGGCCGGGTGGGGACGCCGACCTGGTGCTCGACCTCGGCGCGGACATCGCCGGGCCGCAGTGGGTCTTCGGCGCCCGCCGCTTCGCGCTGCTGCCCGACGGCCGCGTCGTCCTGGCCTTCGCGCGGGAGGGCGCCGACCGGCTCGCCGTCCGGGAGACCGACGGCACGGTGCGTGAGCTCGACGTCCCCTACGCAGCGTTCCGGTACGTGACCGCGGCCGAGGGCGCGGTGGTGTGCGTGGTCGGGGGCCCGGCCAGCGAGCCGGTGGTGCTGCGGGTGCCGGTGGACGGCGGTGCGGCCGACGTGCTGCGGCCCGCCCGCGACCTGGGCCTGGACCCTGCGTGGTTCGCCCAGCCCGAGCACCTCACCTTCCCGACCCCGGACGACGGCACCGGCATCGACGTGGCGCACGCGCTGGTCTACCCGCCCACCAACCCCGAGGTGACCGCACCGGAGGGGGCGCGCCCGCCCCTGCTGGTCGTCGTCCACGGTGGCCCCACGGCAGCGGCGACGCCGGTGCTGAACCTCGAGGTGCAGTACTGGACCTCGCGGGGGTTCTGCGTGGCCGACGTCGACTACCGGGGGTCGGCCGGCTACGGGCGCCGCTACCGCGAGGCCCTGCGCGGCGCGTGGGGCGTGGTCGACCTCGACGACGTCGTCGCCTGCGCCCGGTTCCTCGCCGACAGCGGCCGGGTCGACCCCGCCCGGTTGGCCATCCGCGGCGGCTCGGCCGGTGGCTACACGACGCTGGCGGCGCTGTGCCTGCGGCCCGGCGTGTTCTCCGCGGGCGCCAGCCACTTCGGCGTCGCCGACCTGGCCGCGCTGGCCGCCGACACCCACAAGTTCGAGTCCCGCTACCTCGACTCGCTGGTCGCCCCGTGGCCGGAGGGCGCCGACGTCTACGCCGAGCGCTCCCCGGTCTCGCACGTGGCCGCCTTCGACACGCCGCTGGCAGTCTTCCAGGGCGAGGAGGACCGCGTCGTGCCGCCGGAGCAGGCGGAGGCGATCGTGACGGCGCTGCGGGAGAAGGGGGTACCGCACGCCTACCTGCTCTTCCCCGGGGAGCAGCACGGCTTCCGGCGGGCGGAGAACATCCGCGCGGCGCTGGACGGCGAGCTGTCCTTCTACGCGCAGGTGTGGGGCTTCGACCTGCCCGAGGAGGAGGGCATCGCGCCGATCGAGCTGCGATAGCGGAGTGGGACGGGCGCGTCGTCCGCGCCGTCCCACCCCACTCACACCTCCAGGACCGTCGGGATGATCATCGGCCGGCGGCGGTGGGTGTCCGACACCCACTTGCCGATCGTCCGGCGGATCACCTGGGAGAGCCGGTGGGCGTCGGTCTCGCCGTCGGCGAGGGTGCGCCGCAGCGCGTCCTCGACCAGCTGCAGGGCCGGGTCGAAGACGGCGGGGTCGTCGGCGAAGCCCCGCGCGGACAGGTGCACCGGGCGCACGATCGTGCCGGTCGAGGGCTCGATGACGACGGTGAGCGCGACGAACCCCTCGTCGCCGAGGATGCGCCGCTCCTGCAGCGACTCCTCCCCCACGTCGCCGACGTTGAGCCCGTCGACGTAGACGTCCCCGACCGGGACGCTGCCCACGATCGCGGCCTTGCCGTCGACCAGGTCGACCACGACGCCGTTCTCGGCGAGGAGCACCCGGTCGGCGCTCATCCCGGTCTCCTCGGCCAGGGCGGCGTGCGCCCGCAGGTGCCGCCACTCGCCGTGCACCGGCATCAGGTGGCGGGGCTTGGCGACGTTGAGCAGGGTGCGCAGCTCACCGGCCGGCGCGTGCCCCGAGACGTGCACCCGCGCGGTCTCCTTGTGCACCACGGTGGCGCCCAGGCGGGCCAGCCCGTTGATGACCTTGTAGACGGCGGTCTCATTGCCCGGCACCAGCGACGAGGCGAGGACGACGGTGTCGCCGGCCTCGATCGTCACCTGGTGGTGCTGGCCCCGCGCCATCCGGCCCAGCGCGGACAGCGGCTCCCCCTGCGAGCCGGTGGAGACCAGCACGACCTGGTCCGGCGGCATGGCCGCGGCCTCGTCGAGGGACACCATCAGCCCGGGCGCCACCCGCAGCAGGCCCAGGTCGCGGGCCACGCCCATGTTGCGGACCATCGACCGGCCGACGAAGGCCACCTTGCGGCGGTGGGTCTCGGCGCAGTCGAGCACCTGCTGGATCCGGTGCACGTGGCTGGCGAAGCTGGAGACGATCAGCCGCTGCGTGGCGCGGGCGAAGACGTCGTCGAGCACCGGGCCGATCGACCGCTCGGAGGTGACGAAGCCGGGGATCTCGGCGTTGGTGGAGTCGGCCAGCAGCAGGTCGATGCCCTCCACCCCGAGCCGGGCGAACGCGCCCAGGTCGGTGAGGACGCCGTCGAGCGGCAGCTGGTCCATCTTGAAGTCGCCGGTGTGCACCAGCCTCCCGGCCGGCGTGTGGACGGCGACCGCGAGGGCGTCGGGGATCGAGTGGTTGACCGCGATGAACTCGCAGTGGAAGGGCCCGGCCACGTGGTCGTCCCCGGCCGCGACCTCGACCAGCGTCGGGTCGATGCGGTGCTCGCGGAGCTTGGCCGAGACCAGGGCGAGGGTGAACCGCGACCCCACCAGGGGGATGTCCCCGCGCATCCGCAGCAGGTACGGGATGGCGCCGATGTGGTCCTCGTGCCCGTGGGTGAGGACGACGGCGGCGATGTCCCCGAGCCGGTGCTCGATGACCCCGAAGTCCGGGAGGATCAGGTCGACGCCGGGCTGCTCGGCCTCGGGGAACAGGACGCCGCAGTCGATGACCAGCAGGCTCCCGTCGTACTCCAGGACGGCCATGTTGCGGCCGATCTCGCCGAGTCCGCCCAGCGCCATCACCCGCAGGCCGCCGGCCGGCAGCGGGGGTGGTGCCTTGAGGTCGAGGTGGGGCTGGGTGATGGGGCCGCCGGGGGCCGCGCTCACAGCGTCACCCCGCCTGCGGCGAGGTCCTCCCGCAGCGTGGCGAGCTGCTCGGGGGTGACGTCGACCAGCGGCGGGCGCACCGGCCCCGCGGGCAGGCCGAGCGCGTTCAGCGCCGCCTTGACCAGGATGACGCCCTGGGTCCGGAAGATGCCGGTGTAGACCGGCAGCAGGCTCTCGTTGACCGCCCGGGCCTTGACCAGGTCCCCGGACTCGACCGCACCGATCAGCTCGGCCAGCCGCGGGCCGACCAGGTGGCCGACGACGCTCACCACACCGACCGCCCCGACGGCCAGCAGCGGCAGGTTGAGCATGTCCTCGCCGCTGTAGTAGGCCAGGTCGGTGCGGGCGAGGGTCCAGGCCACCGCGCCGAGGTCGCCCTTGGCGTCCTTGACCGCGACGATCCGCGGGTGCTCCGCGGCCCGGACCAGCGTCTCCACCTCGATGGGGACGACGGTGCGCGGCGGGATGTCGTAGAGCATCACCGGCAGGTCGGTGGAGTCCGCGACGGCGGTGAAGTGCCGCAGCAGACCCGCCTGCGGGGGCTTGTTGTAGTACGGCGTCACCACCATCAGGCCGTGCGCGCCGAGCCGCTCGGCGTCCCGGGCCTTGTCGATGGAGTGGGCGGTGTCGTTGGTCCCCACACCGGCGACGACGGTCGCCCGGTCGCCCACCGCGTCCAGGACCGCCTCGAGGACGGCGCGCTGCTCGGCGTCGCTCAGGGTCGGTGACTCCCCGGTCGTCCCGCAGACGACGAGGCCGTCGTGGGCTCCGCGGTCGACCAGGTGGGCAGCCAGTTCCTGGGCGCCGGCGAGGTCGATCGAGCCGTCCTCGGCCAGCGGGGTGACCATCGCCGTCAGGACGCGCCCGAAGGGCCGAGCGGGGTCGCTGGTCATGGGGTGAATCTACCGATCGGGGACGGCCGTGTTCCGCCCCGGCGCGGCGGACGCCGTCCCCCGGCGGTACTCCGACACCGCGTACCGCAGCCCGGTGGTCGACGTCGACCAGCCCTCGGCGGGCTCGCGGGACACCCGCCGCCACCCCGGTCCGGGCACCGGCGCCCACGTGTCGCCGTGCACCTGCGTGTCGACCTCGGTGACGACCAGCCGGTCGGCGTGCGGGAGGAAGGCGGCGTAGACCCGGCCACCGCCGATGACCCACAGGTCCCCGCCGTCGGCGAGGACCTCCTCGACCGAGCCGGCGCGGCGGGCGCCCTCGGCGGACCAGGACGGGTCGGTGGTGAGGACGACGTTGGTCCGCCCGGGCAGCGGGCGGAACCGGTCGGGCAGCGACTCCCAGGTGCGCCGGCCCATGACGACCATCGAGCCGGTGGTGAGGGTGCGGAAGAGCCTCAGGTCCTCGGGCAGGTGCCACGGCAGCGCGCCGTCCGCGCCGATGACCCCGCCTGCGGCCTGCGCCCAGATCAGCGCGACGCCCACCCGGTCACACCGCCACCGGGGCCTTGATCGCCGGGTGGTGCCGGTAGTCGTGGAGCGTGAAGTCCTCGTAGGCGTAGTCGAACAGCGAGGGCGCGGGCGCGAGCTCGAGCGTCGGGAAGGGCAGCACCTCGCGGGAGAGCTGCTCGGTCACCTGCTCGACGTGGTTGCTGTACACGTGACAGTCCCCGCCCACCCAGATGAGGTCCCCGGGGGTCAGGCCGACCTGGTCGGCGACCATGCGGGTCAGCAGCGCGTAGCTGGCGATGTTGAACGGCACGCCGAGGAAGAGGTCGGCGCTGCGCTGGTAGAGCTGGCAGGAGAGCCGGCCGTCGGCGACGTGGAACTGGAACAGCGCGTGGCACGGCGCCAGCGCCATCTCCGGCAGCGCGGCCACGTTCCACGCCGAGACCAGCATCCGCCGGGAGTCCGGATCGGTGCGCAGGGTCTCCAGGACGGCGGCGATCTGGTCGACGTGCCCGCCGTCCGGCGTGGGCCACGAGCGCCACTGGACGCCGTAGACCGGCCCCAGCTCACCCTCCGGCGAGGCCCACTCGTCCCAGATGGTGACCCCCTTGTCGCGCAGCCAGCCGACGTTGGAGTCCCCGCGCAGGAACCACAGCAGCTCGTAGGCGACCGACTTGAAGTGGACCCGCTTGGTCGTGACGAGCGGGAAGCGCTCGGAGAGGTCGTACCGCAGCCGCTCGCCGAAGAGGCTGACCGTGCCGGTGCCGGTGCGGTCCTGCTTGGGGGTGCCCTGCTCGAGCACCCGGCGCAGCAGGTCCTCGTACTGGGTGTCGATGGGGCCGTCGGTCGCGCTCGTCACGCGCCCGAGGGTACGGCCGCCCCCCGACGCAGGTCCCGCACCCGGACCGCTCCTGCCCCACCGGTCAGACTCGTCCCGTGGAGTGGTGGAGCGGGTTGCTCGCGGTCGCCGGCGGCCTGCTCGTGCTGTGGGCCGCGCTCCTGCTGGTCCTGTGGCGGACGCGGCCACCCGACCTGACCGTCCGGGAGGCGCTGCGCCTGCTGCCCGACCTGGTCCGGCTGGTGCGCAGGTTGGCCGCCGACCGGTCGCTCCCCCGCGGGGTGCGGCTGCGGCTGTGGCTGCTGCTGGCCTACCTGCTGTCGCCGATCGACCTCGTGCCCGACGTCGTCCCTGTGCTGGGCTACGCCGACGACGTCGTCGTGGTGGCCCTGGCCCTGCGGGCGGTGGTGCGCGCCGCGGGCGCACCGGCCCTGGCGCGGGCCTGGCCGGGCAGTCCCGCGGGGCTCGCGGTCGTGCAGCGGCTGGCGGGCCGCTGACCGGCCCTCAGCGCAGGGCGACGGCCAGGTCCGCGGCGAGGTCCCCCCGCTCGGCGACGGTCACCGACCCCAGCTCCAGCCAGCCGGCCATGAGGGCCAGCTCGGCGGCGAGGGCGACGGCGACCTCGGCGCGGTCGACGCCCTCCTCGGCGAAGGCCGACTGCACCCGCAGCACCCCCGCCTGGCGGTCGGCCTTGAGGTCCACCCGCGCGACGAGCCGGTCGCCGAGCAGGAAGGGCAGCACGTAGTAGCCGTGCACCCGCTTGGCCGCCGGCGTGTAGATCTCCAGGCGGTAGCGGAAGCCGAAGATGCGCTCGACCCGCGGTCGTTCCCAGACCAGCGAGTCGAACGGGCTGAGCAGCGCCCGGGCTCGGATCCAGCGGGGTCGGCGCGCCTCCGGGTGCAGGAAGGCCGGCGCGCCCCACCCGGCGACCTCGACCGGCAGGAGCTCGCCGGCGTCGGTGAGCTCGCCGATCGCGGCCCGGGTGGGTGCGGGCTTGAGCCGGAAGTAGTCGCGCAGGTCCCGCTCGGTGGCCACGCCGAGCGCGCGGGCCGCGGTGCGCACCAGCTCGCGCACCGCCTCGGCCGGCTCCGGGGTCGGCGTCTGGAGCACGGCGGCCGGCAGGACCCGCTCGGTCAGGTCGTAGACCCGCTCGAAGGCCGTGGTGCGGCCGCGGGTGGTGAGGACGCCGGTGTAGAACAGCCACTCCAGCGCGACCTTGCCCGCGTGCCAGTTCCACATGCTGCCCGGCCGGTCGGGGCGGGGTTCGGCGAGGTCGCTGGCCTTGAGCGGGCCGCCCTCCCGCACCCGGTCGAGCACCTCCGCGACGTAGCCGGGCCGCTCCCGCTGGATGCGCACCATCGACCCCCAGGCGTGCTCCTCGGCGGCGGCCATGCGCCAGCGCAGGTACGGGTGCAGGCGCACGGGGAGGAAGGACGCCTCGTGCGCCCAGTACTCGAACAGCTCGCGGCGGCGGCCCGCGAGCGCGTCGATGGCCGCGCGGGGATAGGGCCCGAACCGGCTGAACGCCGGCAGGTAGTGCGCCCGGGACAGCACGTTGACCGAGTCGATCTGCACGACGGCCAGCCGGGAGGTCATCCGCCGCAGGTGCCGCCCGTCGACGACGCCGTCGGGCCGAGGGTCGGCGAACCCCTGCGCGGCGAGCGCGATGCGGCGCGCCAGCGGAGCCGGCAGACGGTCGACGACGGGGAGGCCCACAGCGGGCGATCCTGCCTGCTGGGTACGACACGCGCCGCGCGGCCCTACGCTGCCCGGCGTGGACCCGACCTCGCCCTTCCCGCGCCTGACCGGCAGCGCCGAGGTCTCCGTCCGCCCCGCCCGCCCGGCGGACGCCGCCGACGTCGCCCGGGTCCAGGCCGTCACCTGGCGGACGGCGTACCGGGCCGCGCTCCCCGCCGACGTCCTCGACGCGTGGGACGAGGAGGCGGCCACGGCGGCATGGCGATCGGCCGTGCTCGCCCCGCCGACACCGGCGCACGGCGTGCTCGTGGCCGTCGAGCGGGGGACCGTCGTCGGCTTCGCCGCCTACGGGCCCCCGGAGGCCGCCGACGTCGAGGGCGCGGCGCGCGGGCCGACCACCGAGGTCGCCACCCTGCTCGTGGAGCCACGGTGGGGACGGCGCGGACACGGCAGCCGCCTGCTGGCCGCCGTCGCCGACCTCGCCCGGGCCTCCGGCGCGGTGCGGCTGCAGACGTGGCTGGCGGAACAGGACCGGGTGTCGGCGGACTTCTTCGAGTCGGCCGGCTGGGCACCGGACGGCTGGGTGCGCACGCTCGACACCGGCGGCGCACCGCTGCGGGAGCGGCGCTGGCACGCGCTGTTGGACGAGACGGACGGGAGCCGATGAGCTTCGAGGGGTTCCCCGACGAGGGGCTGGTCTTCTACGAGGGCCTGGAGGCCGACAACAGCAAGACCTACTGGACCCGCCACCGCGCCGTCTACGACGACTGCGTGCGGGCGCCGCTGCAGGCCCTGGTCGAGGAACTGGGTCCGGAGTTCGGCGCCGCCAAGGTGTTCCGCCCGTACCGCGACGTCCGGTTCAGCTCGGACAAGACGCCGTACAAGACACACCAGGGGGCGGTGGTGAACCCGGAGGGCCGGGGCGCCGGCGCCTGGTACGTGCAGATCTCCGCCGACGGCCTCATGGTGGCCGGGGGGTGCTGGCGGTTGGAGTCCGACCAGGTGGCCCGCTACCGCCGCGCCGTCGCCGACGACCTCCAGGGCGGACGGCTGCGCGCCGAGGTGGACCGGCTCGCGTCGGGCGGCTGGGACATCGAGGGGCAGCGACACACGCGGGTCCCCTCGGGCTTCGCCGTGGACGACGACCGCGCCGACCTGCTGCGACACAGGTCGCTGCACGCCGCGCGCCGCTGGGAGCCCGCCGAGTGGCTGCACGACCGACGCGCCCTCGAGGAGGTCCGGACGGCGTGGCGGGACCTCGTCACGCTCAACACCTGGTTCGCCGACAACGTCGGGGCGACGTCGAAGGAGCCGCGGTCCCGGCGCTGAGGGCTTCCCCCACACCGGGCGCCGGCCCCCTGCGGGGTGCGCCCCGGCCGTGGTCGGGGATGCGCGAAGGGGCCCCAGCGTGTGCTGGGGCCCCTTCGTGGAGTGGTTGTCCGGCGGCGTCCTACTCTCCCACCCCGTCTCCAGGGCAGTACCATCGGCGCTGAGAGGCTTAGCTTCCGGGTTCGGAATGGTACCGGGCGTTTCCCTCTCGCCATGGCCGCCGTAACGCT
>NZ_JBJGYR010000034.1:0-45347 GCF_054050095.1 Geodermatophilus sp. SYSU D01105
CCCCCCCCCCCCCCCCCCCCCCCCCGCCCCCCCCCCCCCCCCCCCCCCCCCCCCCCGCCCCCCCCCCCCCCCCCCCCCCCCCCCCCCCCCCCCCCCCCCGCTGCGGCTCAGGCAGATGACGGCCAGGTCTTGGCGACCATCGTGAGGACGTCGTAGGTCGCCACGGGCTTGCCCGCGCTGTCGACGACGACCGCGTCCCAGCGGACCTCGCCGTGGTCGGCGCCGCCGCGCGGGGTGATCTGCTTGCAGGTGAGCGTGACGGTCAGCTCCTCCCCCGGCTTGACCGGGGTGAGGAACCGCAGGTCGTCCACGCCGTAGTTGGCCAGCACCGGCCCCGGCGCGGGGTCGACGAACAGCCCCGCCGCCCACGAGACGACCAGGTAGCCGTGGGCGACCCGGCCACCGAACAGCGGGTTGGCCGCCGCGGCCTCCTCGTCCATGTGCGCGTAGAAGGTGTCGCCGGTGAACTCGGCGAAGTGCTCGATGTCCTCGAGCGTCACCGCCCGCGGGCCGGCGGTCACCGAGTCGCCGATCCGCAGTTGCGCCAGCGACTTGCGGAACGGGTGCACGCCGTCGTCGTTCCGCCGCGCCCCGGTCACCCAGCGGCCGCCGACCGCGGTGAGCACGTCCGGCGAGGCCTGCACCGCGGTGCGCTGCATGTGGTGCAGGACGCCGCGGATGCCGCCGAGCTCCTCGCCGCCACCGGCGCGGCCGGGACCCCCGTGGACCAGCACCGGCAGCGGGGAGCCGTGACCGGTGTTCTCCCTCGCGTCGTCCCGGTCGAGCACCAGGATCCGGCCGTGCGCGTGCGCGGCACCCAGCACGAACTCCCGCGCGAACTGCTCGTCGTGGGTCACCACCGAGCCGACCAGGCTGCCCTGCCCGCGGGCGGCCAGCTCCACGGCCTGCTCCACACCGTCGTAGGGCAGGACCGTGCTGACCGGGCCGAACGCCTCGACGTCGTGCGGCTCGGCGGCGGCCAGGTCGTCGCAGCGCAGGAGCATCGGGGGCAGGAACGCGCCGCGGTCGCGGTCGGCCCCGACGACCTCGAAGTGCTCCGGGTCTCCGGCGACCAGCTCGGCGACGCCGCGCAGCGCCTTGAGCGAGCGGAGGACCTCCTCGCGCTGGTCGAGGCTGGCCAGCGCCCCCATCCGCACCCCCTCGGCGCCGGGTGCACCGACCACGACCTCCGCCAGCCGGTCCCGGGTCGCCTCGACGACGTCGTCCACCAGGGGGCGCGGCACGAACGCCCGGCGGATCGCGGTGCACTTCTGGCCGGCCTTCACCGTCATCTCGGTGACCAGCTGCTCCACGAAGAGCTCGAACTCCGGGGTGCCTGGCGTGGCGTCGGGGCCGAGCACCGAGCAGTTGAGCGAGTCGGCCTCGGCGTTGAAGCGCACCGAGTGGGCGACCACGGCCGGCGAGCTGCGCAGCTTGCGGGCGGTCGCGGCCGATCCGGTGAAGAAGACCAGGTCCTGCCCGGCCAGGCCGTCGAGGAGCCCGGCCGCACTGCCGGCGAGCAGCTGGACCGACCCCTCGGGCAGCAGGCCCGACTCGACGATCGTCCGGACCACCGCCTCGGTGAGGTAGGCGGTCTGGCTGGCCGGCTTGACGACGGTCGGGACACCGGCGAGGAAGGCCGGCGCCAGCTTCTCCAGGAAGCCCCACACCGGGAAGTTGAAGGCGTTGACCTGCACCGCGACGCCCCGCATCG
Source organism: Geodermatophilus sp. SYSU D01105 (assembly GCF_054050095.1). NCBI lineage: Bacteria > Bacillati > Actinomycetota > Actinomycetes > Geodermatophilales > Geodermatophilaceae > Geodermatophilus > Geodermatophilus sp. SYSU D01105. The sequence goes on from NZ_JBJGYR010000034.1 coordinate 1,715, forward strand.
GGGTGTAGAGGTGCTGGCCGGCGAAGGTGCCGCCCCGGCCCAGCGGCTCGATGGGCCCGTCGAGGACGACGGTGTCGTCGGGCAGCTCGCGGCGGCCCTTCGACGCGTACGACAGCAGCGTCCCGAACCCGCCGTCGACGTCGACGGCGCTGTCACGGTCGGTGGCGCCGGTGCGGCGGGACAGCGCGTAGAACGCGTCCTTGTGGGCCATGAGCCGCAGGCCCAGCTGCTTGAGCAGCGCGGCGCGCTGGTGGAAGGTCAGCTCCCGGAGCGCCGGTCCGCCGACGGTGCGGGCGTGGTGGAGCATCGCGGGCACGTCGAGGCTGGTGCTGCTGACGCGGACGACGGTCTCGCCGGTGACCGCGTCGGCGATCGGCGTCCCGTCGTCCGGGGCGGCGTACCACCGGCCGGCCACGTAGCTCTCGAGCAGGGGTGCGGTCATCGCAGGTCTCCCGGGGTGGTCAGGACGGCCGGGCGCGCAGGCCCTGGAAGGTGATGGCGACGAGCGCGTCGGCCACGGCCGTCGCGTCCAGGCCGCGGTCGGGGCGGTACCACTCGGTCAGGGAGTTCACGGCGCCGAAGAGCAGGCGGCTGGTGACGGCCGGGTCGACGTCCGGGCGGACGTCGCCCTCCTCCTCCGCGGCGCGGACCAGGTCGGTGACGATCCGGTCGAACCGGCGACGACGCTCGAGCGCCTCCTGCTCGACCGGGGAGTTGCCGCGCACCCGCAGCAGGAGGGTGACGAACGGCAGCTCCGCGGTGAGCACCCGGACCGACCCGCGGACGACGTGCTCGAGCCGGTCGATGGCCGGCCCGCTGGTCGCGGCCGGCTCCTCGGTGACGGCGAACAGCGCGTCGAGGGCGCGGTCGAGCGCCATCCGCAGCAGCTCGACCTTGCTGGACACGTGGTGGTAGATCGCCGACTTGGTGATGCCCAGCCGGGTGGCGAGCTCGTCCATGCTGGTGGCGTCGTAGCCGCGCTCGTTGAACACCGCGACGGCGACGTCCAGCAGGGAGTCCAGCGAGTGGCCGGGCCGGCCGCGGCGTACCCGGGCGGGATCGGCGGTGGAGGTCACGCACGCTCCCGGAGGTCGTGCAGCCGCTTGAGCTTCCCCACCGAGCGCGCCAGGGTCTCCGGGTCCACGACCAGCACCTCGATGCTGCAGCCGACGGTGTCCTTGACCCCCTTCGCGACCTCGGCGGCGGCCTCGGGACGGCGCTCGGGCGGGCAGTCGGGGCGGGCCTCGATCCGGCAGGTGAGGTGGTCCATCCGGCCGCGCGTGGTCAGCTCCAGCGCGAAGTGCGGCGAGAGGCCCGGCGTGCGCAGCACGATCTCCTCGATCTGGGTCGGGAAGAGGTTCACCCCGCGCAGGATGATCATGTCGTCGGTGCGGCCGGTGACCTTCTCCATCCGCCGCATCCCGGGCCGCGCCGTCCCGGGCAACAGGCGGGTGAGGTCGCGGGTGCGGTAGCGGATGACCGGCATGGCCTCCTTGGTGAGGGAGGTGAAGACCAGCTCGCCCTGCTCGCCCTCGGGCAGCACCTCGCCGGTGAGCGGGTCGATGACCTCCGGGTAGAAGTGGTCCTCCCAGATGTGCAGGCCGTCCTTGGTCTCCACGCACTCCTGCGCGACGCCGGGGCCCATGACCTCCGACAGGCCGTAGATGTCGACGGCGTGGATGTCGAGCCGCTCCTCCATCTCCCGGCGCATCTGCTCGGTCCACGGCTCGGCGCCGAAGATGCCGATCTCCAGGGAGCTGGCCTTCGGGTCCAGGCCCTGCTTCTCGAACTCGTCGATGACGGTGAGCATGTACGACGGCGTCACCATGATCACCCGCGGCTCGAAGTCGCTGATCAGCTGGACCTGCCGCGGCGTCATCCCGCCCGACACGGGGATGACCGTGCAGCCGAGTTTCTCGGCGCCGTAGTGGGCGCCCAGCCCACCGGTGAACAGGCCGTAGCCGTAGGCGTTGTGCAGCCGGTCGCCCGGCCGGCCGCCGGCCGCGCGGATCGAGCGGGCCATCACCGTGGCCCAGGTGTCGATGTCCCGCTCGGTGTAGCCGACGACGGTCGGCCGGCCGGTGGTGCCGGAGGAGGCGTGCACGCGGCGCACCTGCTCCTGCGGGACGGCGAACATGCCGAACGGGTAGTTGTCGCGCAGGTCGGCCTTGCTGGTGGTGGGGAACCGCGCCAGGTCGGCCAGCTCCCGGCAGTCGTCGGGGTGCACGCCGGCCGCGTCGAAGGCGGCCCGGTAGTGCGGCACGTTCTCGTACGCGTGACGCAGCGTCCACTGCAGCCGCTCGAGCTGCTGGGCCCGGAGCTCGTCGACGGACAGCCGCTCCGCCGGGTCGAGGATCGCCGGGTCGGGTGCCTCTCCCAGGCGCCGGGTGGTCTCGCTGGTCGCAGCCGTCATGGCCGATGCCTCCGTGGTCGCAGCGTCCTCGCCGGGCGGTCGGCGGGCAGGTCTCACCCAAATACCGACCAGTTGGTCAGGTAATGAACTCCTCCCGCCTCCGCCTGTCAAGGCCCGCGGAAGAAGTCCGGGCGTGGACTTGTGCCGTGGGTCGCGGTCGGGCAGACTCATTACCGACCAACTGGTCAGTAATTGACGATCGACGTCGCACCCGAGGGGATGAGATGTCCGCGCCCACCCTGGAACGGCCCGCGGCCGACGAGGCCGCGCTGCAGGCGCACTTCGACGCCACGATCGCCGCCGAGCACCGGATCGAGCCGCGGGACTGGATGCCCGAGGGGTACCGCAAGACCCTGATCCGGCAGATCGCCCAGCACGCGCACTCGGAGATCATCGGGATGCAGCCGGAGGGCGACTGGCTGCTCGCCGCCCCGAGCCTGCGGCGCAAGGCGATCCTGCTGGCCAAGGTGCAGGACGAGGCCGGCCACGGCATGTACCTGTACTCCGCGGCGGAGACCCTCGGCGCCGACCGGGCCGACCTCACCGACAAGCTCATCGAGGGCCGGCAGAAGTACAGCTCGATCTTCAACTACCCGACGCTGACCTACGCCGACGTCGGCGTCATCGGCTGGTTCGTCGACGGGGCGGCGATCTGCAACCAGGTGCCGCTGTGCCGCTCCTCCTACGGGCCCTACGCCCGGGCGATGATCCGCATCTGCAAGGAGGAGTCCTTCCACCAGCGGCAGGGCTACGAGCTGCTGATGACGATGATGCGCGGCACGGCCGAGCAGCGGGCGATGGTGCAGGACGCCGTCGACCGCTGGTGGTGGCCGTCGCTGATGATGTTCGGCCCGCCGGACGACGACAGCCCCAACTCGGCGCAGTCGATGGCGTGGGGCATCAAGCGGCACAGCAACGACGAGCTCCGCCAGCGCTACGTGGACATGTCGGTGCCGCAGGCGGAGTTCCTCGGCGTCACGCTGCCCGACCCCGAGCTCGCGTGGGACGAGGAGAGCGGCCACTACCGGTTCGGCCGGATCGACTGGGCCGAGTTCAAGCGCGTCATCAGCGGCGACGGCCCGCGCAACGCCGAGCGCCTCGCCCGCCGCCGGGCCGCCCGCGACGACAACGCCTGGGTCACCGAGGCCGCCACCGCGTACGCCGCCAAGCACGAGGGAGCGCGGGCATGAGCGACGGGAGGACGACGCCCGAGCGAGCATCGCAGGGAGCGCCGGCGACCGAGGAGCGGGACGAGGGCGGAGTCGAGCCGACGGGCGACGTGACCGCCGAGGGTGGGCACGGCGCCGTCCCCACCGGGCCCGAGGTGCCGGTCGAGACCAGGCCGGCGACCAGCCGGCGGGACTGGCCGCTCTACGAGGTCTTCGTGCGCGGCAAGCGCGGGATCAACCACGTGCACGTCGGGTCGCTGCACGCGCCGGACGACGAGATGGCCGTGCACGCGGCGCGCGACCTGTACACCCGGCGCAACGAGGGCGTGAGCATCTGGGTGGTCAAGGCCGCCCACATCACCGCGTCGAGCCCCGACGAGAAGGACCCGATGTTCGCCCCGAGCGGCGACAAGGTCTACCGCCACCCGACGTTCTACGAGATCCCCGAGGACGTCCCCCACATGTAGCGGAGTGCGAGAGACGAGGGAACCTCGCTCCGCGCACTCCGGTAGGAGAGACATGGCGCACGAAGAGACCGTCTACGAGGCGCTCGACCACGCCCACGGCGGCGAGGGGCACTGGGCGTTCGGCACCGGCTTCGACGAGCCGCTGGCCGGCGTCGACACCACCGTGCCCGAGGGCATCGACCCGGCCGACCTGGGCGAGTACTGCCTGATGCTCGGCGACGACGCCCTCGTGCTGGCCCAACGGCTGACCCAGTGGATCACCGCGGCGCCGGAGCTCGAGGAGGAGGTGGCGATCGCCAACGTCGCCCTCGACCTGCTCGGTCAGGCCCGGCTGCTGCTGGCCCGCGCCGGGTCGGTGGGCGTGCTCGGCCGCTCGCGCGAGAAGGCCACCGAGACCATCCCTGACGAGGACGCCCTGGCCTACTTCCGCGACCCCGACGAGTTCCGCAACACCGACCTGGTCGAGGCGCCGAACGGCGACTTCGCGCAGACGATGGTCCGGCTCCTCGCCGCCGCCACCGTCCGGCTCGCGGTCTTCACCCGGCTGCGGGAGTCCCGGGACCCGGTGGTCGCGGCCATCGCGGCCAAGGGCGTCAACGAGCTGGCCTACCACCGCGACCACGCCGCCCGCTGGGTGCTGCGCCTCGGCGACGGCACCGAGGAGTCCCACCGCCGCGCCCAGGCCGGCGCCGACGCCGTCTGGCCGCTGCTGGACGACCTGTTCACCGCCACGGACGTCGAGGCCCGGCTCACCGCGGCCGGCGTCGCGGTCGACCCGGCCGACGTCCGCGAGGAGGTCGTCTCCGTGCTCACGCAGGTGCTCGACCGGGCGACGCTGCGGGTGCCGGCCTGGCCGGCCGACGCCCCGCCCCGAGGCCGCACCGGCCGGCACACCGCGGAGCTCCCCGAGCTGCTCGACACCCTGCAGGGCCTGGCCCGCCAGCACCCGGCCGCCACGTGGTGACCGCCGTGACGGTCACGACCGATCCCCGGTCGGTCGCCGAGACGGTGACCGACCCCGAGCTGCCGATGCTGACCCTCGCCGACCTCGGCGTCCTCCGCGACGTCCGGGTCGAGGACGGCACCGTCGTCGTCGAGATCACCCCCACCTACTCCGGCTGCCCGGCGATGGGCACGATGCGCGCCGACCTGCTGCACGCCCTGCACCGGGCCGGCTTCCCCGACGTCGACGTCCGCACCGTGCTCTCCCCCGCCTGGAGCACCGACTGGATCAGCGACGAGGGCCGCCGCAAGCTGGCCGCCGGTGGCATCGCGCCGCCCGGGAGGGCCCCGGCCCGCCCCGCGGGCCCGGTGCCGCTGCAACTCGGGCCGACCCGCCGCACCGCCGCCTGCCCGGTGTGCGGCTCCCCGGACACCGAGGAGCTGAGCGAGTTCAGCGCGACCGCCTGCAAGGCGCTGCGCCGCTGCCGCAGCTGCCGGGAGCCGTTCGAGCACGTCAAGGAGATCTGAGTGACCACCACCGAGGCCCCCGCGCGGCGTCGGCCGCAGTTCCACCCGCTCACGGTGGCCCGCGTCGAGCAGCTCACCGACGACGCGGTCGCGGTGACCTTCGACGTCCCCCCGGAGCTGGCCGAGGACTACGCCTTCAAGCCGGGCCAGGCCCTGACCCTGCGCCGGGTGGACGGCGAGCGCGACGAGCGCCGCTCGTACTCCATCTGCGCGCCCGTGGGCGCCGCGCCGCGCGTGGGCGTCCGGGAGGTGCCCGGCGGGTTCTTCTCCTCCTACCTGGTGCACTCGGTGCGCCCGGGCGACCGGATCGAGGTGCTGCCGCCGTCGGGCACCTTCACCGCCGACCTGTCGGTGCCCGCCGACCACGTCTTCGTCGTCGCCGGCTCGGGCATCACCCCGGCCCTCTCCCTCGCCTCCAGCGTGCTGCGCGACGGGGAGTCCACCGTCACCGTCTTCTACGGCAACCGGCGCACCAACACCGTCATGTTCGCCGACGAGCTCGCCGACCTGAAGGACCGCTACGGCACCCGGCTGCAGCTGGTGCACGTCCTCTCCCGCGAGCCGCGGGACGCGGACCTGACCAGCGGCCGGCTCGACGGCGCGCGGCTGCGGACGCTGATCGACAACCTGGTGGACGCCGAGCACGTCGACCACTGGTGGCTGTGCGGCCCGCACGGGATGGTCAGCGACGCCCGCGAGGTGCTGGCCGAGCTCGGCGTCCCGGCCGAGAAGGTCCACCAGGAGCTGTTCTACGTCGACGACGTCCCCCCGGAGCCGGTCCGCGGAGACGAGGAGACCGTCACCGGGCCGAGCAGCGAGGTGACCGTCGTCCTCGACGGGCGGACCACCACCCTGGCCCTCCCCCGAGACGTGCCCGTCCTCGACTCGGCCCAGCGGGTGCGCGGTGACCTGCCCTTCGCCTGCAAGGGCGGGGTGTGCGGCACCTGCCGGGCGCGGGTCACCGAGGGCGAGGTGGAGATGCGGCGGAACTACGCCCTCGAGCCCCGGGAGGTCGAGGCGGGGTACGTGCTCACCTGCCAGACAGTGCCGCTCTCGGACACCGTCACGGTGGACTTCGACGCATGAGCGCCGATCGGGTGCTGCGGGTCGACGTCGGCAGTGGCGTGGCCACCCTGACGCTGGACTCCCCGGCCAACCGCAACGCGCTGTCGCGGGCGATGCGCGCCCAGCTGCGGTCGGCGCTGGCCGACGCGCTGGCCGACGACGCGGTCCGGGTCGTCGTGCTCGACCACACCGGCCGGGTGTTCTGCTCCGGCATGGACCTCGCCGAGGCCGCCGGCGGCGCCGCGGAGGACCAGGGGGTCAACGAGTTCCCGGCCCTGCTCGAGACGATCTGGGACTCCCCCAAGCCCGTGGTGGCCACCGTCCGCGGCCCCGCCCGGGCAGGTGGCGTCGGCCTGCTGGCGGCCTGCGACGTGGTGGTCGCCGGGACGTCGGCGACCTTCGCCTTCACCGAGGTCCGCATCGGCGTCGTGCCGGCCGTCATCTCGGCGGTCTGCCTGCCGCGGATGGTGCCCAACGCCGTCCACCGGCTGATGCTGACCGGCGAGGTGTTCGACGCGTCCGCGGCACTGGCCGGCGGCCTGGTGGACCTCGTCGTCCCGGACGACGAGGTGGACACCTGCGTGGCCGAGCAGGTGACGGCCCTCGGCAAGGGCGCGCCCCTGGCCCTGGCGGAGACCAAGCGGCTGCTGCGCGCGGCGCGGAGCGGGCCGCTGGCCGACCGGTTCCCCGACCTGCTGGCCCTCTCGGCCCGGTTCTTCGCCGGCGAGGAGGGCCAGGAGGGGATCGCCGCCTTCCGCGAGAAGCGGCCCGCCCGCTGGGTGCCCGCGTGATCCCGGTCCCCGTCGGCGCGGCGGCCGAGCTCGACGTCGTGGTCACCCCGGAGATGACCGTCCGCTTCGACGAGCTGGGGCCGGTCCACCAGGTGTACGCGACCTACACGATGGCCAAGCACTTCGAGGAGGCCGGCCGCAAGCTGCTGCTGCGCCACCTCGAGCCGGGCGAGGCCGGCATCGGCCGCTCGGTGTCGGTCGAGCACCTCGGGCCCAGCTGGGTGGGCGAGGCACTCCGGGTCACCGCCCGCTGTGTCGAGGTGCGCGGCAACCGGCTGACCTGCGAGTGCACCGCCGTCGCCGCCGACGGCCGCGAGCTCGGGCGCGGGACGACGGTCCAGGCGGTCCTCAGCGAGGAGGCCCTGGAGGACCGCATCGGCGAGCAGGCGCGTGCCCGCGCCCGGGCCGCGCAGCAGCGGACGCCCGCGGAGAGCCGTTAGTTCGGCAATGCATCGTTGTGCGCTGGGCCACACCGCCGCTAGAGTTCGCCAAAATAACTGACCACTCGGTCAGTATCGAGCTCCAGGGGGCGGCGGGATGTCAGCTGCGGCGGGCACGGCGGGATCCACGCGCGAGCGGATGACGACCGAGGAACGCAAGGTCCTCGCCGCCACCCTCGCCGGCACCACCATCGAGTGGTACGACTTCTTCATCTACGCCCAGGCCGCGGGCCTGGTGCTCGCCCCGCTCTTCCTCGCGCCGGTCAGCGAGGACTCGCCGGGGCTGGCCACGATCATCTCGCTGGCCACCATCGGGATCAGCTTCCTGTTCCGCCCGCTGGGCGCGATCGTCGCGGGGCGGCTCGGCGACCGCCTGGGCCGCAAGCGGATGCTGGTCTTCACCCTCGTGCTGATGGGTGCGGCGACCGCCCTGATCGGCCTGCTGCCGACCTACGCGCAGATCGGGCTGGCCGCCCCGGCCCTGCTGATCCTGCTCCGCATCCTGCAGGGCTTCTCCGCCGGCGGGGAGTGGGGCGGCGCGGCGCTCATGTCGGTCGAGCACGCGCCGGTCCACCGCCGCGGCCTGTTCGGGGCCTACCCGCAGATCGGCGTGCCGGTCGGCATGATCCTGGCGACCGGTGTGCTGTGGTTGCTCAGCACGGTGCTGACGCCGGAGCAGTTCGAGAGCTGGGGCTGGCGGATCCCGTTCCTCTTCTCGGTGGTGCTGATCGTCATCGGCTACCTCATCCGCCGCGCCGTCGAGGAGAGCCCGGTCTTCCGGGAGATGCGGCTGCGGAGGAAGGAGTCCTCGGCGCCGCTGCGCGACCTCTTCCGGGGCAACACCAAGGAGGTCGTCCTCGCCGCGCTGATCTTCGTCGCGAACAACGCCGCGGGTTACCTGCTGATCGCCTTCTTCATCGCCTACGCCAGCGGGGCCCTGGGGATGCCGCGGGAGTCGGTGCTGCTGGCGACCACGCTGGCGTCCTTCGGCTGGCTGGTGTTCACCATGTACGGCGGCGCCCTCTCCGACCGGATCGGCCGGGTGCGGACCTTCCAGATCGGCTACGCCCTCGTGTTCGTCTGGATGATCCCGCTGTTCCTGCTCATCGACACCGGCAACATCTGGCTCTACGGGATCGCGCTGTTCCTGCTGACCGTCGGGCTGGGGCTGTCCTACGGGCCGATGTCGGCGATGTACGCGGAGATGTTCCCCGTCGCGGTGCGCTACTCCGGGGTCTCGATCGGCTACGCCCTCGGCGCGATCCTGGGCGGCGCCTTCGCCCCGATGATCGCCGAGGTCCTCATCCAGTCGACCGGTTGGTCGGGGTCGATCGGCATCTACATCATGGTGCTCTGCGTGATCTCCTTCGCCGCGGTGACCGTCGCCGGGGAGACCCGGGGCGCCAACCTGCGGGTCGCCGAGGCGCACGAGCAGTACCTCCACGAGCACCCCGACGAGGCCGGCGACCTGGGCCGCCGGCCCTGACCGCCGTACCGGGCTCCGGCGACCGTCGCCGGGGTCAGGCCTGCGCCCACCGTCTGGCCCTCCGCTCCTCCGGCAGGCTGCCGCCCCAGATGCCGAAGCGCTCGTCGGCCGCCAGGGCGTACGCCAGGCACGGCGCGACGGCGGGGCACCGGCGGCAGGCGGCCAGCGCGGTCTCGTGCTGCCGTGCCGCCCTCCCCCGCTCGGGCCACCAGGGGGACGGGTCGCCCGTCTGGCAGGCCACGGTGCCGGCTCGCTCCAGTGCGCGGGTCAGCGCCAGCCACTCGTCGGCCGCTCGCGACGGAACGGCCCACAGCACGTGCTCGGGCACCACGGCTCGGCCCATGGCACATTGCGTCACTTCCGAAAGCCGTGGTGGCGGAGGCGCGCGGCACCTCGGGTGTCGCCGAGGCAGCGGCGCCCGGAGGGTCGCTACGCGGAGTCGCACACCGGCCACGGGAGCACCCCGTGGTGGTCACCCACGCTCGGGGAGGGCAACGACATGACGACCCTGCAGCCCACGGGGCTCGGCGACGTCCGGCAGCGCATCGCGGACTCCTCCGCCCGGGAGGTGGTCGCCGACAGCCTGGCGCGGGCACGAGAGGTCGCCGGGCTCGGTGCCTTCACCACCGTCGCCGACGATGCGGCGGGCGGCTCCGGGCCGCTCGCCGGAGTCCCGCTGGCGGTGAAGGACAACCTGGACACCCACGACCTGCCCACCAGCGGCGGCACCCCGGCGCTCCGGGAGTCCCGGCCGGGCCGGGACCAGCAGGCCGTCGAGCGGCTGCGGGCCGCGGGAGCCGCGGTCATCGGCAAGACCAACCTGCACGAGCTGGCGCTGGGCATCACGAGCAACAACGCCGCCTTCGGCCCGGTGCGCAACCCCCACGACCCGAGCCGCTCGGCCGGGGGCTCCTCCGGCGGCTCGGCGGTCGCCGTCGCGACCGGCGTGGTGCCGATCGCCCTGGGCACCGACACCGGCGGGTCGGTGCGGGTGCCGGCGGCACACTGCGGTCTGGTGGGCTTCCGGCCGACGGTCGGGCGCTGGGGCACCGGACGCACGGTGCCGATCTCCAGCACCCGGGACACCGCCGGCGTCCTGGCGACGAGCGTCGCCGACGCAGCCCTCGTCGACGAACTCGTCACCGGGCGGCCCACCGCTCCCGGCGAGGACCGGCCGCTGCGGCTCGGCGTCCCCCGGATCGGCTTCTACGACGACCTGCACCCCGAGGTCGCCGCCGTCGCGCAGCGGGCGCTGGACCGGCTCGCCGACGCCGGGATCGAGCTGGTCGAGGTCTGCGTGGCCGACGCGCACGAGCTGGACGCCGAGTGCGGCTTCCTGATCGTCTTCTTCGAGGTCGCCCGCGAGCTGCCGGCCTACCTGGCGACGCTGCCCGGGCCGGAGCGCCGGCTGACCCTGGCCGACGTCATGGCCCAGGTGGCCTCCCCCGACGTCCGCGGCGCCCTGGAGCTCGCGGCCGGGGGCTCGGTCACCGAGGAGGTCTACCGGTCCAACCTCGCCGTCCGTGACCGGCTGCGGGCCGCCTACACCGCCGCGCTGTGCCCGGAGGACGGCGTCCGGCTCGACGCCCTCGTCTACCCCACCGTGCCGCTGCCCGCACCGCCGATCGGGGACGACGACACCACGGAGCTGGGCGGCCGGCAGGTGCCGGTCTTCCTCACGACGATCCGCAACACCGGGCCGGGGTCGACCGCCGGGATGCCGTCGATCTCCCTGCCGGCCGGCGCGACGGCCACCGGCCTGCCGATCGGCGTCTCGCTGGAGTCCCTGCCCGGCGAGGACGGCGCCCTGCTCGCGGCGGCCGGCCGGGTCGAGGCCGTCCTGGCCGGGTGAGGCCGGCCGCCGCGGAGGTCAGGCGGGGGTGACGCGGACCGGCACGCTGCCCCAGCCCTTGAGGGTGTTGTTCAGTTTCGGGGTGGGCTCGCCGGCCGGCTCCAGGGTGCGGGCCCGCTCGGCCAGCGCGGTGAGCACCAGCTCGGTCTCCAGGCGGGCGAGCGGCTGGCCGACGCACTGGTGGATGCCCATGCCGAAGGCGACGTGGCCGGCGGCGCGGCGGTTGACGTCGAGGGTCTCCGCGTCCTCACCCCAGTGCCGCGGGTCGCGGTTGGCCGACCCGAGGAACAGCAGCACCTTGGTCCCCTCGGGGATGTGCGTGCCGGCGACCTCGACGTCCCGGGAGGTGGTGCGGAAGAAGGTCTGCACCGGGGACTCCCAGCGCAGCGCCTCGTCGAAGGCGAACTTGGCCTTGGCCGGCTGGGCGTGCAGCTGCGCCCACTGCTCCGGGTACCGCGACAGCGCGTAGACGGTGTTGGCGATGCCGTAGACGGTCGTGTCCACCCCGGCGGTGAGCAGCGAGCGGACCAGCATCGGCGCCTGCTCGGCGGTGATCTCACCGCGGTCGGCGGCCGCCCAGATCTGCTCGCCGAAGCCGCCGGGGGCGAGGTTCTCCCGCTGGCACTGCTCCCAGATCCAGGCCTGCACGGGAGCCGCGGTGGCCAGGGCGTTGCGGCGCAGCTCGTTGTCGGGGCCGAAGGCGTTGAACGCCAGCCCGCCGTACGGGAGCAGGTTCTCCCGGCCCTCCTCGGGCAGGCCGACGGCGTCGGGGAACACCCGCAGCGGGTAGACCTCGGCCAGGTCGGCGACCGCGTCGAAGGTGCCCTGCGCGACCAGCCGCTCGGCGATCTCCGTCGCGGGTGCGGCGAACCGCTCCCGGAGCACCCGCACGGTCCGCGGGGAGATGACGCCGTTCATCGCCGTCCGGACGACGGTGTGGTCGGGCGGGTCGGCCTCGAGCAGCAGGCTCGGCGGCCGCCACGGCTCCTCCTTGGCGAAGTCGGCCAGCCCCGCGCCCCGGCTGGACACGAAGATCTCCCAGTCCCGCAGCGATGCGGAGACCTCCTCGAACCGGCCCATCGCGTAGATGCCGTACCGGGACAGGAACACCACCGGCCCGGCATCGCGCAGCCGGCGGTGGAAGTCGTAGGGGTCGGTCAGCACGTCGGTGCCGAACGGGTCGTCGTCGAGGACGGGGACGTCGGTGGCGGGCAGGCTGTCCACGGTCATCGGGGTTCTCCTGGGTCTCAGAGGTCGAGGACGAGACGGGGGCAGGCGGCCCGGGACACGCAGATGAACATCGTGTCGTTGGCCGCCTGTTCGGCGGGGGTCAGCAGGCTGTCGCGGTGGTCGACCACGCCGTCGAGCACCGGGGTCTCGCAGGTGCCGCAGGTGCCCTCCTGGCACGAGGAGAGCACGGGGACGCCGGCGGCCTCGACGACGTCGAGGACCGACCGGTCCGGGGGTACCAGGAGGGTCAGCCCGCTCTGGGCGAGCTCCACCTCGAAGGTCTCCTGCAGCACGGGCTCGCCCTGCTCCCGAGGGCTGAAGCGCTCCAGGTGCAGGGCGTCCTCCGGCCAGCCGGCGCAGCGCTGCTCGACCGCCTGCAGCAGCGGCTCGGGGCCGCAGCAGTAGACCAACGTGTCCGGCCGCGGGACGCCGAGCAGCCGGTCGAGGTCGAGAAGACCGACCTGGTCCTGGGGGTGGAGGGTGACGCGGGCGCCGTGGGCCTCGGTGAGCGCGGCGCGGAAGGCCATCGAGCCCAGGGTGCGGCCGCCGTAGTGCAGTTCCCAGTCCGCGCCCGCCGCGGTGGCGGCGGCGAGCATCGGGACCAGCGGGGTGATCCCGACCCCACCGGCGATGAACAGGTACCGCGGCGCGGGGACCAGCTCGAAGTTGTTCCGGGGGCCGCGGACGTCGACGAGGACGCCCTCGTGCAGCTTGTCGTGGACGTACGAGGAGCCGCCCCGGCTCTCGGGCTCGCACAGCACGCCGATCCGCCACACCGACCGGTCGGCCGGGTCGCCGCAGAGCGAGTACTGCCGGACGAGGTCCGGCGTGAGCTCCAGGTCGATGTGCGCCCCCGGCGACCACGCCGGCAGGTCGGCGCCGGACGGGTCGCGCAGGTCGAGCGCCACCACGCCGTCCGCCACGACCTCCCGGCGGACGACCTCCAGGCGGAGGCCGACCGCCGCACCGCTGCTCTGCATGGCACTCCTCGCTGGTCAGGTGGGATCCGGCACCTCGCGTCCGGTGCGCGTCACCGGCTGACGCAGCCAGCGTGACCGCGCTCACCGCGGCGGCCCACCCGCCTCTCATCAGATGAGAAGGCCCGGACGGAGGGCGGTTGACGGGGGTCCGCCGGCCCGGGCTACGGTGGCGGCCGTGAGCCGTCGCGCGTGCTGGTGGGCCAGGTCGTCGAGGACGACCCCGGCCCGCTGACCCGCGCTCGGACCGTCCCCCGCCGGATGGTCCGAGGAGCTCCTCTCCGGACGGCCCGGCGGGCCGTTCCCCTGGAGGAGAGCACCTCATGACGAGCACCGACGTCCGCGACCAGGACCGTCCGCTGACCAAGGCCGTGCTGGCCGAGGCGGACCTGCCCACGCACTGGTACAACCTGGCCGCCGACCTGCCGGCGCCGATGCCGCCGTACCTGCACCCCGGCACGGGACAGCCCCTGGCGCCCGAGGACATGGCGCCGCTGTTCCCGGCGGCGCTGATCGAGCAGGAGATGACCGCCGAGCGGTTCGTGCCGATCCCCGAGCCGGTCCGCGAGGTGTACCGGCTGTGGCGGCCCTCGCCGCTGTACCGGGCGCACCGCCTCGAGCGGGCGCTGGGCACCCCGGCGCGGATCTACTACAAGTACGAGGGCGTCAGCCCCGTCGGCAGCCACAAGCCCAACACCGCGGTCGCGCAGGCGTACTACAACGCGGCCGAGGGGGTGCGGCGGCTGACCACCGAGACCGGCGCCGGCCAGTGGGGCAGCGCGCTGTCGTTCGCGAGCGCGCTGTTCGACCTGCAGTGCGAGGTGTGGCAGGTGCGCGCCTCCTACGACAGCAAGCCCTACCGGCGGATGCTCATGCAGACCTTCGGCGGCGTCGTCCACCCCAGCCCCTCGGAGCTGACCGAGGCCGGCCGCGGCTTCCTGGAGCGCTTCCCCGGCACGACCGGCAGCCTGGGCATGGCGGTGAGCGAGGCGGTGGAGTCCGCGGCGCCCGACCCCGAGGCCCGCTACGCGCTGGGCAGCGTGCTCAACCACGTGCTGCTGCACCAGACCGTCATCGGGGAGGAGGCGCTGCGGCAGCTGGAGGTGTTCGGCGAGGCGCAGGCCGACGTCGTCTTCGGCTGTGCGGGTGGCGGGTCGAACCTGGCCGGGCTGTCGTTCCCGTTCCTGCGGGAGAAGCTGGGCGGCCGCACCGACACCCGGGTGGTGGCCGTCGAGCCGTCGGCGTGCCCGTCCCTCACGCAGGGGCGGTACGAGTACGACCACGGCGACGTCGCGGGGCTGACCCCGTTGATGAAGATGCACACGCTGGGCCGCGACTTCGTCCCGGACCCGATCCACGCGGGTGGGTTGCGCTACCACGGGATGGCCCCGATGGTCAGCCACGCCGTGGAGCTCGGGCTGATCACCCCGCAGGCGGTCGACCAGCGCGAGGCGTTCGACGCCGGCGTGCTGTTCGCCCGCACCGAGGGACTGGTCCCGGCGCCGGAGTCCTGTCACGCCATCGCCGGCACGGTCGCCGAGGCCCGGCGCCGGGCGGCCACGGGCGAGGAGGGGGTCCTGGTCCTCGGGCTGTCCGGCAACGGGCAGCTGGACCTGCCCGCCTTCGCCGAGCACCTCACCGGTGCCGCCGAACCCACCGCCGGCGACCAGCCGTTCTGATCGTCGCCGTCCGGCCGGACGGGCCACCGAGGCCCGTCCGGCCGTCCGCGGGTCACCCGACGGGCAGCGTGTCCCAGAACGCGCACTGGTGTTCGTCGGCCAGGGCGGCGTCGGTGACCACGGTGCTCCGACCGCCGGGCTGCAGGGACAGCGTGCCCTGGGCCGCGCCGTACTCGGGCCAGTCCGCCTGGCCGGGGACGGCGGGGTCGCCGGAGTGCACGAACGCGCCCCAGTACTGCTTCATCTCCGTCGCGAGCTGCTGTTCCGCGGCGTCGAACGTCGGGGCGATGGGGGTGCCGTTGTCGAAGCTGGGCCACAGGTACGCCAGTTCCGCGGCGTGGCCGGCGCCCCACTCGTAGCCGGGGATCGGCCGGAGGCCGGGCCCGCTGCGGGCGGCGAACTCGTACGCCCAGGTGGGCACGTGCTCGGCGAGGTCGCGGGTCAGTGCCCGGTTCGGGCAGCCGCCGATGCCGGCGGCGAGGCCGGCGTCGGTCCAGATCGCACCCGCGAGGTAGGCGGGGGTAAACTCGTCGGCCTGGGCCGGCCACGGGTACCGGGACAGGACGGCATCGGTGGCCTCGGCGAAGGTCTCGCGGACCCACGCCTCGTACTGCTCCCTGGTCCACCCGATGAACTCGGCCGCGAAGGTCCGCCCCTCGTCGAGGTTGGCGCCGATGACGACCGGGACCTGCGCGAAGTCCCCTGTGGTGACCGCGACGCGCGGGTCCGCGGGGAGGAAGGGGGTGCCGCGGACCGGAGGGACGACCGGCATCGGTGCGTCGACCAACTCCCCCACCGGCTCCGCTCGGAGGCAGGCCACCGCGGTGGCCGGGTCGGCGCACCCCACCGATGCCGCGACGTCCTGTCCGCCGGCGTCCGCCTCCTCCTGGGTACGGCTCGGGCACGACCCGCTCTGGATCATCGCGGCGGCGAACGAGCCGCGGGATCCCGGGGCGACCAGGTGCGTGCAGACCGAGAAGCCGCCGGCGGACTCGCCGCCGATCGTCACCCGGTCCGGGTCGCCACCGAAGGCCGCGATGTTCTGCCGGACCCAGCGCAGCGCCGCCTGCTGGTCCATCAGCCCGTAGTTGCCGGACTCCCCCTGCTCCGCGGTCAACGCCGGGTGCCCGAGGAAGCCGAGGGCCCCGAGGCGGTAGTTCATGGTCACCCCGACGATCCCGGTCAGCGCGACGAGCTCCGTCATGTCGTGCTGGTTGGAACTGCCGTTGCGGAAGCCGCCGCCGTGCACGAACACGTAGACCGGCAGGCCGTCGTCGGCCGTGGTGCCGGCGGGGCGCTGCACGTTGGCGAACAGGCAGTCCTCGGTCTCCGAGCGCGGGCCGTTCGTGCTCTCCGCAGCGGGGCAGCGGTTGCCGTACTGCTCGGCGGGCCGCACGCCCTCCCACGGTGCGGCCGGCTGCGGCGGACGCCAGCGCAGGTCCGCGACGGGCGGGGCGGCATACGGGATGCCGAGGAAGCTCTCCACACCCTCGGCCCGGGCGCCCTGTACCGCGCCCGCCTCCGTGTCGACGACGGGCGGCTGGTCGGGCGGCGGAGCCGCGAGGACCGGGGGTGCCGCGACGACCAGGAGCGCGGTGAGTACGGCGGCGGAGGTGCCGAACAGGTGGCGGCGACGGTCCATCCCATCCCCCTCGTACGTCGATCGGTACGGCGCGGAGACGCCCCCGGAGGCCGGGTCAGCGCGCCAGGGGGTCCGGACGAGGACGGCGGCGGCGGAGCGCTGCGGGATCTCGGGGCGCGGCCAGCATTCCGCCGAGGGCGCCGCGCGGCAACACCCACCGGCGCGAGCGACGCCCCGCACCGCCGTCGTCGTGGGGCGCCCGCCAGACTGCGCTGGTGGAGACGACGACCCCTGGCGCGGTGCTGGTGCACGGGCTCTGGCACGGCGCGTGGTGCTGGGACGCCGTCCGCGCCGCGCTCGACCAGCGGGGCGTCGCCAGCGTCGCGGTCGACCTGCCGCTCACCGGCCTGGCCGAGGACACCCGCGTGACGCGGGAGGCGATCGACCGGTTCGGGCGTCCGGCGGTGCTCGTCGGGCACTCCTACGGCGGTGCGGTGATCACCGGCGCCGGTGCCCACCCGCTCGTCCGGGAGCTCGTGTACGTGGCGGCGTTCCTGCTCGACGAGGGCGAGTCGGTGAGCCGGACCCGGGCCGGACAGGGCCTGCCCGACACCCGGCTCGGCGAGGCGCTGCGGGTCTCCGGCGACGAGGTGGGCCTGGACCCCGACCTGGGTCCGCGGCTGCTGTACGGCGGTGCACCGGACGACGTGGCCGCGGCGGCGGCCGGCCGGCTGCGCCCGGTCTCACGGAGGGTCTTCCGCGGCGTGCCGGAGGAGATCGCCTGGCGGACGGTGCCCTCGACGTACGTGGTCTGCACGGCCGACGAGGTCGTGCACCCGGAGCACCAGCGGGCGATGGCGCACCGCGCCACCCGCCGCCTGGAGTGGCCCTCCGGGCACAGCCCGGCCGCTTCCCGCCCCGAGCAGGTCGCCGCACTCGTCGCCGACCGCGTCGCGGCTGTGCGCTGACGCCGGCGCCGCGCCCCACCGACCCGTCCGAACGGGGATGGCGTGGTGACCGCGGTCAGTCCCGTGGGAGTGGTGACGGTCAGGGTGCCGTCGGGGTCGAGGTCGTGGGACCAGCCGGGAGCCTGGTGCTCGCCGCGGTGGTCGCCGGTGCAGAACCCGGGCAGGTCGCCCCGGCCGTGGGCCCGTCGGGACACCGGACCCGGTGGTCCAGTTCGCCGGTGGCCACCGGGCGGCGGCAGCCGGGGAACCGCAGCGACGGTCCCGTGCTCGCAGGAGCCGGTCCAGCGGGGTCGAGGGCCGGTAGCCGTCGGCCGCACCGGGCGCCCCGAGGCCGGGCCGGCCCGAGAGGTCGTGGGTGCAGCTGACCGGGTCGCGGCGGCACGCCCTGGCGTCGCAGCAGGCGGTGCGGACGGCGGGTCGGACGGCGGTGGCGCCAGGCCCACCCCTACGCCCGGCGCTCCAGGGCATCGACCAGAGCGGCCATGACCGCCCGCCAGTGGGCGCGCTGCTCCTCACGCTCCTGCGCACTGGTCAGCCGCTCCTGGTGGAACCGGACCGCCGTCCCGCCCCGGCCGTTCGACGTGACGGTGACCTGGACGGTGCTGTCGTGGTCCCAGCCCTCGGGGTGCCAGGTCAGCCGGATGCGGTCGCCGGGACGGACGCTGCGCACCTGTCCCACCGTCCCGTCCGCGGTCTCGTAGGCCTGCGCCCGCTGGTCGAGACGCTCCACCCCGGGGCCGAGCCAGATGCGCGTCCCCTCCGCAGAGGTCAGGAAGGCCCACACCTGATCGACGGGCAGGTCGACGGTCCGGGACACACCGATCTCCCAGCCGGCGTCCCGGGTGAGGCCCACCGGCGCCCGGTCGCCGCTCACGGCGTCACCGCCGCGACCACGGAGATCTCCACCAGGGCACCGGGGACGGCCAGGCCGGCGACCCGGGCGACGGTGATCAGCGGCGGGTCGCGGTCCGGGTCGAGGGCCGCGCTCGCCGCGGCGGCGCCGGCCTGCAGGTCGGCGCCCTCGACGATGAGCACCGACCAGCTGACGACGTCGGCGAAGGTGGCTCCGGCCGCGGCGAGCGCCGTCTGCACGTTGGCGACGGCCCGCGTCGTCTGGGCCGCGACGTCGTCACCGCCCACCAGGCGGCCGTCGGCGTCGACCGCGTTCTGGCCGCCGACGTAGACGGTCGTGGCCCCCGGCGGGACCACCGCGACGTGGCTGAAGAACGGGCTGGCGACCAGGCCAGGGGGCCGGATGAGCGCGACGGTGTCCATGCCGGGCACCGTAGGACCGGATCCGGTCGGATCCCGTCCGCAACGGCGCGAGGACGTCAGGGCACCAGCAGCAGCTTGCCGGTGGTCCGCCGGGCCTCGAGGTCCTCGTGCGCCCGCCGGACGTCGGCCAACGGGTACCGGTCACCGACGTGGACGTCGAGCCGGCCGGCCGCGACCAGGTCGAGCACGGCGCCGGCCCGCTCGCGCAGCATCTGCGGGGTGCGCGTGTAGGTCCCCAGGGTCGGCCGCTGCACGTACAGCGACCCGTGGGCGGCCAGCTGCTGCAGCTGCAGCGGCTCGGGCTGCCCGCTGGCGGCGCCGTACAGGACCATCCGCCCCGTGGGCCGCAGCGCGGTCAGCCCCGCGGCGAACGTCGTCCGGCCGACGCCGTCGTAGACGACCGCCGCGCCCTGCCCCCCGGAGAGCTCGCGGACCCGCTCGGGGAACCCGTCGTACCCGACGACGACGTCGTCTGCCCCGGCCGCCCGCGCCTGCTCGGCCTTCTCCTCGGTCGAGGTCGTGGCCAGCACGTGACCGCCGCGGGCACGCACCATCTGCGTGAGCAGCAGACCCACACCGCCGGCCGCGCTGTGCACGACCGCCCAGTCGCCCTCGGCGACCGGGTAGGAGTCGGCGACCAGGTACTGGGCGGTGCAGCCCTGCAGCATCACGGCAGCGGCGACGTCCGCGGCGACCCCGTCGGGCACCGGCACCAGCTTGTCGCGGGGGGCGGCCACCCGGGTGGCGTAGCTGCCGGCGACGTCGAGCCAGGCGACCCGCTCCCCCGTGCCGACGACGGTGCCCGCCCCCTCCACGCCGACGATCGCGGGCAGGTCCCCGCCGTAGGGCGGCCGGCCCTCGCGCTCGTAGACGTCCCGGAAGTTGACGCCCACGGCCTCGACGTCCACCAGCACCTGACCGTCGCGCGGTTCGGGGTCGGGTACGTCCCGGACCGTCATCACCTCGGGTCCACCGGTGCGCTCGTAGACCACCGCCTGCACGTCGCCTCCCCATCTCGGCCGTGTCAGGTGCCTACCACGGGACGCGGCGCGCGTCCTGCCAGGGCGTGGCCGTGCCCGATCGAGGACCATCACCCGACGTGGTGACCCCCGGGTCCGCCTCCCCCAAGGTCGGCGCGCAGCCGGTCGACGCAGGAGGGAGGGGTCGTGTGGACGGCACGACCGGGACGGAGAGCGGGGTCATGGACGGACACGTCGCGACGGCGACCGCGTCGAGTGCCGACGTCGCCGCGGACCTCTCCCGGGCCGTCGTCGAGGTCACCGACGCCCTCGTCGCGGTCATCGGGCGGGACGGTCGTCTCCTGCACGCCAACCCGGCGCTCCAGCGCTTCACCGGCTGCTCGGAGGCCGAGCTCCTGGGCCGTCACTTCTGCGACGTCTACGTGGTGCCCGAGCACGTGCTGCTGGCCGTGCACGCCGTCACGACCGCCCTCGAGGAGGGCCGGGCCCACCCACAGGAGGGCGACTGGCTCACCGGCGACGGCACCCGCCGGCGCATCGCCATGCAGAACAACGTCCTCCGCGACCGGACGGGCGCGCCGTTCGCCATCGCGACCGTCGGCATCGACGTCACCGACGAGCGCTCCCGGGAGGAGGCCCTCCGGACCCGCGCCATGACGGACACGCTGACCGGCGCACGGACCCGCGGGGTCCTCTTCGACGTGCTCGCCGACCTCCTCGACGCCGACACCGGTGTGGGCTGCGGCCTGCTGTTCTGCGATCTCGACGACTTCAAGACCGTCAACGACGTGCACGGTCACGCGGTGGGCGACCAGATCCTCAGGGAGGTCACCGGCCGGCTGCAGCAGGTCGCCGGCCCCTGCGACGTGGTCGCCCGCTTCGGCGGTGACGAGCTGGTGGTCGTCCGCCCGGGCGCCGACGAGCGGCAGCTGCAGGAGCTGGCCGACGCCGTCGCCGACCGGATGCGCGAGCCCGTCGCCGTCGGGGACTCGAGCCTCACCGTCACGGTCAGCACCGGCTACGCCGTCGGGGTGCCCGGCACCCGGGCCGACGACCTCGTCGCGACCGCCGACCTGCTCATGTACCGGGTCAAGGCGCGCCGCCGGCGATAGTCCGGGCGCGCCGCCGCCGATGGCCCGGACGCGCCGCCGCCGATGGCCCGACACCGCCCGAACGGGTGACACGGGCGCGTCCGGCCTGCTGGAATGCCTGCCGACGGCGGCCACGAGGAGGAACCGATGGAGCAGGCGACGACACCGGCGGACCTCGTGGTCACCGGCGGCCGGGTGTGGACCCAGGACCCGGCCCGGCCCTGGGCGGAGGCCCTGGCGGTGCGCGGCGGCCGCATCGTCGCCGTCGGGACGGCGGAGGAGGTGGCCGCCGCCGTGGGCCCGGACACCGAGGTGCACGAGCTGGCCGGCGAGATGGTGATGCCGGGCCTCGTCGACGGGCACGTGCACCTCAACCTCGGCGGCAGCCAGGCCGCCTTCGAGCTCCCGCTGCTGCCGACCGACGGGGTCGAGGAGATCCTCGGCAAGGTCCGCGACTGGGCCCGCGAGCTCGACCCGGACGCCTGGGTCGTCGGCGGGATCATCGGCAGCACGACGATGGACGGCATCACCGACGCCGACACCCTCGCCCGGCTGGACGAGGCCAGCGGTGGCCGCCCCGTGCTGCTGCGGGACGACAGCATGCACAACCGGTGGGTGAGCTCCCGGGCCCTGGAGCTGATGGGCGTCACGGCCGACTCCCCCGACCCGGAGGGCGGCTCCTACGTCCGCGACAGCCGCGGCCGGCTCACCGGCGTCCTGCACGAGCTGGCCTCGGGCATGGCGGAGGGCGCGTTCGCCCGCTCGGTGGAGGACCTCGAGGCGCGCGTGCGGACGGCGGTCAGGACGGCCGTCGGGATCCTCAACGGCTTCGGGATCACGGCCGCCCAGGAGGCCGCCACCATGGCCGGCCCGGCGCGGGCACTGGCCGCCCTCGAGGCGGCCGGGGAGCTCACCGCCCGGGTCGTGCTCTCCACGCCCGTGCGGCCGTTCATCGAGGAGGGCACGGTCGGCGAGGAGCTCATCACGGCCGTGGCCCCGCTGCGGGGGGAGCTGGTCCGGCCGGACTTCGTCAAGGTCGTCCTCGACGGCGTCCCGATGACCCGGACGACGGCGCTGCTGTCCCCGTACAAGTGCACCCACGGCGAGGAACCGCAGACCGTCGAGAGCCTCTGGACGCTGGAGGACCTCGTCGCGCAGCTCGAACGCTGCAGCGACCTCGGGCTGGGCGCCAAGCTGCACGCCACCGGGGACGCCTCGGTGCGCCGGGTGCTCGACGCGGCCGAGCGGCTGCGCGCCTCCCGCGGTCCCGGGATCCGGCTGCAGATCGCGCACACCGAGTACGTGCACCCCGACGACGTCCCGCGGTTCGCCGCGCTCGACGTCGTGGCCGACCTGTCGCCCTACATCTGGTACCCGAGCATCATCCAGGACAGCATCGCGGCCCAGGTGCCCGAGGAGGTCGTCGCGGCCAGCTGGCCGGTCCGCGACCTCGTGGACGCCGGTGCCGTCGTCGCCGCGGGGTCGGACTGGCCCTGCGCCGCCCCGACCCCCGACCCCTGGACGGGGCTGCAGACGCTGGTGACGCGACGCAACCCCGACCCCGACGTCCCCGGGGCGCTCAACCCGGGTCAGGCGCTGACGCTCGAGGAGGCGATCTCGGCGTTCACCACCAACCCGGCGGCTGCCATGGGCCTCGGGGACGAGGTCGGCCGCCTGGCCGTCGGCTACTGCGCGGACCTCATCGTGCTGGACCGGGACCTGTTCCAGATCGACGTCGCCGAGATCCACCGCACCCAGGTGCTGCGCACCTACTTCGCGGGCACCGTGGTGCACGAGAAGGTCCCCGCCTGAGGGAGGAACGCGGCGATGATGACAGTGGTGACGACGACCCGGCTGCGCGCGGGCGCGGAGCAGGACTGGGACGCGGCGGTCCGCGAGCGGTTCGAGTCCGCGCACGACCGGCCGGGGTGGGTCTCCGGGCAGCTGCTCACCCCCGAGGGCGAGGAGCACACGCGGGTCATCGTCGGCACCTGGCGCAGCCGCGAGGACTGGGAGGCGTGGCACGAGGACCCCGCCTTCCTCGACCAGCGCACCCGGCTGAGCGAGCTCGAGGCCGAGCCGAGCACCACCCAGTGGTACGGCGTGGTGGCCGACGCGCGGGCGGCGGAGGGCTGATCCAGGCCCGACCGCGCGTGGGGACGTCGGACGCCCGTCCTGGGCCAAGATGACGGGGTGCGCACGACACCCGGACCGGTCGCGGACGACGAGCCGCGCCCGTCCACGCTCTACCTGGTCAAGCAGCTGGAGCAGGCCGTGCGCGCCCGGCTGGACGAGGTCCTCCGTCCGGCCGCCATCACCCCGCTGCAGTACACGGCGCTGACCGTGCTGGAGCACTCCGCGGACCTGAGCACCGCGGAGCTGGCCCGCAACTCGTTCGTCACCGACCAGAGCGCCGCGGACATGGTCGCCGTCCTCGAGGAGCGCGGCCTGGTGTCCCGGATCCCGGACCCGGGCGACCGGCGGCGCCGGGTCCTGCGCATCACCGACCGCGGCCGGGAGCTCCTCGACCGGTTCCGGGACGCCGTGGGCGACCTCGAGACCAGGATGGTCGCCCCGCTGACCCCGGCCCAGGCCGAGGACCTCCGCCGCTACGTCCTGCTCTGCCGCACCGCCCTGGACCACTCGCCGCGCCGCTGAGGGGGGCCGCCGGCCGGGGTCGTCGGCCGACCCGGCCGGCGGCCGCTCCCCCGCGGGCTAGCGGTCGCGCCCGGGCTCCCCGAGGCCGCCGACCAGCCGGGACGGGTCGAACTCGGCGAACCGCGCGGGGGTCCCGAGCTCGAGGGCGTCGGCTGCCGCGTTCAGGCTCGCCGGCGTGGCCACGTCCCGCCAGCGGCCGGTGTCGAGCCGCTCCTCGAGGGCCTGCAGTGCGGCGACGTGCTCGGCCGGCCGGAACTCGCAGTGGCCGGGCCCCTCGACGTAGGCCTGGCGCAGCAGCCGGGTGTCGCCGGCCCGGTGCACCTGCTCGGCGTACCAGTCCTCGTGCTCCACCGGCACCAGCTCGTCGGCGACGGTGTGGATGGCCAGCTGCGGCACCTCCAGCTCGCCGGTCACCATCGACGAGCGGGTCAGGTCGGCCACGGCGTCCGGGTCGGCCTCGATGTCGGCGTCCCGGGTCAGGGCGTCCAGGTCGGCGTCCAGGTCCAGCCCCGCCTCCTCGTACAGCGCCCGCACCTGGCCGGCGCGTGGGCTGCTCGCGAGCAGCTCCCGGTAGTCGACACCGGCGTTGTAGGCGCTGTTGCCGCCGGCCACCAGCTCGATCTGCTGCCGACCGGTCACGTACCGCTCGAGCCCGCCGCCGGCGACGAGGGCCTCGAACTGCTGCGCCTCCTCGGCGGCCGGGTCCCCCGGGTCCGCGGGGGCCTCGCCCGTGGTCCAGGTGGCCATGTTGAGGTACGCGGCGGCGAGCGCGATCCGGGCCCGGCCCTCGGGCGTCCCCTGCGCCGCGGTGACCGCCGCGATGAGGTCGTCGGCCGCCCGCGCCGCCTGCTCCACGCTCTCGTACCGGACCAGCGGGATGTCCTGCCCGGGCGCCAGCAGGGAGGACAGCGCGTACACCCCGTCGAGCTGGTAGTTGTTGAGGTTGAGCGCGCCGGCCACGATCCCGCAGGTGGTGAGGACGCCGTCGATCTCGCCCCGGGGGTCCTCGGCCTGCCGGGCACTGACCAGACCACCCATGGACCGGCCGAAGGCGATCGTCCGCTCCGGCTCGACGCCGAGCCGCTCCTCGAACGCCGCCAGGGCGGCGAACTGGTCGTCGACCGCGGACTCCAGCGCCCACAGCGACGGCCCGGAGTAGGACGACCCCACCAGGGCGTACCCCCGCTCGAGCAGTGCCTGCCGGGTCTCCTCGTCGGGCGCGTCCTGGGCGGTCATCCGGCCGAAGCCGTGCGCGAACAGGACGACGGTCCCGTTCCACTCCTGCGGCACGTGCGCCAGCCAGTCCCCTCCGCTCGCCAGCACCCCGGTGTACTCCCCGGGCGGCAGCTCTGGCTGCACCGGCGGAGCGGCGCTCGCCACCGCTCCCGACGCTCCGGCACCGACCAGTGCGACGGCACCTGCCACCACCGTCAGCCGGGTCCCCCACCTGCTCATGTCCACCTCACTCCGCCGGGACGGCGCCCGGCCTCGGCCGTGTGATGTGGACCACCCTGACAGTGGCCGCGCCAGATGTACAGGTTTCCTGGCTTTTCTGCGGTCGCCGTCCGCCCGTCACACCGGACCCTGTCGACCGGTTCGGGAGGAGGGGCCACACTCCCTTCGCCGGGCCGGGCTCACCACCGCACGAGGAGGCCGCCGTGAAGGACCGTCTGCTCCGGACCGCGATCGCTGCCGCCGCGGCCACCGCGGCCGGGCTGCTCACCCGGTCGATGGCCCGGGCCGTCCGGCGTCCCCTGAACCGCGCTCCCGCCCGGCTGGCACGATCGGCGGCATGTGCACGGTGGTCGTCCGGTGGGCTCCGGGCGCGGCCGTGCGGATCCTCGCCCTCCGGGACGAGCTGACCACCCGGGAGTTCGACGACCCCGGGCGGTGGTGGCCGGAGCACCCCGACCTCGTCGGCGGCCGCGACCGCGTCGCGGGCGGGACGTGGTGCGCGACCCGGGTCGGGACCGGGGTCACCGCCCTGGTGCTCAACCGGCCGCAGAAGCGGGACGCCGACCCGGGCGCACCGAGCCGCGGCGTGCTGCCCCTGCTGGGCGCCGAGCGCGGCGTCGACTGGCTCGACACGGTCGACCTCGCCGGGATGGCGAGCTTCCTGCTCGTCCTGGCCGCGCCGGACCGGCTGACCACGTGGGACTTCGACGGCGAGCGGCTGACGACGACCGAGCACCCGCCGGGCACCTGGATGGTCACCTCCGGTGGTCCCGAGGACCGCAAGGCCGACCGGTTCCTGCCGCTGTTCACCGACGCCGACTCCCCCGACGGCTGGCGGCGGCTCGTCGAGGAGGAGCCCCCACGGGACGACCCGGGCGCCCTGGTGGTCCGCCACGAGCGGGACGGCCTGGTGTTCGCGACCGTCTTCGGTGAGCTCATCGCGGTCCGTCCGGGCCGGCTGGAGCTGCAGTACAGCCGCCGGCCCTGGACGGGTCCGTGGCACCCCCTCGCCGTCGGGTGAGCGGTCGGGTTCCTGTCGTACCCCGGGTGCACGCTGTCCTCGTCCGGATCACACCGCCGGTGTCCGCACCGCAGAACGCGGCTCCCACGCCGGCGGGTCCGGGGAGGAGGCGAGGACGAGATGAGGATCTACGACCCCGCGGACGGCATCCTCTACGTCCACCTGGCGCAGACCCCTGCCGCTCCCGCGGCGCCGCGGACCGCCGGCGACGAGTGCGACCGGCTGCCCGCCGGCTACGCGAACACGTCCCTCCGGGTCCGGCTCGGCGGCCCCCGCGCCGGCACCCGTCCCGCGCTCGTCCTGCTGCCCGGGGGTTCGGCCGCGGCCGACGTCCCCACCTCCCCCGCCCGGGCGCTGCGCGTGGCCCGGTAGCACCGACCCCTCCGCGACGTCGCAGGTGGCCGTCGGGGACCCGAGGATGGGCCCATGAGCGCTGAGGAGCAGGACCGCCAGGAGATCCGCCGACTCGTCGAGAACTGGGCGATCTGGCGGGACGCCGGGGACTGGGACCGCTTCGCCACCGTCTGGCACCCCGAGCAGGGCTGGATGAGCGCCACCTGGTTCCAGGGCCCCGCGCGGGAGTTCATCGCGGTGAGCCGGACCGGCTTCGAGAACGGGGTCAGCATCCTGCACTTCCTCGGTGGCCACTCCGCCGACATCACCGGCGACCGCGCCGTCGCGCAGACCAAGGTGACCATCAACCAGCGTGCCGAGGTCGACGGCGTCGAGGTCGACGTCCTGTGCACCGGCCGGTTCTACGACTTCCTGAGCAGGCTGGACGGCGAGTGGAAGATCGTCCGGCGCCAGCCCGTCTACGAGAAGGACCGGCTCGACGTGGTCGACCCGGCCGCGACGCTGGACGTGGACCGCGAGCTGCTCGACTCCTTCCCCGTCGGCTACCGGTACCTGGGCTACCTGCAGACCAAGGCCGGCTTCACCGTCAAGCGCGGGCTGCCCGGGTTGACCGGGGACGCGGTGCGGCGTCTGTACGAGGAGGGCGCCGCGTGGCTGGCCGGGTCCCCGACCCCCGGGACGCCGGCCTGACCCGCGGCCTCCCCTCGGCGGGGGGTCAGGCGGGCCGGATCGGCGCCCCCCGCCGGATCTCCCCGTCGGTGAGGACGTCGACGCGCAGGCCGCCCCGGTGGATCAGCGGCCGCAGCAGGCCCGGCCCGCTGAGCCGGTCCAGGTGGATGCAGGGCTCGCACAGCCGACGGCCCTCGCAGAGCACGTCGCCGATGCGGAAGGTGCGGCCGACCAGCGCGTTGACGTCCAGGCCGCGGGTGAGGACGTTGCGCCGGGTGGCGGCGAAGTCGACGGCGGATCCGGCCGCAGCCAGGTCGTCGAGGACCTCCGCGGCCATCAGGGTCAGGTCGTAGCCGGGTCGGTGGTCGGCACGGGGGCTGAAGGTGCCGGCGCCGGCGGCGTACCGGTCGCCGTCCAGGCCCCGGCCGGCGCGGACCCGGGCGACCTCGACCAGCTGCATCGGCGCCTCGGCGGCCGGTGCGACGGCCAGTTCCTCGACGGTGCCGTGCAGGCCGGGGACGGCCGGCACCGGCCGCAGCACCGGGTCGAGGGAGGCGACCGCGTAGGCGGCGGCGAGGGGCAGGTCCGCGGTGGCCCGGCCGAGGAGCGCGGGGTCCTGCGGGCTGAGCACGACGCCCGGCGGCGTGCCGAAGGCCAGGACGGCGACCTGGGGTGCGCCGGTCCGGCCGGCGTCCGCGGCGTCCACCACGGCGATCCACCACCCGGCCCACTGGAATCGCACGGGGTCGGCGATCGGCACCAGGCCGGAGCCGTGTCCGGCCAGCCAGGCCCGCCAGGCGCCGAGGGCCGCGTGCAGGCCGCCGGCGGGCAGGGGCAGCTCGGTCACGGGCACCTCGGTCACCGAGGCCAGGCAGGCGGCGAACCCGCGGGTCAGCTCGTCGGCCGGCGGCGCCGTCGGCAGTTCGGTGTCGATCACCCGTCGATCATGGCCGTCGTCGACCACCGGCACGACTCGCGTCCCGTCCGGCGGCCGGGGGCCGGCCGGGTCAGGCGGCGCGGCCGGCCTTGAGCGCGGCCGCGGTCTCGACGACGCGCCGGGCCTGGTGACGGGCCGCCTCCAGGGCCACGTCGTCGGGTGGACCGTTCCCGGACACGTGCGAGGTGCCGTAGGGGTTGCCCGACCGGAACTGGACGGGGTCGGTGTAGCCCGGGGGCACGATGATGCCGCCCCAGTGACAGAAGGCGGTCCCCAGCGTCAGGAGGGTGGACTCCTGCCCACCGTGGGCAGTGGTGCTGGCGGTGAAGGCCGAGTACACCTTGTCGGCGAGCTCGCCCTCCCGCCACAGCCTGCCGGTGGTGTCGAGGAACGCCAGGAGCTGGCTGGCCGGGTTGCCGAACCGGGTGGGCGTGCTGAGCAGCACCGCGTCGGCCCAGGCCAGGTCCGCCAGGCCGGCCGGGGCCACGTCGGCGGCGCCCTCCGGCTGCGCGGCCCGGGCCGGGTCGGCGCCGATCGCCTCCGGTGCGGCGTGTTCGGCGACCCTGCGGAGGCGCACGTCGGCACCGGCCTTCTCCGCGCCCTCGGCGACGGCTCGTGCCAGGGCCTGGACGGTCCCTGTGGCGCTGTAGTAGACGACGGCGACCTTCACCGGTTCCACGACGACATCCCCCTCCGCGGGTCGTTGCCAACTCCTCCACCGGTCCGACGACCCAGCCCGCCCGGATGTGAGGCGGGACTGCGACCTCACATCCGGCAGGGCTGGGTCGTCGGAGGGTGAGGCGGACACGACGGGAGGTCTCGGCACCATGACCACCGCAGCGGGCCCGGGCGGCGAGCGGTCCGACCCGACCCTCGGCGTGCTCCTGGGTGAGCGGCGCCGGTTGATCGCCGTCGCGTACCGGCTCCTGGGCTCCCTTGCCGAGGCGGAGGACGTCGTCCAGGAGGCCTACGCCCGCTGGTACGCCATGTCCCGGCACCAGCAGGACGCCATCGAGTCCCCCGGCGCCTGGCTGACGACGGTGACCAGTCGCGCCTGCCTGGACCTGCTCGGTTCGGCACGGGCCCGGCGGGAGCGCTACGTCGGCGAGTGGATCCCCGAGCCGGTGCCCGACCGCACCGAGTGGATGGCCGGGCGCCCAGTGGCCACCTCGGTCGACCCGGCCGACCGCGTCACCCTCGACGAGTCGATCACCATGGCCTTCCTGGTCGTGCTCGAGTCGATGACCCCGGCCGAGCGCGTCACCCTCGTCCTGCACGACGTCTTCGGCTACCCCTTCGCCGACGTGGCCGAGATCGTCGGCCGCACGCCGGCGGCATGCCGTCAGTTGGCCTCGTCGGCTCGCCGCCGCACCCGCGCAGCGCGGGTCGCCGCGACCCCGGCGACCCAGCAGGCCGAGGTCGTCCGGCGCTTCAAGGACGCGTGGGAGGCCAAGGACATCGACGCCCTCGTCGGTCTCCTCGATCCCGGTGCCACGACGATCGCCGACGGCGGTGGCGTCGTCAGCGCCGCGCTCCGTCCGATCCGAGGCGCCGCGGACACCGCGCGCCTCCTCGTCGGCATCCTGGAGCGGTCACCCGGCCTGAGCGTGCTGGAGCGGACGGTCAACGGTCAGGCCGGTCTCGTCGTCCAGGAGCACGGTGCGACCGTGGCCGTGCTGGCGTTCGACGTCGCGGGTGGCTACGTGCAGCACATCTGGGCGGTGCGCAACCCCCACAAGCTCCGGCCGTGGCGGACGGGCTGACGAGCCGGCGATGCGGTCGTAGGTTGGTCGCGTCGCTGCGGACGGCCGGCCCCGCTCCGTGGGACGTGCGTGACACGAGCGGAGGGGACCATGGCGACCGACCGGCCCGACCCCGGCGAGTTCCTCGAGCTGGCGCAGCGGATGCTGCGCGAACTCTTCGGCGGTCCGCGCAGCGACGACGACCCGTGGGCGGAGGCGACGCGTCGTCCGCGGGAGGGCTCCGAGCTCACCCAGGGCGGCCGCGAGCCCAGCGCCGAGCAGCAACGCGAGAACCTCACGTTCGCGCTCGCCACGCGCGCGGTCGAGGCGCTCGAGGACCTGGCGCTCAACGTCGCGGCGATCCGTCAGCGTCTCGAACGCGGCGACACCCGGGCCTCGGGACCGCGGCCGGAGAGCGAGGGGCGCGGCCCGGACGGAGCCGACGCCCCCGGGTGACCCTGCGGTCCGGCCCGACCGGACCCGAGCCGGGGCGGTCTCGCACCTCATCGCGACCGTGACGCCACCCAGGGCGGTGTGACCGACTCCGGGCACCGCCCGCTCGCGGTCGGCGTCAGACGCCCAGCGGCCGGTTCACCGGAAGACGACCGTGCTGGAGCCGTTGAGCAGCACCCGCCGCTCGCCGTGCCAGCGCACCGCCCGGGACAGCGCCAGGGCCTCGGCGTCCTGGCCCACCGTGGCCAGGGCGCGCGGGTCGTAGGTGTGGTCGATGCGGATGACCTCCTGCTCGATGATCGGCCCCTCGTCGAGGTCGGGGGTCACGTAGTGGGCGGTCGCGCCGACCAGCTTCACGCCGCGGTCGAAGGCCTGGTGGTAGGGCTTGGCGCCCTTGAAGCCGGGCAGGAACGAGTGGTGGATGTTGATCGCCCGGCCGTGGAGGGCGACGCAGGCCTCGTCGGAGAGGACCTGCATGTACCGGGCGAGCACGACCAGGTCGGCGCGGTGCTCGTCGACCAGCTCGAGCAGCCGCTCCTCGGCCTCCCGCTTGGTCCCCGGCGTCACGGGCACGTGGTGGAACGGCAGCCCTGCCGCCTCCGCCATCGGGCGCAGGTCCTCGTGGTTGGAGACCACGGCGACCAGCTCGGCGCCGAGGCTGCCGGCCCGCCAGCGGAAGACCAGGTCGTTGAGGCAGTGGCCGAGCTTGGAGACCATGACGAGCACGCGCTGCGGCTGGTCGCCGCAGACCTGGTAGGACATCCCGAACTCGTCGGCCACCGCCGCGAAGTCCGCCGACAGCCGGGCGGCATCGGTGTCCTGCGAGCAGACGAACGCCGTCCGCAGGAACAACTGGCCCCGCACGGCGTCGTCGAACTGCTGGTGCTCGACGATGTCGCAGCCGTGCTCGAACAGGAACGAGCTGACCGCGTGGACGATGCCCGGGCGCTCCTGGCAGCTCAACGTGAGGGTGAAGGGGTGCGACACGGGTGCCTCCTCAGCACTCGACGATGTTGAGCGCCAGCCCGCCACGGGCGGTCTCCTTGTACTTGTCCTTCATGTCCGCGCCGGTCTCGCGCATCGTCTTGATGGCCTTGTCCAGCGGGACGTGGTGCCGGCCGTCCCCGCGCACGGCCATCCGGGCCGCGGTGATGGCCTTGACCGAGCCGACCGCGTTGCGCTCGATGCAGGGGATCTGCACCAGCCCGCCGACCGGGTCGCAGGTGAGGCCGAGGTTGTGCTCGATGCCGATCTCGGCGGCGTTCTCCACCTGCTCCGGCGTCCCCCCGAGGACCTCGGCCAGGCCGGCGGCCGCCATTGAGCAGGCCGACCCGACCTCGCCCTGGCAGCCCACCTCGGCTCCGGAGATGGAGGCGTTCTCCTTGAACAGCAGGCCGATCGCCGCAGCGGTGAGCAGGAACCGCACCACCCCGTCCTCCGAGCAGGAGTCGACGAAGTCGCGGTAGTAGTGCAGGACCGCGGGCACGATGCCGGCGGCGCCGTTGGTCGGCGCGGTGACCACCCGCCCGCCGGCGGCGTTCTCCTCGTTGACCGCCAGGGCGTAGAGGGTCACCCACTCCATGGCGCGCAGCGGGTCGCCCTCGTCCGGGTGGCTCGCCAGCTGGGCGTGCAGAGCGGCCGCGCGCCGGCGGACCCTCAGCCCGCCGGGCAGGACGCCGGTGGTCCGGGTGCCGCGCTCCACGCACTCCTGCATCACCGACCAGATGTGCAGCAGGCCGGCGCGGACCTCGGCCTCGCTGCGCCACGCGAGCTCGTTGGCCAGCATCACGTCGCTGATCCGCAGCCCGGTCTCGCGGGTGCGGGCCAGCAACTCCTCGCCGGTGCGGAAGGGGTGGCGCACCGGCGTGGGGTCCTCGACGACCACCGGGGTGCCGGCCTCGTCCTCGTCGAGGACGAAGCCGCCGCCCACCGAGTAGTACTTGCGGCGGCGCAGTTCGGCACCGTCGGGGTCGAGCGCCGTGAAGAGCATCCCATTGCTGTGGAACTGCAGCCGTCTGCGCCGGTGGAGCACGACGTCGTCGTCCACCGAGAAGGCGATCGGGTGCTCGCCGGCCAGTCGCAGCTCGCCCTCCCGGCGGATGGCCTCGACCCGCGGCCGGGCCGCGAGCGGGTCGACGACGTCGGGCTGCTCCCCCTCCAGGCCGAGGACGACGGCCGGGACGCTGCCGTGGCCGCGCCCGGTCGCACCGAGCGAGCCGAACAGCTCGCACCGGACGCCGGCCACCTGCCCGAGCAGCCCCTCCTCGGACAGTCGCGTGACGAAGCAAGCGGCGGCCCGCATGGGCCCGACGGTGTGGGAGCTGGACGGGCCGATGCCCACCGTGAACAGGTCGAAGGCGCTGATGGTCACCGGTGCCTCCCTCTCCCGCTGCCGGGTCGCACGCCAACGGCGAACGAGGTACACGATTGGTATATCAGATGTATGGTGACGGTATGTCGATCCCTCTGACGAGGCAAGACCTGTTGGCCACCAACCCGTACGATCTGTTGGTGACCCTCGCTCCCCTGGACCTCGACCCGTCGGCCGCCACGTCCCTGGCGGACAGGGCCTACGTGGCGATCAGGGACCGGCTGATCATGCTCGACATCCGTCCGGGCGACCCGATCGACGACGACGAGCTGGCCAAGGACCTGGGCGTGGGCCGGACACCGGTCCGCGAGGCGCTCAAGCGGCTGGAGGGCGACCGGCTCGTGGTGTCCTACCCGCGGCGCGGCACGTTCGCCACGGGCATGGACATCTCCGACCTGGCGCACATCTCCGACATCCGCGCCCAGCTGGAGCCGCTGGCCGCCCGCCGGGCCGCCGAACGCGCTCCCCGGACGGCGCAGCCGGACCTCGAGGAGCTGGCCGCGCACATCGAGCAGCTCGACGTCACCCGGGTCGACCGGACCGAGCTCATGCGCTGGGACCTCGCCGTGCACCGGGCGATCTACCGGGCCGCGGGGAACCCGCACCTGGAGGACGTCTTGATCCGCTACGACAACCTGGCGACGCGGATCTTCTGCCTGTTCCTCGATCGGCTCCCCACGGTCGACGTGCACGTCCGGGAACACGTGGAGCTGCTGCGGGCGATCGCCGCCGGCGACGCCGACCGGGCCGACGACCTCGCCCGCGAGCACGTCCTCGGCTTCGAGAGGACGATCCGCGAGGTGATCTAGGGGACCCCCTCAGGGCCGGCAGGCCGCGTCGACGGCGTCCAGGACCGCCAGGACGTCGCGCGTGGCCGCGACGTCGTGCACGCGCAGCACGGACGCTCCGCGCTGGACCGCGACGAGCGCCGCGGCCAGTGAGCCGGGCAGCCGGTCCCCCACGCTCCGTCCGGTCAGCTGGCCGAGCACCGACTTGCGGGACAGCCCCACCATGACCGGCACCCCCAGGCCGGTGAACGCGTCGAGCGACGCGAGCAGCGCGACGTTGTGCGCCAGCGTCTTGCCGAACCCGAACCCCGGGTCGACCACGACGTGCTCGGGGCGGACGCCGGCGTCGAGACAGGCAGCGATGCGGGCGGCGAGGAAGGCGCGCACCTCGGGGACGACGTCCCGGTAGCGCGGGTCCGCCTGCATGGTCTCCGGCGAGCGCTGCATGTGCATGAGGCACACCGGTACGCCCAGCCGCGCCGCGGCCTCCAGGGCACCCGGCCGCCGGAGCGCTCGGACGTCGTTGACCATGCTCGCGCCGGCGGCCACCGCCGCTCTCATCACCTCCGGCCGGGAGGTGTCCACCGACAGCGGCACGGGGACCTGCCGCGTGAGGGCCTCGACCACCGGGACGACGCGGTCGAGCTCCTCGGCGAGGGTCGGCGGACGCGACCCCGGCCGGGTCGACTCGCCGCCGACGTCGATGAGGTCGGCGCCCTCGGCCGCCAGCCGGCGGCCGTGCTCGACGGCCCGTTCGAGGTCGTCGAACAGCCCCCCGTCGGAGAAGGAGTCAGGCGTGACGTTGAGGATGCCGCAGACCAGGGGCCGGCCGGCGCGGAGGACCCGGTTGAGGGGGTGGGTCGAGTGGCCGCTGCCCGCGATCGTGGGGGCCGCCACCGCCGTGCCCGTCATCGGGTCCTCCGACCCACCGACCGCGCGCGGAGGCGACCGTGTGCTGCAGGAGCGCGGGGACGGCCGCGGCGGTCCACCGGCACCTCAGCCTCGGATCCGGGTCATCTCGGGGTCGACGAGCGGTTCGGCGGCGACGGTGGCGGGGATGCGGGTGCCGAAGTACTCGATCTCGACCCTCGTCCCGACGGTCGCCGAGGCCGGCAGCCAGGCGTAGGCGACCGGCCGGCCGACGGTGTGCCCGAAGGCCGCGCTGGTCACGTATCCGGCCGGACGGCCGTCGACGAGGACCGGCTCGTGGCCGAGGACGACGCTGCGCCCGTCGTCGATCGTCAGGCAGGACAGCCGGCGGTCCACCGTGTCCTCCCCCTTCCCGGCGAGGGCCTCTCTCCCGACGAAGTCGGCCGCCTTCTGCCTGCGGACGGCGAAGCCGAGACCGGCCTCGTAGGGGTCGTGCTCGGTGGTCATGTCGTGACCCCAGGCGCGGTAGCCCTTCTCCAGCCGGAGGCTGTTGAAGGCGGCTCGGCCCGCGGCGATGACGCCGAGGTCCTGGCCGGCGCGCCACAGCACGTCCCACAGCCGCCGGCCGTTGTCGGCGCTGGTGTAGATCTCCCAGCCGAGCTCGCCGACGTAGGACAGCCGCATCGCCGTCACCGGCACGCCGCCGATCCGGGCGCGCTTGGCGCGGAAGTACCTCAGCCCGTCGTTGGTGAAGTCGTCGGCGCTGACCCGCTGCACCAGGTCGCGGGCCCGCGGGCCCCACAGGCCGATGCAGCAGGTGCCGCCGGTGACGTCGCGGACCTGCACGCTGCCGTCGTCCGGCGCCTCGCGGAGGAGGTGGTCGAGGTCGAGCGGACCGTTGGCCCCGATCTGGAACAGCTGCTCGCCCAGCCGGGCGACGGTGAGGTCGCTGCGGATGCCGCCGGCCTCGTCGAGGGCCAGCGTGTAGGTCACCGACCCGACCGACTTGTCCATCTCGCCCGTCGTCAGCCGCTGCAGGAGGTCGAGGGCCCCGGGGCCGCTGACCTCGAGCCGCTTGAGCGGCGTCATGTCGTACAGGGCCACGGCGGTGCGGGTCCGCCACGCCTCGGCCGCCGCGATCGGGGACCAGAACTGCCCGGCCCACGCGTCGCGCTCCGGCGGCACCCACTCCGCGGGCAGCTCGTCCACCAGGGCGGCGTTGGCCTCGTACCAGTGCGGCCGCTCCCAGCCGGCGGCCTCGAGGAAGACCGCGCCGAGTTCCTGCTGCCGCGCGTGGAAGGGGCTGACCCGCAGGTCGCGCGGGGACAGCCGCGGCTGCAGCGGGTGGACCACGTCGTAGACCTCGACGAAGTTCTGCTGCGAGGTCTCCCTGACGTACTCCGGCGCGAGCTGGACGTCCTCGAAGCGGTGCACGTCGCAGCCGTGCAGGTCGACCTCGCTGCGGCCGTCGACGAGGAGCTGGGCCACCGAGCGGGCCACCCCGGCCGAGTGGGTCACCCAGACCGCCTCGGCGATCCAGAAGCCGGCCACGTCCCGCGACTCCCCGATCAGCGGGCCGCCGTCCGGCGTGAACGAGAAGACCCCGTTGAAGCCGTTGTCGATCTTCGACGAGCGCAGCGAGGGCAGCAGCAGCTGGCTCTGCTCCCAGGCCGGCGCGAAGTCCTCCTCGGTGAAGGGCAGCATGGAGGGCATCGACGACTCCCGGACGCCGTCGCCCTGGGGCAGCTCGCGCAGGTCCACGGGCATCGGCCGGTGGGCGTAGGAGCCGATCCCGAGGCGGTCGGCGCGCTCCCGGTAGTAGAGGTCCTGGTCCTGGTGACGCAGGATGGGCAAGCTCGCCTCGCTGAGCTCGTCGTTGCGGCCGACGAGGTCGGGCACCTGGCCGGTCCAGACGAACTGGTGGGCCAGCGGGAGCAGGGGGACGTCCATCCCGACCATGGCGCCGAGCTCCTGGCCCCAGAAACCGGCGCAGGAGACGACGAGGTCGGCGGGGATGACGCCGTCCGGGGTGCGGACGCCGGTGACCCGGCCGCCGGCCTCCTCGATGCCGGTCACCCGGGTCGAGCCCTGGAAGCGGGCGCCCCGCGCCTCGGCGCGGCGGGCCAGGGCGACGACCGCCCGGGACGCCTTGGCCAGGCCGTCGGAGGGGATGTGCAGGCCGCCGAGGATCCGGTCACGGTCGACCAGGGGGTGCAGACGCACGCACTCGTCGACGTCGACCACCTGCGCCTCGACACCCCAGGAGGTGGCCCAGCCCTGCTTGCGGTGCAGGTCGGCGAGCCGCTCCGGCGTGGTGGCCACCTCGAGGCCGCCGACCTGGTTGAAGCACCAGGCGCCGTCGACGTCGATGCTCAGCAGCTTCTCGACGGTGTAGCTCGCGAAGGCGGTCATCGTCTTGGAGGGGTTGGTCTGGAAGACCAGCCCGGGCGCGTGCGACGTGGACCCCCCGGTCAGCGGGAGGGGCCCCTGGTCGACCACGGTGACGCGGTCCCAGCCACGGGCGGTCAGCTCGTCGGCCAGGTTGGCGCCGACGATCCCCGCTCCGATGATGACCACACGAGGGGTGCTGGACATTGCTCTGCTCCTGACTGCTAGAAGATCACGGTCGGCCCCTCTGCAGGGTCCCGCCGCGAGCCTGTGAGGGGCGGGGGGGCAGAGGGGTCCTTCATCAGCGGTCGTGGGTGGGGGTGGTCGTGAACTCGAGGGCCGCGTCGAGCAGCCAGTCGGCGAGGTAGCCGGCGAAGGACGAACGGACGAGGACGACGAGGTCGTCGCCGGTGTCGGACAGGCCCAGCAGGACGACGCCCGCCTGGCCCAGCGTGGTCTGCGCGCTGCTCCCCCGGCCGAACACCCGCGGGTGCAGGTCGATCGAGCAGCCCTTGGCCAGGACGTCGCGCACCCGGGCACCGGTCAGCCGGAGGCCGATCCGCTGCGCGGAGACGTCGGTCGCGGACCCACCGAGCGGCCGGACGGCGGCGCGGACCCGGGCCTCGAGGTCCTCCGGGGACTCGGTGGTGCTGGTGAGCAGCCACTCGTCGGGGCCGAGCCAGACGGCGCGCCCGGTACCGGTCGGCACCCAGGTGTTGGGAGCCGTCGGCAGGTCGACGCCCAGCGCCGCCGCCGCCTCGGCGCCGACGGTGCCGAGCCGGACGTCGACCATCGCGACGAACGGTTCGGCGGCGATGCCGACGGTGTCGGGCAGGCGCTCGAAGGCGCTGCTCCACGCCTCGAGCGGGTGCGTGCGCAGCAGCTCAGCCATCGCGACGGGCTCCTTCCGGATCGACCAGCACCGAGCCGGTGACCTCGACCGGGACGAGGGTGCCGTTGACGGGGACGTGGACGGTCTGGCCGATGCGCTCCCGGCCGCCCTTGACCAGGGCGAGGGCGAACGGGCGCTCGAGCTCGGCGCTGCGGTAGCTGGAGGTGACGTGGCCGAGCATCGGGACCGGCGGCGGTGGCAGCTGGCCGTCGGCGCGGAACTCGACGATCTGCGAGCCCTCCGGCAGCACGGTCTGCCGGTCCAGGGGCAGCAGCCCGACCAGCTGCTTGCGCAGCGGGTCGGCGTTGGCCTGCCGCGAGAAGCTCCGCTTGCCGACGAAGTCCGGCTTCTTCTTCGACAC
This sequence comes from Geodermatophilus sp. SYSU D01105, assembly GCF_054050095.1. NCBI lineage: Bacteria > Bacillati > Actinomycetota > Actinomycetes > Geodermatophilales > Geodermatophilaceae > Geodermatophilus > Geodermatophilus sp. SYSU D01105. The sequence goes on from NZ_JBJGYR010000034.1 coordinate 39,609, forward strand.
CGCCCAGGCCATGCCGAGGTCGTGCGGGGTGACCGTGCCGTCGGTGTCCTGCCCGATGATCGGGTAGCCCTTCTCGGCGCGGAGGACGTGCATGGTCTCCGTGCCGTAGGGCGTGATGCCGTACGGGCGGCCGGCCTCGAGCAGCCGCTCCCACACCGCGACCGCGTACCAGGGGTTGACGTAGACCTCGAAGGCCAGCTCGCCGGAGAAGCTGATCCGCGCCAGCCGGACGGGCACGCCCTCGAGGGTGGTGTCCCGCCAGGTCATGAACGGGAAGGCCTCGTTGGTGACGTCCACGCCGGGGAACACGGCGCCGACGACGTCGCGGGAGCGGGGACCGACGACGGGGAAGGTGACCCACTGCTCGGTGACCGAGGTGCAGTGGACCCGCAGGTCCGGCCACTCGGTCTGGGCCCACTCCTCCATCCAGTCGAGGACCTTCGCCGCGCCGCCGGTGGTGGTGAGGACGAGGAAGCGGTCCTCGGCCAGGCGCAGCACGGTGCCGTCGTCGATGACCATGCCGTCGACGCCGCACATGACGCCGTAGCGGACCGAGCCGACCTTCAGGCTGCTCATCAGGTTGGTGTAGAGCCGGTCCAGGAGGACGGCGGCGTCCGGGCCCTGGACGTCGATCTTGCCGAGGGTGGAGCCGTCGAGGATCCCGACGCCGGTCCGGGCCGCAGCGCACTCCCGGAGGACGGCGGCCTCCATGTCCTCCCCGGGCTGCGGGTAGTAGCGGGGCCGCTTCCACTGTCCGACGTCCTCGAAGACCGCCCCCGCCGCTGCGTGCCAGTCGTGCAGGGCGGTGACCCGCTCGGGGTCGAAGAGCCGACCGCGGTCCCGGCCGGCCAGCGCGGCGAAGGCGACCGGGGTGTAGGGCGGCCGGAACGTCGTCGTCCCGGTGTCCTGCACCGGGACGCCGAGCAGCTCGGCGACGATCCCCGAGGTGAGGACGCCCGAGGTCCTGCCCTGGTCATGCGCCGTCCCGATCGTCGTGTACCGCTTGACGTGCTCGATCGAGCGCAGGCCGGCGCCGACCGCGCGGACGATGTCGGCGACCGTCGCGTCGCGCTGCAGGTCGACGAAGGAGGTGCTCCCCTCGGCGCCGGTGGTGTCCGGCACCCGCCACAGCACCAGCGGCGCGGCGAGGGCGGCGGGCGCCGGCGCGGAGGGCAGCCGGTCCTCGCCCGCCGGCTCGATCCCCAGGGCCGACAGCGCCGCTCGGGCCACGCGCTGCCCGTCGGCGAGGCACCCGGCCAGGTCGAGCACGCCCGCGGCGGAGCCGGCGACCGACAGGCCCTCGAGCTCCTCACCGGGCAGGAAGGCCCCCAGCGTCTCGTCGTAGCGAAGCCGGCCGCGGGACTGGCTGAACAGGTGCACCGCGGGGTTCCAGCCCCCGCTGACCAGGAGCAGGTCGCAGCCGATCGCGCTGGCGGCGCCGACCTCGCCGTCCGCGAACGGGGCGACGAGGGCGTGCGTGACCCGGTCGACGCCCTGCGTGCCGGTCACGACGGCACCGGACAGGACGCGGATGCCTGCCTGCTCGCACTCCTCGCGCCGGCGCGGCGAGCCCTCCGGCCGGGCGTCGACGACCGCCTGCACCCGCACGCCCGCGCGGGACAGGTCGAGCGCGGCGTCGTAGGCGCTGTCGTTGGTGGTGAAGACGACCGCCTCGCGGCCGGGCAGCACGCCGTAGCGGTTCAGGAACGTCCGGGCGGCACCGGCGAGCATGGTGCCCGGACGGTCGTTGTCGGCGAAGACGACCGGGCGCTCGTGCGCCCCCGTCGCGACGACGACCGAGCGGGCTCGGAACCGCCACACCCGCTGGCGGGACAGGTGCTTGGGCGCGGCCGTGCCGAGGTGGTCGGTCCGGCGCTCGAGGGCCAGGACGAAGCCGTCGTCGTAGCTGCCGAAGGCGGTGGTGCGCTGCAGGTGCAGCACCTCCGGGGAGCCGGCCAGCTCGGCGACCGCCGCGGCGACCCAGTCCGGCGCCGGGGCGCCGTCGAGCCGATCGGTGCCAGACAGCAGGGAGCCGCCGGCCTCGGACTGCTCGTCCACGAGCGCGACGCGGGCCCCGGCGCGGGCAGCGGTGAGTGCGGCGGCCAGCCCCGTGGGACCGGCGCCGACGACCAGCACGTCGACGTGGGAGTGGACCGCGTCGTAGCGGGCGGAGTCGGGGACGTCGGCGAGGCGGCCCTGCCCCGGCAGCCCGTGGGCGACCAGCCCGTCGTACAGCTCCAGCGTGCTGGCCAGCAGCATCGGCTCGGGGAAGGGCTCCTCGACCTGCACGAGGCCGCCCGGGTCCTCGGCCCAGGCCGCGGCGATGCCGCGGGGCCGGCCCAGCTTGATGCTGGTGGCGACCTGGTGCCGGCCGTTGGCGAGCAGCGCCGAGGCCAGGGTGTCACCGGGGTGGCCGGTGAGGGCCTGCCCGTCGAAGGTGAACTCGAGGAGGGTGGCGCGGTCGATGCGGCCGCCCTCGGCCGTGCGGGAGGTGCTCGTCACGGGGCTGTCCTCTCCTCGCGCGACCGCGCGAGCTCGGTCACGCCCGGCTTGGGGTCGTCGAGGCGGTAGACGCGCTCGAAGCGGTAGGTGGCGGTGTCCCGGATCGCGTTGAACCAGCGGCGGCAGCCGGCACTGTGGTTCCAGCGCTCGGCGAAGCGGCCCCTGGGGTTCTCGCGGAAGAAGACGTAGTGCGCCCACTCCTCGTCGGAGAGGGCCCCGGGGTCGTCCGGGTAGGCGACGTGGGCCTGGCCGCCGTAGGAGAACTCGACCTCCTCGCGGGGGCCGCACCACGGGCATGCGATGAGTTGCACGGAGGACTCCCCGGGTCTCAGTGGGCCACGGCGGCCGCGCCGTGCTCGTCGACGAGCGCGCCGGTGACGAAGCGGTCGAGGGTGAAGGGCGCCACGGACGGGTGGGGCTCGTCGTGGGCGATGGTGTGCGCGAGGGCCCAGCCGATGCCGGGCGTGGCCTTGAAGCCACCGGTGCCCCAGCCGCAGTTGAGGTAGAGGTTGTCGTAGGGCGTGCGGCCCACGATCGGCGAGGCGTCGGGGCTGACGTCGACGATGCCGCCCCACGTGCGCAACAGGTGCGCCCGCGCGAACACCGGGAACAGTTCGACGGCGGCGGCCATCTGACGCTCGATGACGTGGAAGGCGCCGCGCTGGCCGTAGCCGTTGTAGGAGTCGACACCGGCGCCCATGACCAGCTCGCCCTTGTGCGCCTGGGAGACGTACACGTGCACGGCGTTGGACATGACCACGGTCGGGTGCACCGGCTCGAGCAGTTCGGAGACCAGCGCCTGCAGCGGGTGGCTCTGCACCGGCACGCGGATGCCGAGCAGATCGGTGAGCACGGAGGTGTGGCCGGCCGCGCACAGGGCGACCCGGCCGGCGCCGATGGTGCCGCGGGTGGTCTGCACCCCGGTGACCCGGTTGCCGTCGGTGACGAACCCCGTGACCTCGCAGTCCTGGATGAGGTCGATGCCGGCCTCGTCGGCCCGGCGGGCGAAGCCCCAGGCCACGTAGTCGTGCTTGGCGATGCCGGCCCGCGGCTGGTACGTCGCCCCCAGGACGGGGTAGCGGATGTCGGTCGACGTGTTGACGACCGGGCAGATCTTGCGGACCTCGTCGGGCTCCAGCCACTCGGCGTCGACGCCGTTGAGCTTGTTGGCCTCGACCCTGCGCACGCTGTCGCGGACGTCCTGCAGCGTGTGGGCGAGGTTGAGCACGCCGCGCTGGCTGAACAGGATCGGGTAGCCGAGGTCCTCCTCGAGCCCCTCCCACAGCTTCAGCGCGTGCTCGTAGATGGCCGAGCTCTCGTCCCACAGGTAGTTGGACCGGATGATCGTGGTGTTGCGGGCCATGTTGCCTCCGGCCAGCCAGCCCTTCTCCAGCACCGCGACGTCGGTGATGCCGTGGTTCTTGGCGAGGTAGTGCGCGGTGGCCAGGCCGTGCCCGCCGCCGCCGACGATCACCACGTCGTAGGAGCGCTTCGGCTCGGCGTCGCGCCACAGGGCGTCCGGGTGCTCCGGCAGGTCCGCGCCGGGCGTGCGGGGGCTCATCGCAGGTCCTCCGTCAGGTCGGGGTAGAGCGGGTGCCGGGCGGCCAGCCGGGTCACCCGCGCGCGGAGTCCGGCGAGCTCCTCGTCGGCCGCCGTGGGCCGCAGCGCGGCCGCGATCACGTCGGACACCTCGGCGAAGTCGTCGAGGTCGAAGCCACGCGCGGCCAGCGCAGGCGTACCGATGCGCACCCCGGAGCTGACCATCGGCGGGCGCGGGTCGAAGGGCACGGCGTTGCGGTTGACGGTGATGCCGATCGAGTGCAGCCGGTCCTCGGCCTGCCGGCCGTCGAGCGCCGACTCCCGCAGGTCCACCAGGACGAGGTGGACGTCGGTCCCGCCACTGACCACGTCGATGCCCGCCGCGCGGGAGTCGGCGGCCAGCAACCGGTCGGCCAGGATCCTGGCGCCGGCGAGGGTGCGCTCCTGGCGCTCGCGGAAGGCCGGCTCCCCGGCCAGCTTGAAGGCCACCGCCTTGGCGGCGATCACGTGCTCCAGGGGTCCCCCCTGCTGGCCCGGGAAGACCGACGAGTTGAACTTCTTCGCCAGGTCCGCGGTGGCCAGGATGACCCCACCGCGCGGTCCGCCCAGGGTCTTGTGAGTGGTGGAGGTGACCACGTGCGCGTGCGGCACCGGCGAGGGGTGCAGCCCGGCGGCGACGAGTCCGGCGAAGTGCGCCATGTCCACCATCAGGTGGGCCCCGACCTCGTCGGCGATCCGGCGGAACTCGGGGAAGTCCAGGTGGCGGGGGTAGGCCGACCAGCCGGCGACGATGAGCTTGGGCCGCCGTTCCCGCGCCAGCTCCTCCACCTCGGCCATGTCGACCCGGTGGTCCTCACGGCCCACGTGGTAGGCGGCGACGTCGTAGAGCTTGCCGGAGAAGTTGAGCTTCATCCCGTGGGTCAGGTGACCCCCGTGGGCCAGGTCGAGCCCCAGGATGGTGTCGCCGGGCTCCAGCAGGGCCGACATCGCCGCGGCGTTGGCCTGCGCGCCCGAGTGCGGCTGCACGTTGGCGTACTCGGCGCCGAACAGCGCCTTGAGCCGGTCGATGGCCAGCTGCTCCACGACGTCGACGTGCTCGCAGCCGCCGTAGTAGCGCCGACCCGGGTAGCCCTCGGCGTACTTGTTGGTCAACACCGAACCCTGGGCCTGCATGACGGCCACCGGCGCGGAGTTCTCGCTGGCGATCATCTCCAGCGTGGTCTGCTGCCGGGTCAGCTCGGCGGAGATCGCGGCGGACACCTCCGGGTCGGTGTCGGCCAGCGACCGGTCGAGCACGCGGTCCGCGACGGGGGCCACAGGGGCCCGGTCAACCTGGAGGACCATGCCGCAGTCCCTTCTGTCATGAAACAGTGACTAAGACTGGTATATCAGTCGTGCAACACCGTAGGGTTGGCGCGGGACAGGGTCAAGGGGTGCCGCGGGAGGACCTCGCTGCCGCACCGCGCACCGGCCCGCGGCGGGCCCTTCAGACAGGCCGCTGCGCCCCGTCCGCACACCCCCACGAGAGGAGATCACCATGGCCCACCAGGTGAGGGGCGTCGTCGCCCGCGGCAAGGGTGCTCCGGTCACCGTCGAGACGATCATCGTGCCCGACCCCGGCCCGGGTGAGGCGGTCGTCGACATCCAGGCGTGCGGGGTCTGCCACACCGACCTGCACTACCGCGAGGGCGGGATCAA